>VFZP01000016.1 GCA_016871115.1 Acidobacteriota bacterium
CCTCTGTCAACTCCGCTACGCCCGCCGCCACCGACGGCGCGTGGCAAATCGCATGGAGCAGTTGAAACCCCGACGCCGTCAGTTCCAGCGGTCCCAGCCACGCGTCACCCTTGGGCAGTATCGTCGTCGACCGCCCAGGCAACTTCGGCGCAAACGGCTCGTCCTGCGCAAACAACGCCGTGCATCCCGGCGTCAGGCGCAAGCACATGTTCGCCACATCCTCGGCTGGCGTGCGCTGCACGCGCATCGCGCGATCCAGGTCAGACCGGTGCATCGTCTCCCAACGCGGCCCGGGCACCACAACAGTACGCACCGTACGCCCATCGCCGCCCGCCACCATCACCACCGCCTGGCAAATCCCCACGATGCCCTGCGCCTTGAGGTGCTCATGCAAATGCTGCGCGGCTTCTTCAAGACCAGCGCCCCCATCAAGCACACGCGCGTAGTTCGTCGCAAACGCGCGCGCATCGCCATTCTTCTCCTGCACCGTCACCAGCACGTCGCCCGCGGGAATGGCGGCGCGCACGCACTGTTCCAGAGGCATATCGTCAAGCGGGTAATCGCTCAGAAAGATCGCGCGGCCGCCGGGTGTCAAATGCTCCGGCACTGCCGCCAGCAACCGCAGCGCGGTCTCATCGCCCCGCGCGCCGCCGTGTAGATACACAATCTCGCGGTCCGGTTCCGTGCTCGGGCAGAACGGCGGCTGGCACACGATCAGACCGAACCGCACCGCGCCGACCGGCGCAAAGTCCGCGCCCTCAGCCAACTCCACATTTGTAATTCCGTTCACCGCGGCGTTGAAGCGCGACAACGCGAGCGCACGCGAATTGATGTCGGTGGCGACAACCCGTTCTGCCGCCGACGCGGTGGACAGCGCCAGAATGCCGCAGCCGCAGCCGACATCGAGAGCCGCGCCAATCCGCACCTGCGGATAACTGGCGCGCGCCAGAATACAAGAGGTACCGCCCGCGCCCATCACCGCATCCGGGTGGCTGTCGAGTGCGTCGCTGAACAGGTAGAGATCGTTGAGAATCTCAAGCTTGAACGCGCACGTCCACCGGCCCGCGGCCTCCTGCACCGCCTTTGCCGCCGTCAACGTATCGCACAGATCCGCGCCCAACAACGCCAGCAACTCCGCCGGCGTGAGCGGGCCGCCTGCCATAAAAAACCGCGCCGCGAGCGCCGCCGGCTCTTCCGACTCGCGCGCCGCCCACGCGAGCGCCACGCGGCGCATGTGCGGGGCCAGCAGCGGATGAAACTCGGTCAGCGTCGATAGGTATTCGTTGTGGAACCCAATCGCCCGCGGCCGCGCGGAGAGTCGGGCGAGCCGTTCCGGCGGCGGGCTAGCGAGGCGATCGATACCGGGCAAGTGCGTTGCCCGAGGGCACCGCACCCACTATCCCGCGCGCGACGAGGCCGAGCTTTTCCAGCGTCGACAATCGAATGCGCTCGCCCAGTACTTCGTAGCGGTGCGCCGCGATCCGCGTGAGCAGCCGCGAGTAGATCTCAATCAGCGCCCACAGCGACGCCCCGCACGACGGGTCTACGAGTTCGATCAGCGGCCGCGACTCATCGTAGTAACCCCGCGCCCGCGCGCCGTAATCCTCCAGCAGCGCCCGCAACGCCGGCGTCAACGCCGCTCCGCCGAAGTCCGTCTCGCTCACGCCATGCCGCGCGCGATCCTCGGCCGGAAAGTAGATCCGCCCCAACCGGTAGTCCTCTCCCGCATCGCGCAGAATGTTGGTGAGCTGAAACGCAATCCCGCACTTCTCCGCCAGTTCCAACGCGTGTTCCCCGCCCCGGTAGCCGAAGATGTGCATCACGCACAGCCCCGCCAGGGACGCCACTTGATAACAATAGCGGTAGAGTTCATCGAACGCCGCAAAGCGCGTGCGCACCAAGTCCGAACTCACGCCGTCGATCATGTCGTGCAAATACTGGTGCGGAATCCGGTAACGCCGCACCGTATCCACGAACGCCGGCCACCGCGGCCCGTCAACGCCACGCCCGTCTAGCGCCGCCGTCATCTCCGCGCGCCACGCTTCGAGCGCCTCGGCCTTCGCGCCCGGCTCATCGCTCAAATCGTCGCAGTGCCGCATGAACGCATAGATCGCGCACAACGAATCGCGCCGGGCGTGGTCCAGCAGCACAAATGCGTAGTAGAAGTTCTTCGCCCGCACCCGCGTCACCGCGCGGACGTGCGCGTACGACTCTGCTAAGCCGCGGCTGCCCATGCCCACCGCACTAATGACCCGATCAGCAGCGCCACCCGCTCCACCTTGCCGGTGCGCGGCCGCGTCGACAACACGTCATAGTCCTGCGCCGCCACTTTGTCCAGAATCTTGAGGCCGCCACGATTGAACAGCTCCAGATCGAGCGCCAGCCGCCGGTCCACCGTGCGCGCCAGCGGCAATCCCACGGCGAACAGCTCACGCGTGCCCGCCACCAGTTCCGCCATCGCCGCGCGAAAACCCGGCGTCGAGCGCCGCGCCAACACATCCGCTTCGCTCGCACCATGCTTGCGCAGCACACCGAGCGGAATGTAGATGCGGTCCTTGCCGAGGTCCACCGAAACATCCTGCCAGAAGTTCGCCAGTTGCAGCCCGGTGCACGTCGCATCGGACATGCGCTGCCGCTCTGCATCCCGATACCCGCCCAGATACAGCACCAGCCGCCCGACCGGATTCGCCGAGTAGCGGCAATAGCCGTACACGTCATCGAGCGTCTCATAGCGCGTGACGGTTTGGTCGTGCACAAACGCGCGGATCAGGTCGAAGAAGGGCTCAGACGGCAGTTCGTGGCGCATAACGGTGTCGCGCAGCGCCACGAATACCGGATGCGCCGCCTCGCGCGATTCATACAAACGCGCCGTCTCCCCACGCCACCACTCCAGCAACCGCAGGCTCTCCTGCGTGTCGCCGATCTCATCGCCCAGATCGTCCGCCCAACGACAGAACGAATAGACGTTATAGAAATCCTGGTGCAGATGTTTGGGCAACAGAAAGCTGACCACATGAAAATTCTCGTAATGATGCGTCGCCAGCCACCGCGTATAGGCAATCGACTCGTGCGGCGTCCACACGCCGCCCATCGCCGCCCGGTCCGCCACAAAGTCTTTCGGCTGGAGAAACACCTTACGGGATGATAGCGGTTTTCAGATGCCCGTTGTGGCTCATCAGGTGGCGCATCACTTCGAGGAGGTTCTCGAGCGGCTCCACGCGATTCACGAAATCCTTCGCCGTGATCTCGCCGCGGCTCACCGAATCGAGCGCCGCCTTCACGTGCCGGGGTGTGAAGTGGAAGCTGGCCTTGCACGTGATTTCCGAATAGTGCAGCAGTTGCGTATCGAGACTCACCACGGTGTTCGACGGGCAACCGCCGAAGAAGTTCACCGTGCCCCCGCGCCGCACCATCCGCACCGCCTGTTCCCAGATCTCCGGCACGCCAACGGCTTCAATCGCGACGTCAACGCCGTGCCCGCCCGTGAGGCGCCGCACTTCGCTCACAATGTCGTTGCCGTCGCTCACCAGCACGTCGTCCGCGCCCAACCGCGCCGCGCGGTCCGCCTGCGCCTTGCGGCGGCCAATCGCAATCACGCGCGCGCCGCGCACTTTGGCCAGGCGCACAAACATCATGCCGATCGGCCCGAGGCCGATCACGGCAATCGTATCGTCCGGGCGCAGATTGGTTTCCTCCAGCCCGCGCATCACGCACGCCAGCGGCTCAGAAAGCGCGGCGTCCTGATAGCTCACGTGCTCGGGAATGACGTAAGTGTTCTTCTCCACGATGCGCGCTGGCAACCGCACGTATTCGGCGTAGGCCCCGTTGTTGAACAACAGGTCCTCGCACAAATTCTCGTTGTTCTTCCGGCAATAAAAACAGTCGCCGCACGGCGCTGAATTCGCCGCTACAACACGCTGCCCGACGCGAAAATTCGTCACCGCCGACCCCACCGCCACCACGTCGCCCGCCAACTCATGGCCGAACAACGCAGGCGGCACGATCATGCGGGCATGATAGCCGCGCCGAAAGACCTTCACGTCGGTACCGCACGTTAGCGCGGCCTTGACGCGCACCAGAATGTCACCGGGTTCAATGGAGGGTACTGCAACAGGCTCAACCTTAAGGTCCTCCTTGCCGTATAGTACCGCCGCCATCATTTTTTGTGTCACTAGAGCAACCTCTGTGGCTGAACTATTATTTTCAAAGATTTAGCATCCGGATGCAACGCGAGTGCAACACCACGCTCAAATTCGTCGAGAGGAATCCGATCCGAGATCAGTTCCTCCACGCGCAAATCACCACTGAAGACCAAGCGGGCAGACTCCTTCTGTAGGTCAACCGAGGCGCTGTAGGACCCCAGCAGCACCCGCTCACCCAAACAGATGTCGGCACCAGACAACTCGATACGCTCTTTATCGGAGGTTTGGGCGAATAGCAGAATACGCGCCCCTGGCCGCGACGACCGGACCGCCTCTTCTACCAACCCGCGTGCCGATACCGCCGAGACCACGAGGTCCACGCCGCGTCCGCCCGTCAATTCTTTTGCCAGTTGAGCTACGTTCACGTCGCGCGGGTCCCACGCCTCGGCCGCACCCATGGAAACCGACAACTCGCGGCGATGCGGGATGGTATCCGTGGCAATCACGCGGCGCCCGCGCAGCGCCAGCATTCGCGTGAAGATCAATCCGATCGGCCCCTGCCCCTGCACCAGCACGGTATCGCCCGCGCGAGGCTCGATCAGTTCCACACCCTTCAGAATTGTGTTCACCGGCTCCACGAAGCAAGCCTGGTCATAGCTGACGCCGTCCGGGATCTTCTCCACGCCGCGCCGCACAATCCAGTCCATGACGCGCACATATTGCGCAAAGCCGCCACCGGCCGGTTCAAAGCCCGCCGTGATGCCCACCTTCTTATAAACGGGGCACTGGGCGTACAATTTCCGTTCGCAGAAGAAACAATGGAGGCACGGGATGTGATGGAAGGCCACCACACGGTCGCCCACGCGAAAGTTCTCCACGCCTTCGCCCACGGCCGCCACTTCGCCCGCCGTTTCGTGCCCATACACGCGCGGCCCGGGCAGCAGGTTGTACTCGATCTTTTTGAGGTCCGTGTGGCAGATGCCGCAGCTTTCCACGCGAATCAGGATTTCACCCGCACCCACGGCCGGCACCGGGATGGAGTCCACCTGCACGCGGCTGTCGCCCACGTAAACCGCCGCGCGCATGGCCGCACTAGAAGGGGTGAGTGACAAGGTAGTCCCCCAATCTGGCCGTCGCCGTGCGCGCGTGGCCGCCCAGCCGCACCAGTTGCGGCAAAGCCTTGCCGGGCGAACGCAACGCCGCCCGCAGAATCGGCCCCGTGCGGAAGCGCCCGTCGGCTCCGCGCGCCGCATTGAAGTCCACGGCCATGTCTTCATGAGCCGTATCGCTCACCACGCGGATGCAATGGAACGGCACACCCAAACGCGCAGCCTCTACCGCGACGCCCGCCGCTTCCATCTCCACCACCGAGGCACCGGTAGTCTCATGCAGATACTGTTTCTCGCGCGCAGTTTGAATCACCCGGTCGCCGCTCAAGCATGTCGCGCCAAACTCATCGGCGGTCAGATACCGCTCGTTTGAATCGGCGTCCAGCACGCGATTGCACACCACAATGTCGGCAATGCGCAACGCCGGGTCCAACGCGCCACAATAGCCAGTGCTCACCACACGGCTCGGCATCTCTGCCGCAAACGCACACACCGCCGCGGAGGCAAGGCGCGGACCGGGCCCGTTGGCCGCCGCAATCCAGCGCCGCCGGCCATGCTCGCCGGCTTCGGCGTAGGCCACCGCGCGCGTGCCAGACAAACGCCGCCGGCCCGCCAGTTGGGCGGCCAGCGCGGTCAGTTCGCGAGTCTCAGCGGCGATCACCAATATCGTCTCCACGGCATTGTCAGTTGTTGCAGTACCCGCGCGCGCGGAACCAATCCACGGCGCGGCGCAGCGCTCCTTCCACCGGCGCGGCGGAGAATCCCAGTTCCTTCACGGCCTTCACCGGCGTCACAAACATTTTCTTGCGCGCCATGCGGACTCCATCCAGCGGCGCGCGCGGTTCCCATCCAGTGAGATGCGCCAGCGCTGTACTGGCAACGCCCGCCGCATACGCCACCACATACGGAATCTGATGTTTCGGCGCAGGCACGCCGCTGAGCTCAGCCAGCTTTTGAAAGATCTGCGCCAGCGTCAGGTTCTCGCTGCCTAAGATGTAGCGTTCCCCCGGCGTGCCGTGCTCACACGCCAGCAAATGCCCGCGCGCGGTGTCGCGGACGTCCACCAAATTCAGCCCGGTGTCCACATACGCCGGCATGTTGCCCTTCAGAAAATCGAGAATGATGCGGCCCGTGGGGGTGGGCTTCACGTCGTGATCTCCCACCGGCGCGGTCGGATTCACGATAATCACCGGAAACCCTTCGCGCGCAAACCGCAGCGCTTCCTGCTCGGCCAGAAACTTTGAGCGCTTATAAGCGCCCGCCATCTCATAAAGGCCCACCGGCGTACTCTCATCGCCCACGCCGTGATCGGGAATGCCGATGCAACCCACCGTGGACGTGTAGACAAACCTCTCGATGCCGGCCACCCGCGATACATTCAGCAGATTGCGCGTGCCCTCTATGTTCGACTCATACAACTCAGCCGGATCTTTCGACCACAACCGGTAATCCGCCGCCACGTGATACACCACCCCGCACCCTTCCACCGCGCGCTTCAGCGACGCGGCATCGCGCAAATCGCCCAGCACAATCTCCACGCCGTCGAGGTCTTTCACGCGCTTGGCATCGCGCGCCAGCACGCGCACGCCCGCGCCTTGATCGAGCAGGTGACGCGCCACGTGCCAGCCGATGAACCCCGTTGCCCCGGTGATGAGAGTCGGTTTCAAGTGGTGTGCCTAGGCCGCCTGTTCCCGCGTCTTCAAGAAGCCTGCCAGGGCCATCAACGGAAACGAATCCCGGTACATGTGATAGGTGAGATAAAACACCTTGGGGAAGCCCGTGCCCGTGGCCAGGTCCTCGTGCCAGCACCCGTCCGGCCGCTGCGTGTTCACCAGATACTCCACGCCATTGTGCAGGCTTTCCGAGGTTGTATCGCCACTAGCAATCAACCCCAGCACCGCCCACGCCGTTTGCGATGCCGTGCTGTGAGCCGCCACAAAGCTGCCCTTGTCATAGCTGGCGCAACTCTCGCCCCAACCACCGTCCGCATTCTGGACAGACCGCAACCACTCGCCCGCGCGCAACACGTGCGCCTCGCGGTCATCCTCGCCCGCCGCGCGCAATCCGCGCAGCGCCAGGAACGTTCCGTAAATGTAGGCCACGCCCCAGCGCCCGAACCAACTGCCGTCCGCTTCCTGGTTGCGCCGCAGGAACTCCACGCCTTTGCGGATCGCGGGCAACGCCGGATTCACGCCGCACTCGCACAACGCCTCCACCACGCGGCCCGTGATGTCCGGGCAGCTTGGATCGAGCATTGCGTTGTGGTCAGCAAACGGCACGGCGTTCAGAAAGCTCCAATTGTTGTCCACGTCAAACGCGGCCCAGCCGCCGTCAGAACCCTGCATCGCCAGCAGCCACTGCACGGCGCGATCCATGCACGCGCGCTGCCGCTCCATATGCAATGACCGCGCATGCTTCAACCCCAGCAGCACTTGCGCCGTGTCATCGATGTCCGGGTAGAACTCGTTGGCAAACTCGAAGTACCAACCCGAAGGCTCGACGCCCGGCCGCTTGACTGACCAGTCGCCCTTCTGCCGCACTTCCTTCGTCAGCAGCCAATCGGCCGCGCGATGCATGCCCTTCGATTGATCGAAGCCGGCTTCGCCCAGCGCATACGCCACAATGCCCGTATCCCACACCGGCGAAAAACAAGGCTGGAAGAAAAAGTGATGCCCGTCGTCTTTGATCAACGCCTCAAATTGCCGCCGAGCCTCCACGGCCTCGGGATGTTCGGGCGGATAGCCCAGCACATCGAGCGCCATCATGAGGTACATCATCGGCGGGTAAATTGCGGCCAATCCATCGGAGTGCTTGGTGCGTTCCAGAATCCAATTCTCAGCCGCCTTGATCGCCTTCTGTCGAACTGCCTTCACCGGCAGGCGCTCCACGGCTTTGCTCGACCAGAACTTGAACGCGCGGTCGAGCGACAAAAACAGCGTGCGCCAGCTAAACAGCCCGTCGCCGTTGGTGAACTCCAGCGGCACGCCCGGCGTGATCAACTCGTCCAGGTTGAAGCCGGCCGGCGCCGGTTTGGGCGCGTGGGCCTGCACAATTGCCAGCGGAATCACAATCGCGCGCGTCCACGAGGACATCTCGTAGATCACATCGCGCATCAGCATAATCTCCACGGGCACCACGGGCGCATGCTCGCGCGGATACAGATCGAACAGCGAGAGATTGATCTTGACGTAGCTGTTGGCCGCCTGCAAGCCGCCCAACGCCAGCACACATTCGCGCAACCGCCGCATCCGCGCGTCGTCCGGCGAAAGTCCGCCCAGCTTGAGCGCGAAATACGACTTCACACTCGCACTGATCTCGCTCGGCCCATGCGGATAAATATTGAAGCCGCCGTCAGGCAACTGGCGCGCCAGAATCGCTTCGAGCGCGCGACGGATCCGGCCTGGGTGGAGCGGGTTCCATACGCCGTTCACCGGCGGATGCATCCACAGCTCCAGCAAAAGATAATCGGCTTCGAGCGTCGTATCGGCGGTCAGATCCCCCCACCAGTACCCGTCCGGATGCTGGCGGTCGAGCAAGGACTGCGCCGAACGCTCCATCGCTCGCGCGCTGGCAATTTCCAGCGCGCTATCGGCTAGTTCACAACTGGATCTCATAGGGCAATTTGCGTAAGCTGAGCAGCCTTTTGCAGTTCAGACGGCAACGAGAATCGCACGCCTTCCTGTTTGATCTCCATTTCCTCTACCTGGCCAAAGCCAAACGCCGCCAGGGACTCCACCAAATCCTGTACCAGATGCTCGGGCGCCGAAGCTCCGGCCGTCACCACCACCGTCTCAACGTTTTGCATCCACTCCGGCCGAACGTCACGGAAGTCGTCCACCAGATAGGCCGGCGTACCGGCATTCTCGCAAACCTCCACCATGCGCCGCGAGTTGGAGCTGTTTTGCGAACCCACCACCAGCAACAACTGACAAACTTCGGCCACCGCTTTCACCGCCAATTGGCGATTCTCAGTGGCGTAGCAGATGTCCTGCGCTGGGGGAGGTGAGATCTTCGGAAAGCGCTTCTGCAGGATCGCAATGATCCCGGAAGTCTCTTCAATACTCAGCGTGGTTTGGGTCAGGTAACAGACCTTGTCCGGGTTCGGCACGTGCACGGTAGCTGCCTCAGCCTCATCGGAAACCACGATGGTGTGCTCGGGCGCTTCACCGCTGGTGCCTACCACTTCGTCATGCTCGCGGTGGCCGATCAGCAGAATCGTGTAGCCCTGCTTGGCAAACCGCAGCGCCTCCAAGTGCACCTTCGTCACCAGCGGGCAGGTGGCATCGATTACCTGCAATCCGCGCTCCTTGGCCTCGCTGCGCACCGCCGGCGAAACTCCATGCGCGCTGAAGATCACCCGGCCGCCCGCAGGCACTTCTGAGAGCTCTTCCACAAAGACCGTGCCCATCAAACGTAGCTCTTCCACCACGTGACGGTTGTGCACAATTTCTTTGCGCACATAAATCGGCGGGGGATAAATCTGGAGAGCGATCTTGACCACGTCGATAGCGCGCACCACACCTGCGCAGAAACCACGCGGCGTCAATAAGATCACGAGCTTTCCAGTCACCCCGTTACTGGTAGCGGGCAACGGCGAATTCATATCAGGAACAGCTTCAGTATACCAAGGCCCGGATGCGGGTAATCACCCAGTCGGCGAACTCTTTTTCGTTCACCAAACGCAACGCCACCGGCAGCACACAAACGGGTGGCAACTCGGCATCGCGCGCCGCCAGCGCCCAATCCGCAGGAAAGTTGGCGGCGTCTTTTTCGGTGGTCCACAGCACGCTGGCGCCAGCCTCACGCGCCTGCGCCGCCAAGCGCCGCACGTCACGCGGATGGTACCGGTAGTGATCTCGATACTCCACGCGCGCTCGCACATCCATCCCCATTTCGTCCAGTTGATTCCAGAAACTCGCCGGATTGCCGAGCCCGCAAAAGGCGACACCCGGCCGGGCAGCCGCCACCGGATCGCTCCACGCTCCCGGCTCTAGGCGCGAACGGAAGATGGGCTTACCCGGGGCATACCGGTTCAGCATGCGGACAATGCCTTCGTAGGTGCGATGCGGGCGGCACCGCGTCAGTACAAACGCATCGGCCCGCGCCAACGCCGTCAGCGGTTCGCGCAACCGGCCGGCGGGCAGGAGCGCATGCCCGGCGAACGGATCCAGTGTGTCGACAAGGACGATGTCGATGTCGCGCGCCAACCGGGCGTGTTGAAACCCGTCGTCCAGCACAAACACCGACGGCGCGTGTCCCGCCTCCAGCACCGCACGGCCCGACTCAGCCCGGTTCTTGCCAATGCCCACTGCACCTAGTGCAGACCGCACCAGGAGTTGCGCCTCATCGCCCGTCTTCTCGGCCGCTACGCGCTCACCCGGAGCCACCACCGTCACACGGTCTTGAGAAATGCGCCCATAGCCGCGCGTCAGAAACGCCGGCGGATGTCCGTGCGTGCGCAGAAGGTCCGCAAGGCACAACGCAAAAGGTGTCTTGCCCGCGCCGCCCACGCCAATGCCGCCGACGCTGATCACCGCTTGCGGCAGCCGCTGCTGTCCGCCTAAATCGCGCGCGCGCTTGATTCGTCCTCCCGTGAGCCACAGCCAGGACAGAACCGTCAGCACGGCAGAAGGAAACGCGCGCGGCAGCGCGAGTTCGTACAACTCCTTGGCCTCGCACACTGCGCGCGCCGTTGCGCCGGTCTTCGCCTGTGCCTGCTGTTGCGCCGCCGCGCCCAGTGCGGCGCGCAGCTTGTCTTCGGTGATCAACCGCCGCAGGGCCGCTTCCAGCCCCGTGGGCTCAGACACCTCCACACAGGCCGACGCGGCAGCGAAGTCCGCCGCGATCTCCGGGAAGTTCTCCATGTGCGGCCCGATCACCACCGGCTTGGCGAAAAACGCAGGCTCCAGAATATTGTGCCCGCCGCGCAGGCAAAACGTGCCGCCCACGAACACCACATCGGCCAGCCGGTACACGCCGGCGAGTTCACCCATCGAGTCCAACAGCAGCACCGGCGCGGTTTCGCCCTCGGCCATCGCCGACCGCCGCGCATACCGCAACCCCGCGCGCTCCAGCGCCGCCGCCGCCGTGGCGAAGCGCTCGGGCCGCCGCGGCACCAGAATCAGCCGCAGCGAAGGAAAGTCGCGCGCCAGCCGCTGGTAGGCCGCAATCACCACGTCGTCTTCGTCCGGGTCGCCATCGGCGGCCGGCGGCATCGTGCTCGCGGCCACCCATAGCAGCCCAGGGCGTCCGCGCTCCAACCAGTCGGCCACGGGCGGGGGCGGCACGGCACGGGCAGCGTCGAAATCGTACTTCAAATTTCCGCCAACCACCACACTCCCGCAGCCGAGCCGCGCAAACCGCTCGCGCGAAACTTCGGTCTGCGCCAGCACTCGGCTGGCCCACGGCAGCACGCCCGCAAAGAACCACCGCAGCAACTCGTACCGGGGCATCGCACGGTCGGAGATGCGCCCGTTGACCACCATCAGCCCCGCGCCCGCGCGCCGCGATTCGCGCCAGAGGTTCGGCCAGATCTCGGTTTCAAGCACAATCACCAACGCCGGCCGCAATCGCCGCAGCACGCGCCGGACGATCCATACAAAGTCGAAGGGCGCGTAGAAAACCCCATCGGCTAGCCGTACGTCCGCCAACCGGCGGTCCGCAATCTCCCGCCCGGCGAGCGTCGCAACGGAGACGAAGATCTTCGTGCCGGGCAGCGTCGCGCGAAGTCCAGCCGCCAGCGGCGCGGCGGCGATCGCCTCGCCCACGGATACGGCATGAATCCAGATGGCACCCGCAACCGGCTGCCGGAAATGCGCCGGGAGAAACCCGCAGCGCTCGACGAGCGTCTTTGAATAAGCGCGGTTCCGCGCGCAGCACACTGCCACGTAGGCTAGGATGAATGGAAACGCCAGCCACAGCGCCGCGCGATAAAGGAGATAGATGACTCGGCTCGGCAAGAAACTATTGATTCTACCCGCCTGGGCGATGCTGTGCGCATCGGCGGCCGACAAAGACGCTCCGGTGTTCCGCCCGAAGCCCGCCGCCGAGTATCCCAATTCCACGCGGCAGGAGGGTTTGCGCATGAGCGCCGAGATCTTCGGATCGGCCGAACAAACCAAAGGCGCCTTCGGCAAACTCAACCCCAACGAGCATGGCGTGCTGCCCGTGCTGGTGGTGATGCAGAACGACAGCAAAAACGTGATCCGGCTCGAAGGTCTCACAATCGAAGTCATCGACTCGAACAAAGACCGCTGGCAAAACATCCCGCCGCTGGAGTTGCCGTACCTCAAGCCGCCCGAGCGCCCCACGGTGAAGGCCTCGCCCATTCCCCCGATTTTCCAGCGCAAGAAAAAGAACGCGCTCACGGGGATTGAGCTGGACCAGCGCGGCTTTGCCGCCAAGATGCTGCCGCCCGGCGAATCGGCCAGCGGATTTTTCTACTTCCAGACGCCCAACGAACCGGGCCTCACGCTCTATCTCACCGGCCTGCGCAACGCCTCTACCGGCCAGGAGTTGTTCTACTTCGAGCTCCCGCTCGACAAGAAGTAGCCACGCTCACTTGCGATATCCTCTTGGACAAGGAGGCGGTCGCTTGAAACCCATTGGCGGCTCGGTCGGCGTCACTGGCAAAAACAACTCGCGCGACGTCATGATCTTCCAGTATTTGTTGAATTACGTGCCTGCGGTGAAAGGCGGCCCCGGCGCCGAACTCGCTGTTGATGGCATATGCGGTCCGCTCACTTGCGCGGCAATCGGTAAGTTCCAGAAAAAGCAGATTGGCTGGGGCGACGGCTGTGTCGACCCGAACGGCAAGAACATCGCTTCGCTCAACAACTTCGATCCCTACCCGGCTCACAATCCGTTCGCCGGCGGCGCAGGAGGGACTGTTGGCGGCAAGCCGGGCAAGAGCGGCACTGGCTTCGGTGTCGGAAAACAAGACTCCGGTGGCGGACAAGACGATTTTCCCGGCCAGTTCGGCAAGCAAACCGGCTTTGGCGGTGGTGGCTCGGGCGGCGGCAGCAAGCAACCAGGCGGCTCCCCGGGTGGAGGTTCCTTCCCGTCGAAGTTCGGCGGCAAACAAGGCTGGTGAACCGCGCCATGAACATGAAGAAGATCGCGGCCCCAGTGGGGCAGAATGGCCGTAATCTCGCAGCCGATGTGATGACCGTTCAGTTCCTGCTGAACTGCGTCCCACCGGGCCGGGGCGGACCGGTCAACGAACTGACGATCGACGGCCTTTGCGGTCCGCTCACCACGGCCGTCATCGGCAAGTTTCAGCAGTCAAACCTTCGCTTCGCTGACCGGCGGGTGGATCCGGGCGGACGCACGTTGGCCGCACTCCACGGCTTCGATCCCTTCCCCTCCATGGAAATGCCGGCGCTCATCCGCAGCGGCAAAGCGGGCGGCAAGGGAAAAGGCGGCAAAGCGGGTGGCGGCGGAAAGTCGGCCAGAGGCGGCCATGTTTTGCATGACCATCCCAGCGGCGCCAAACACTCCGGCAAGAAGTCCTCTGACTTCCCCTCGAAAGGCGCGCCCCAGGACTTTCCTTTCAAATCGGGCCATGGCAGCCTTGGCGGCAAACACAGCGACCCGTTCCGGCCCGGCGACGGCAAGTTTTCCAGCTAATGCCCCGCCAGTTCCGCCTCACGAGATTTGTGCGTGAGGTTCTCATACCGGGTGATCCCAACCGGCAGCCGCGGGTCAGCGGCCGTCATGCTCGCTTCAAGCTGCTTCCCGTCCGATCGTCCATTCACGGATGGGGTTTGGTGGCTGGAGAAGACATCCCCGCGCGTCGCCGCGTGATTGAGTACACCGGCCAAGTCATCTCGAACGAAGGAGCCCGCCGCCGCATCTGGCGTCCGGTGCTGCATCTGTTTCACCTCGATGAGCACCGCCAACTCGACGGCGGCATCGGCGGCAGCGGCGCGGAACTCGTCAACCACAGTTGCGAGCCAAGCCTGTACGCGCGCGTCATCCGGCGCCGGCGCATCTACTTCATCAGCCTGCGCCGCATTCGCGCGGGCAAAGAACTCAGCATTGACTACCGCCTCCGCCCGGACTCGTGGCCCGTGCCGTGCCACTGCGGCGCGCCGTCGTGCCGGGGCGTGATGAATCTACCCTGATATGAACATCGGCGGCCCCTGGCTCATCCTCGTCTGGATCGCGCTCATCGCCGTCACCACCCGCTGGCTCTTTCGCGACGCGCGCCAACGCGGCCGCACGCCACTGGCGACGCTCGCCATGCTGCTCGCTTTCTTTCCTATCGGCCCGCTGATTTGGCTGATGGTGCGCCCGCCCCGACTCTAGGTCATCAGTCCTACGGCAGTGCGAACGTGAAGATCGAATTCCCCGCCGCGATCGCCACTACCTGCTTGCCCTTGCTTTGATACGTGACCCCGTTCGCGCGGATGATCCCGCCGCAATACTGCCGCCACAACTCCTTGCCCGTCTCGGCGTCCACGGCGAAGTACGTGCCTTCATCGCTCCCGCCAAACAGCACCTTGCCCGCCGTCGTCAACACGCCCGCCCACGGCTTGGTGTGGAGCTTGTACTCCCACACGCGCTCGCCGGTCGCCGGGTTCAGCGCGCGGATCGCTCCGTGCCCCGGATCGTCCGGCAGATCGATCAGCGGCACGCTGCCGATGTAGCGGTTCCCCGGCGTGTGCTCCTGATCGCCCTTGCGATAAATGCTGCGATTCTCCCACGTGGAAAGATAGAGCAGCTTGGTCAGCGGGTTGTAACTGGGCGAGTACCAATTCGTCGCGCCCTGCACGCCCGGAAAGATCGTCACACCCTCAGGCGTCGGATCGATGTTCGGCAATCGAATCGGCCGCCCGTTCGCATCGAGCCCCTTCGCCCACGTCTGCGTGGCGAACGGTTTGCCCAGCAGAAACTTGCCAGTCTCGCGATCCAGCACATAGAAGAAACCGTTGCGATGCGCCCAGTAGACCAGCTTGCGCTCTCGTCCCTGCCACGGCGCCTCCACCAGCACCGGCACCTGCACCGCGTCCCAGTCATGCACGTCATGCGGCACAAACTGGAAGTGCCATTTCAGCTTGCCCGTGTCGGCGTCGAGCGCAATCGCCGAGTCCTTGTAGAGGTTGTCGCCGGGCCGCACGTCGCCGTTCCAATCGGGCGACGGGTTCCCCACGCCCCAGATGATCAGATTCTGCGCCGCGTCATAGGAGCCCGTCACCCACGTGGACCCGCCGCCTTGCTTCCACGCGTCGCCCTTCCACGTATCGTGGCCCGCCTCGCCCGGCCCCGGCACGGTATTGAAGCGCCAGATCCGCTTGCCCGTCGCCGGCTCATACGCGTCCAGCCAGCCGCGAATGCCATACTCGCCGCCCGCGATGCCGAGGATGATCTTGTCCTTCACCACCAGCGGTGCAACCGTCACCGAATAGCCGTGCGCGTAGTTGGCCACTTCCACGTCCCACAGCACCGCGCCCGTCTTCGCATCGAGCGCCACCAGATGCGCGTCCACCGTGCCCACAAACACGCGGTTGCCCAGCACGGCCACGCCGCGGTTCACCTGCCCGCAACACACATTGATGCGCCCGGGCAATTCGCACCGGTAGCGCCAGAACTGCCGGCCCGTCTCGGCATCGAGCGCCACCACGTTGCTCGGCGGCTCGGTCACGTACATGATGCCGTCCACTACAATAGGCGACGTTTCCACCATGTGCGTGGTGGGCATCTGATGCACCCACTTCACCTTGAGTTGCGGCGCGTTGCCGCGGTTGATCTGATCGAGCGTTGAGTAGCGCCAGCCATTGTAGCCGCCCGAGTAGGTCATCCAGTTCGCCGGCTCGCGGTCGGCGCGCAGCAACCGGTCAGAGGTCACCTGCGCCAGCAGCGCCGCGGCGGCGGCCATCAGCAAAACAAAACAGCGCAGCATTAGCGGACACCTCCAGGACGGCGCAATGAACCAAGGTACGCAACCAGGTTGTCAAGTTCAGCGGCGGGCAGTTTGGCAAACGAAGGCATCTTCGATTTCTTCGCCACGGCGTAGTCGCGCAGTCCCGGCTTCGAGAGCGAGCGTAAGTTCCCCACGTCGTCAAACAACTGCACCGTGTACGTGTCTTCGTTCATGAGAAACCCGTTCACCGGGCGTCCGTCTTCGCCGCGCGCGGTCACCACCCAGTAACGCTGCCGCACATCGGCATCGGGATTCGTCATCGCTTCGCGCAAGTGGCGCACGGAGCGCGAACTGCCGATCTGTGTCAGATCCGGCCCGCTCCGCCCTCCCTGCCCCGCCACGCGATGGCACCCCGCGCAACCGCGCGACGCAAACAACGCCGCCCCGTGCGCCGCGTCGCCTTTCGGCGTCTCACGCTGCGCGAGCGAACGCAGATACGCCACCACTTGCCATACACGATCGGGCGAGTAGAACAGGCCCGGCATTTCGGTGCCTTCCAGGCCATCGGAGATGTTCTTCAGCAGCGCTTCATCAGGGACGCTAGAATTAAATAGTACAGATTCCGCAATCCGGGCCTGCCACTACGCATATGAAGACCTTTTACCTTGAGACGTTCGGCTGTCAGATGAACGCTCACGATTCCGAGAAAGTGGTCGGCACGCTCGTCGGCCAAGGCTACGAACAGGTGGACGAACCAGCCGCCGCTGAACTCGTGCTCTACAACACCTGCTCGATTCGCGACAAAGCCGAGCAGAAGGTCTTCCATCGCCTGCAGCAATTCAAGCGCGAGGGTGGCCGCGGCAAGGTGATCGGATTGCTCGGCTGCGTGGCGCAGCAGGAAGGCGAGAAGATTTTTGAGCGGGCGCCGTTTGTGAACCTGGTGTGCGGTTCGGCGAGCTACAACCGGTTTTCTGAACTCCTGGTACAGATCGAAAACGGCGCGCGCCGGGTCACGGGCTTGAGTCTCGACACGCAAGACACGTTTGAAACTCCGCTCACACGGCGCGACAACCCGAACCGTGCGTTCTTGACGATTATCGAAGGCTGTGACAAGGCGTGCTCCTACTGCGTGGTGCCCTTCACGCGCGGCCCGGAGCGGAGCCGCACTTCACAGAGCGTGCTGCGCGAGGCGCGCGAGCTCGCCGACATGGGCTATACTGAGATTCAGTTGCTCGGCCAGAACGTCAACAGCTATCGCGACCCGTCGGCCGCGGGCCTCAACTTCGCGCAATTGCTGAACAAAGTGGGCCAAGTGCCCGGCATCCGCCGCGTGCGCTTCACCACCTCGCACCCGCGTGACTTCACCAAGGACATCATAGACGCCATTGATGAGAATCCGGTTCTGTGCAATCACGTCCACCTGCCCGTGCAGTCCGGCTCCAATAGCACGTTGAGCCGCATGCAGCGCCTCTACACTCGCGATGAGTATCTGCGCCGCATTGAATGGATGAAGAAGTCGTCCCGCAACATCGCCATCACCACCGACATCATCGTCGGCTTTCCCGGCGAGACCGAAGCTGAGTTTGCCGAAACGCTCGCTTTGATTGACGAGGTGGAGTACGAGTCGATGTTCAGCTTCAAGTACTCGCCGCGCCCGAACACCGCGGCCGTGAAGATGGACGACTCGCTCGATGAAACCGAGAAGAGCCGCCGCCTGACGATCGTGCAGGAAAAGCAACGCGCCATTCAGATCCGCCGCAACGCCGAGTTGATTGGCTCGCGCGAAGAGGTGATGATCGAGGGTTTCAACAAAAACACACTCCAATGGATCGGCCGCACCAGCCAGCACCGCACGTTGAACTTCACCGCACTCGAGGATGCTAGCCTGAAAGTCGGGGAGTACCGGCACGTGCTGGTCACGCGTTCAGGACCCAACTCGCTGGTGGGTGAACTGGCTTAGCGGCGGGAGCGGAGGTAAACCATGGAAGTGGAAATGAAGATTCGGGGTTTGATGATGGACCCCGGCAACAACACGCCGATCGTCATTTTGCACGATGCCGCCCGCACGCGCATTTTGCCGATCTGGGTGGGTCCGTATGAGGCCAACGCCATCGCACTGGAAATCGAAAAGGTAACCACGCAGCGGCCGATGACGCATGATCTCATCAAGACGCTGCTGCTCGGCCTCGATACCAACGTCAACAAAGTAGTGGTGAACGAACTGAAGGACGACGTGTTTTATGCCGTGATCTGGCTGGAACGCGACGGCAAGCTGACCACCATCGATTCGCGCCCCAGCGATGCGCTGGCCATAGCCCTGCGGCTTGACTGCCCCATTTTTGTCGATGACTCGGTGCTCGACAACTCGCGCATGGCCACCTCGCTCACCGAACGCGCGTCCGGCAACGAGGAGCTTCGCCGGTGGCTCGAAAACCTGGGCGACGAAGACCTCGGCCGCTACAAAATGTAGCCCGAGGCTCCGCATGACCCGGCAACTTGAACAACTGGCACAACTCGGTATTGCACCCATGGACGTTCCCGGCCAGGAACGCCATACGTTTTTTGTGCGGGGCGAATTCGCCGCGCTGGTAGAACGTACGCGAGAGGGCGCCTTCGGCCGCGTTGGCACCGCCGGCCTGATGTCAGAGCGCGGCCTCGCGATGCTGATGTGGCGGGAAGGCAAACCGTTCTTCGTGGTGCGCAACTACGAGGCGGAGGCGACGCCCGAATCCGTGAACGCCCTGCGCGCCTTCACGGCGGATCTTGAGCGCATCCTGCTTGAGGGCCAGACGCTACAATAGCGTCGATGTCTCCCGCTTCCCTGCTCTCGCGCCGCGACCTGCTCGCTGCTGCCGCCGCTTTAAAACTACCGCAGAAAATCAGGGTTGCGATGATCGGCCTCGATGGGCACCCAACGGAAGTGACGCGCCCGCTGCCGCAACTGCCGGATGTTGAGATGGCGGGCGTGTGGGATCCGAACCCGAAATCCGTCGAGCGCTTTTTGAAAGCCCCGCGCCATGCCGGCGCCAAGCCGCACACCGATTGGCGCAAGATGCTGGACGAAGTGAAGCCCGACGTGGTGGGCGTGTGCCATGCCAACTCACATCACACCGAAGCGATCATTGATTGTCTTGGCCGCGGCATTCACGTGATCGGCGAGAAGCCCATCGCCACGGAACTCCCCAGTTTGAAGCAGGTACAGCGGGCCGTGGAGTCGAGCCGCGCCAAGTTCACCTCCATGCTGCCGATGCGCTTTTCGCCGGCGTATCAGGCACTGCGCGACGTGGTACGTTCGGGCGAAATCGGCGAAGTGATTCAGATGGACGCGCAGAAGTCGTATATGGTATCGGACCGGCCGGCTTGGTTCTATCAGCGCTCCACCTACGGCGGCACGATGGCCTGGATCGGCATTCACATGATCGATCTGATGATCTACACCACCGGCCTTGACTTCACCGAAGCGTTCGGCTTCCAGAACCACCTGTTCGCCGACGGCACCGGCGACACAGAGAACGTGACGGCCACGGCGTTCAAACTCGACAACGGCGGCGTGGCACTGCTGCGAATGGACTACCTGCGGCCGAAAACGGCGACCTCGCACGGGGATGACCGTTTGCGCCTCGCCGGCAGCAAGGGCATCGCCGAGTACATGGAAGCAACGGGGGTGACGGTGATGAGCCCCTCGCGTAAAGGCCGTGAGCGGATCGACCAACTCCCCGAGGAGCGCTCGCTATTCACCGAATTCCTCGATCACGTCTACAACGCCAAGCCTGCGCCGATTCCGTGGAAAGAGATTCTCCGCGGGCATCAGGTGGCGCTCGCCGCGCGCGACGCCATGGAAGCGGGCAAGCCGGTGAAACTCTAGTCCACGCTCAGCTTGGTCCCGCGCGCCGTGCCGGAGTTCTGCAGATCGTTGATCCGCGAGTCAATCATCGCGCGGAGGCCCTTCAGGATTTCCAGGCGCGCATTCTGAAAGTGCCGCTTCACGGGCTCCGATGGGCCAAACTGCTTCAGCATCTGCTGGGCCACTGCGCTCACCGTTGGCCCGGTGCCTCCGCACAAACAAACGCTCTTGCCGCAACCGCTGGTCTGCTTGTCTGGCTGCTCGTTCGTTTCGGTCGTCGTCATTGCGCGGCCTCCTTCATCTCCACCACCAGCATACGGTTTTCCAGGCGCGCCCGCACTGGTTCGAGAGCAGCCATAGACGTGGGCAGGCCGATGTGACGCCGGAGCGTGCCGATCTCCACCACCATCTCGTCGCCCTTCTTGAACAACCCCACTTCAGCCTTCTCGGTGAACGGCAACCGCAGCCGCACTTCGTAGACGCCGTTGCCCTTCGCAAACTCGTACGGACGCTCGGTGCGCGTCACCGCCGCCGGGTTCGCGCCGTCCGGGTACAGCAGGTTTGCAAAGGCGCGAATGCGGTCAAGACCCAGAATCTCATGCTGCAACAGTGGCACGCGGCGCAAGGGCACAGGGTTGAAGTAGGTCTCAAGCTCGCCGAGGAAATGCAGTTGCGAGGCGCGCCACTCGGCAAAGAAGTTGTCCTGCACCGCTTCGGGCAGCACGCGGTTCACCACGATCTCATCCACCGTCAGCCCGTGCAGCGACACATACACAAACGCACGTTGCGTCTCGCGCACCACCATCTTTTCGGCGTTGGTCACCAGGCGCACGCTGGTGGTTTGCGGGTTTTCAAGAATCGTATCGATACCGTCGATTTTCGCGTAGAGATCGCGGATGTTGGCGAAGTAGGAGTCCGTCGGCAGTTCAACCGGTGAGAGCCGGTTGGCGATCGGGCGCACCGCTTTAAACAATCCGCGCTGCACCGGGAAGACGTGCTTCATGTACCAATCAAGCGTCGCGGGCATCGAAATAAAGCGGAGCGACTCAGCCGTCGGTGCGCAATCGAGAATGATCGCATCGTAGCGTTCCTCGCGCCGGAACTGATTCACATACATCATGGCCGACAGCTCTTCCATGCCCGGGAAGATGGCCACCTCGTCAGCCTCCACGCCGCTCATGCCAGACGTGCGCAGCACGGAGGTGATGTAGCTGGAAATCTCCTGCCAGTGCCGCTTGATCTCTTTCTGGATGTTCACTTCGTGAATGTCGAGGTTGGGCGCCACGCGGAGTGGATCGAACGTGCGCGAGTGAAACAGCCCGGAGCTTGACACGTCGAAGGAATCGGCGAGCGAGTGCGCGGGATCCACGCTCATCACCAGCGTCCGCATGCCCATCTCAGACAGCCGCAGTCCGGTGGCGGCCGCCACACTCGTCTTGCCTACGCCACCCTTGCCGGAGAACAATAGAATTCGCATCTCTATGATAAAGATGTCAGTGGCAGAAGGTGAGGTTTATGAAGTGATGCATGACGAAATCGTGAAGATGTTCGATTTGCGTGGGAAAATGGCGCTCATTACAGGCGGGGCGCGGCACTTGGGCTACGACGCCGCTTCGATCCTGGCGGCGGCGGGTTGCCACTTAGCCGTGACCTCACGAACGGCGGCGCACGCCGAAGAGTCCGCGGCGCGACTGGCGGCGGAGTACGGCGTGGAGGCGATCGGATTGGGACTTGACCAGACGAAGTTTACCGACGTGGAACGGGTGGTGGAGAGCGTCCTCGCCTGGAAGCCGCAACTCGACATCCTGGTGAATAATGCCGGCGGCGGCGTGGGCAACAGCGCGGCGTTGCTTGCCGAACGCGACCCCGCTGATCTTGCGCTACTGATCGACACGAATCTTACCGGTCCGCTCTATTGCGTGCGTCAGGCGGCTCGGCACATGATGTCGCACCAGCGCGGCGGCAAGATCATCAACATCGCCTCCATCGCGGGCATGGGGGGACGAGACCGGCGTGTCTACGCGCGTACGGGCCTCAAAGGCCAACCGGTCGACTACGCCGCCGCCAAGGCCGGTGTAATCGGCATGACGCGCGACCTCGCGGGCTATCTCGCGCCCCACAACATCAACGTAAACTGTATTTCTCCCGGTGGTTTTGAACGCGGCCAACCGGAGGCGTTCATTCGTGAGTATGCAGATCGCACGCCGCTTGGCCGCATGGGCCGCGACGGTGTTGACCTGAAAGGCGCAGTGCTATTTCTCGCCTCGCCCGCATCGGACTATATCACCGGCGAGAACATCCTGGTGGACGGCGGATTCGTACTCTGGAAATAGAGACGGCCGGCGGAACGATGTCCGCCGGCGCTTGCCAAGTGTCGCTTGCCCTGGGGTTGAGCGATGGTCCTTCTTTTGGTGGTCGTCCTTCTTGCGGTCTTGTGATCGTCCTTCTTGTGGTCATCCTTTTTCTCGGCCTTGCGTTCGTCTTTCTTGTGATCGTCGGCGAGCGCCAGCGAACCGGTGCAGAAAAGCAGGCCAGAGCCCAGGGTGATCGAAAGGAGTTTCTTCATGAAAAGGTCTTCGGCCCCCTGGACGGCGCCTTGAAGAACTTTCTATAGTCTGGGTGTCTACTTCGGTAGCCGCACCGCGCGGATATTCTTGAAATCCAGGTTCGTTATCGGGTCATGCGCCTGCAGGCTGATCGCGCCCGCTCCCAGCCTCGCCTGCTTGTCACGCACGGATTTGCCTTCCGGATGCGGATCGTCCCAATCCATCACCTGCTGGCCGTTCACCCACGCCGCAAAGTGCCGCCCGCGCGCCACAATCGTCTCGACGAAGAACATCCCTTCGTCACCCACCACTTTACGCGTGGGCTGATATAAGTACATGCCGCCGGTGCCGAAATCGACGGGCTTGGTGCGGTCGCCGTCTTTATACTCATTGCGGATCTGAATCTTGTAGCCGGTCCAGAAGGCATTCGGCTCCCCGCGCACAAATACGCCGGAATTGGGGTGGTGTTTATCGTCCGCCGGATTGGTTTTGATGTCGAGTCGGAGAATCAGGTCGTCGAACGCCGCTTCGGTTTCCATTTGCCCTGGACCCTTCTCCACGTGAATCGCGCCTTTCCTTGTGCTCCACACCGCGGGCTCTTTCGCGCGCGGCGCCTTGACCTCGCGCCACCCGCCGAGTGTATTGCCGTTGAACAGCGGCTGCATCCCGAGCGGCTTCAGCTTCACGTTGCGGAACTCGATCTTGTTCTTGTTCGACTGAAACCCGACGTGCCCGATCTTGCTTTTCGCATCGCGCGCATCGAGCACGGTCTTGCCGTTCAGCCGGATGATGAAGCGGTCGCCCTGGAGCGTCACATGATACGAGTTCCACACATCGCCCTTGAACTTGCCCTTCATCGTCGAGGCGTGGCCGATCAGGCTTCCGGTGGGGAACTCTTTGTTGCCGGTCCAGATCTGCAGTTCGTAGCCCGTTTTGTGCGGTTCGCCGGCGGCGGCCGAGCGTAGAAACACGCCGCTGTTGCAGTGCTCGCAGGCGCGGAATTCGAGCTTCAATTCATAGTCGGCAAATTCGCTCGTCGTGCGCAGCCAGCCGTACGGACCGGGCTTCGTCGTAATCGCGCCGCCCTCCACCATCCACTCGGCGGCGCCTTCCACCTTCCAGCCTAAAAGCGACGAACCGTCGAACAGCGAGATCCACCCGCCGTCGATTTCTTTCTGCGTCAACTGCGCGGCCAGAGGCAGCGCGAGGAACAGGAGTGCAAGCGTACGCGGCAACATCGGGGTTATCGTATCAACAACGTTATACTGAAAAATAGTTCCAACCCCGTGTTTCATCAAATTCAAAGCCGCCTCCAGGAAGAAGTGTCTGGCCACATCCAGACCCGCTACGGTCTCGATCTCGCTGTCGTGCTGGAGGAGCCGTCAGACGCGAAGTTCGGCGAACTGGCGCTTACGGTCGCCTTTGCGCTCGCCAAGCAATTGAAGAAGGCCCCGCGCGTCATTGCGCAGGAACTTGTCGACGATCTCGGCACGCTCCCGGGCGTCGTCGCCATGGAGATCGCTGGTGCCGGCTACATTAACATTCGGCTCGATCGCGGCGCCTATGCCGCGAGCCTCATCGCGCCGCCCGCCGCAGCCACCGCCGCCGCGGCGGATAAGGTGATCGTCGAGCACACCAACATCAACCCGAACAAGGCCGCGCATATCGGCCACCTGCGCAATTCGGTGCTGGGAGACACGTTCGTGCGCATGCTGCGCGCGTCGGGCCAAACGGTGGAAGTGCAGAACTATATCGACAACACGGGCGTGCAGGTGAGCGACGTCGTGGCGGGGTTCCATCACCTGGAACACAAGACTGCGGCCGACGTCACCGAACTCGCCAAGGGCGACCGCTTCGACTACCTTTGCTGGGACCTCTACGCCCGCACGTCACAACATTTCAAAGATCACCCGGAGGATGAAAAGGCGTGGCAGCACGAAGCGCTCCACGCCATCGAAACGGGTGAGGGTGACCTTGCCGAACTCGGCCATGTGGTGGCCGACGCGATCGTGCTCTGCCACCTCCGCACCATGCGGCGACTGGGCATCATTTACGACGTCCTGCCGCGCGAAAGCGAAATCCTACACCTCCAGTTCTGGGCCACGGCGTTTGAGCAGCTGAAAGAGCGCCAGGCGATCTACCTGGAGACCGAGGGCAACAAGAAAGGCTGCTGGGTGATGGCCGGCTCGTATTACTCAGACTCGGATGACGACAGCAAGGTCATCGTGCGGTCCAACGGCATCGTCACGTACGTGGGCAAAGACATTGCGTATCAGATGTGGAAGTTCGGCGTGCTGGGCAAGGATTTTCACTACCGCAAGCTCTTGACCGAAGCAGACGGGCACGAGGTGTGGGTTTCCACCGCCGAGCCGCAGCCTGCAAACAACGCGCCGAAGTTCGGCGGCGGCGCGACAGTCTATAACGTCATCGACACGCGGCAATCGTATCTGCAAGACGTCGTCGCCGCAGGGCTCCGCGCGCTGGGCTACACCGGGCAGGCGGAGCGTTCGATCCACTTCAACTACGAGATGGTGGCGCTGACGCCCCGCACGTGCGTAGAGCTCGGCATTGAGTTGAGCGACGAGGATAAGTCGAAGGCGCACGTCCAGGTGTCGGGCCGCAAGGGGCTCGGCGTGAAGGCCAACGATCTGCTGGATAAGCTCATCGAAAAGGCGCTGGGTGAGGTGGAGAGCCGCCATGCCGACGCAACCGTTGAAGAGCGCCGCGCCGTCGCCACCCAAATCGCCATCGGCGCGCTGCGCTACTTCATGCTGAAGTTCACGCGCAACACCGTGATCGCGTTCGATCTGGGCGAAGCGCTCGCCTTCACCGGCGAGACCGGTCCGTACCTCCAGTATGCTGCCGTACGTGCGAAGAAGATTCTGCACAAACTCGCCGAGCAAGGCGACCAGCTTGACTGCGCCGCATTGACGCCGGAGATGCTCGCGCGCCAACTGGCTTCCGATGACTTCTGGCACCTGCTCATGCGTATTTCGAAGGTAGACTCGGCGGTGGCGAAAGCCGTGACTGCGGGCGAACCGTCGCACGTGGCGCGCTACGCCTTCCAACTCGCGCAGGCCTTCAGCGGCTTCTACGACAAGTACTCCGTGAAGGACGAAGCTGACGCCGAGCGTAAGCAGTTCCTCATCTGGATGACCGGCTACTTCCGGCAGCAACTTGAGCGCGTGGCCGCCGTGTTGGGCATTCCCCTGCCACAATACATGTGATGCTCTTCGCCCCGCTCCTCGCCGCGGCCGCCATTCCAATCGTCCACACCGGATTCGAAGGCGCGCAGCTGGAACGTGTGGAACCCGTCACGCCCACGCACTTCCGCGCGCTCCTGCGCAGCGACGTGGATCAGGACGGCCGCAACCGTCAGGCCAACTGGTATTACTTCCGCATCGACGGCGCGCGCGGCCACGAGATCACCGTCGATCTCACTAACCTCCTCGGCGAGTACAACTATCGCGCCAATCGCGGCGCTGTCACCAAAGACATCGTACCAGTGTGGAGCGGAGACAACGTCCACTGGCGGCACTTCACCGCCACCGATTTTCATGACGAGCCGCAGCCCTTCCTGCGCCTGACACTCAAGCCCACGCGCGACCGCGTTTGGATCGCCCACGTGCCGCTCTACACCAACGAACATCTTGCGCGGCTCGAACGCGACGTCCGCCGTTCGCCGTACTCAACCATCGAATCCGCGGGCCGCACGCCGCAGGGCCGCGCAATGCCGCTGTGGACGTTCACCGACACCGCCGCGCCCGCCGACGCCAAGCGCGGCGTTTGGCTCATGTTTCGCCAACACGCGTGGGAAACCGGCTCCTCCTGGGCAGGCGAGGGCGCCGTGCGATTCCTCATCTCGAACCACCCGGACGCAGCCCGCATCCGCCGCGCGTGCATCTTCAAGATCTTCCCCATGGCGGACCCCGATGGCCTGGCGCGCGGCAACGTGCGCTTCAACGCCGCGGGTTTCGATCTCGACCGCAACTGGGACGTAGACAACGCCGTGACGATGCCCGAGATCAGCGCCCAAAAGCGCTCAATCCTGGCCTGGCTGGACGCCGGCCGCCGCCTTGATCTCTTCCTCTCGCTCCACAACACCGAGACCAGCGAGTATCTCGAAGCTCCACCCGCTGGGCATGACGAACTCGGCCCGCGCGTTTTTTGCCGCTTTGTCCCAGTACTCTACGTTCGCCCCCACGCGCGAGTTATTCCGCGCCGCTGTAACCACCACCGAAGGCAAGCCCGGCCGCATGACTGTGTCGCAGGGTCTCTATCACGCGCGCAATTCACCCACGTTCATCATGGAGCAGATGATCGCCAGGAACCCGAGGCCGGGCGACTTACCCAAGTTGGAGCACCGCATCGCCTTCGGAGCGGGCTTAGTACGCGCCGCCGCGGCCGCGGTCCTGCCATAAGTGTTAACTTACCGGTTCAGTCATGTATCCGTTGCCAATTTGCTGGTAAGCTTACGGCCTAGGAAGCCCCATGAAACACCACTTGATTCGATTAATCGCTGCCGCCGCGCTATGCGCGTCGCTGTCGTCTGTCGCCATCGTTGTCCGCGAAGGCACGATGAGCGGCGCGCAGGAGGTTCCCCCTAACGCGTCTACGGCCACCGGCAGCGCCTTGGTGACGTTAAACGACGTGGCCAACACGTTGCGCGTCCAGCTTTCCTTCAGCGGCCTGGCGGTGAATGCCACGGCCGGCCACATCCACTGCTGTGCCGGTACGGGAGTCAAGGGCCCGGTAGCCATTGACTTCAATTTCTCCGGCAACACCGCCGCGTTCCCGCCTGCCACGGCCGGTTCTTTCGATTTCACTTCCGACCTGACAAACTCAGCCGTGTACGGCGGCACCTTCCGCTCAAACAACGGCGGCACGGCGGCGGGCGCACGCGCGGCGTTCATCGTCGGCTTCCTCGCCGGCAACTCCTACACGAACATCCACAATGCATCGTTCCCGGGCGGCGAAATCCGCGCGCAAATGACGCCTGAACCCGCCAGCGTGCCGTTGTCGGCGTCGAGCATCATGGCGGTGCTGGCACTACGCCGCCGCCGCACCGCCTAGCTCACTTCAGCTGCGTCTTTTTCCGCCGAGCCCGTGCTCTCTCCGCTGGAAAACCACGGATAGAGCACGGGCAGCAAAAACAGCGTCAGCAATGTGCTGGTGAACAAACCGCCGATCACCACGGTAGCCAGCGGACGATGCACCTCGGCCCCGGTAGACGTGGACAGCGCCATCGGCAGGAATCCGAGTGAAGCCACCAGCGCCGTCATCAGCACGGGCCGCAAACGTAACGATGCGCCTTCAAGCGTCGCCTCCGCCAGTGCCATCCCCTCCTCGCGCAGGTGATTGATCGAACTCACCAGCACAATCCCGTTCAGCACCGCCACGCCGAAGAGCGCAATGAAGCCCACCGAAGCCGACAGGTTCAAATTCATCCCCCGCAGCCAAAGCGCCGCCACGCCGCCCACCAGGGCAAACGGTACGTTGAGAATGATCAGCAGCGATTGGCGGATGGAGTGGAACGTGGCGTAGAGCAACGCGAAGATGATGCCTGCGGTGAGCGGAATCACCAGCATCAGCCGCCGCGTCGCGCGTTCCTGATTCTCAAACTGCCCTCCCAGGTCGATCGAATAACCGGGCGGAATCTTCAACTCGCGATCCAACCGCCCTCGCACTTCATCGACGAACGTGCCGAGGTCACGCCCGCGCACGTTCGACTGCACGATGATGCGGCGCTGCCCGTGTTCGCGGGATATCGTGTCGGGGCCGCTTTCCAGCCTCACTGCCGCCACCTGGCCAAGTTGCACCCGTTCCCCGCCCGGCGCCGGCAACAGCACCGCCCGCACGGCTTCGAGGTTCCGGCTCGCCTCGCCCGGCAGCCTCACCACCACGTCAAACTGGCGCTGCCCGTCGATCAACGTCGACACCAACTTGCCGCTCACCACCACTTCCATCGCGTCGCGCAGATCCGCCACGTTAAGCCCATAGCGCGCCAGCGCCACTCGATCCGCGGTGACCGTCATCTCCGTGATGCCCGAGACGATTTCCACCTGTGCATCGGCCGCGCCCCGGACGCCGCTCACAATGCGCAGCGCCCGGTCGCCCAGTTGCTCCAGCACGCGGCTGTCTTCTCCGAAAATCTTCACCGCCAGGTCGGCCTTCACACCCGAAACAACCTCGTCTAACCGCATTGCCATCGGCTGCGTGAAGTTGAACGCCATGCCCGGCACTTCTTTGAGGGCCTTGTCGATGGCCTCGATCAGTTGTTCCTTCGTGCGCTGCGTGGGCCACTGGCTGTGCGGCTTCAGCAGCACATAAATGTCGCCCTGGTGGATGCCCATCGCCTCGGTGGCAAGGTCCGGGCGGCCGACCTTGGTGACGATCCCGGAAATCTCCGGGAATTGGCGCAGCAGAAGTTGCTCTACCTGGGTGGACAAATCCACCGACTGAGTGACCGACACGCCGGGCAGCTTGCGGCTCTCAATGAGAATCGAGCCTTCATCCAGCTTCGGCATGAACTCCGAGCCCATGCGCATCAGCAATACGCCGGCCGTCGCCAGCGCGGCCAGCGCGAAGGCCAGCATCACCGCGCGGCCGCGCACCGCGCCCGCCAGTACGGACCGGTAGCGCAGCCGGAGCCTCTCAAAGATGCGCTCGGAAAACTCGGCGGGCGCTCGCCGCGCAAAGGCCATGGACGACGCCGCAGGCACCACCAGCAGCGCCAGCAGCAGTGAACCGACTAGCGCCGAACACACCGTCACCGCCATGGGCCGGAACATGCGGCCCTCCAGCCCTTCGAGCAGAAAGATCGGCAGGTACACGGCGATGATAATCGCGACTCCGAATAGAGTCGGCCGGCCCACCTCGGCCGCCGCCTGCCGGATCCGGGCGAACGGTTGGTAAGCGCCGGCTTCATCGCGCCGTTGCAGGCGGCGCATGGAGTTCTCCATCATCACCACGGCGCCATCCACGATCATGCCGAAGTCGATCGCGCCCAGGCTCATCAGGTTCGCCGACACGCCGAACACACGCATGCCGATCAAGGCGGCCAGCATCGACAGCGGAATCACCAGCGCTACCAGAATCGCCGCGCGCGCATTGCCAAGACACACAAACAACACCGCCATCACCAGCAGCCCGCCCTCAATGAGGTTGCGGGTCACCGTGGCGATCGTGCCGTCGATCACGTCCGACTGGTCGTAGAACGGCCGGATCTTCACGCCGTCCGGCAAGCGGAGCGTTGCGATGCGCGCCTTCACGCGCTCGATCACGTTCTTGCCGTTCTCGCCCTTGAGCATGATCACCATGCCGGAAACGGCTTCGCCTTTGCCGTCTCGCGTCACCGCGCCTTGCCGTGGCATGGGACCGTGGCGAATATCGGCCACCTCGCGCAGCAGCACCGGCGTGCCTGCTTGCGCGCGCAGCACGATGCGGCCGAGGTCCGCCTCATCGCGCGCGCGGCCCAAGCCGCGGACGTTGTACTGCTCGCCTGCGTGTTCAATGTAGCCGCCGCCGAAGTTCTCATTATTCTCGGCAATGCGCGCAAATACCTCGCGCAGCGAGAGCCCGTAACGCAGCAGCGCCGCCGGGCGCACTTCCACATAGTATTGCCGGGTAACGCCGCCCCAGGTGTTGATTTCGTTCACGCCCGCCAAGCCGCGCAACTGATTGCGGATCTGCCAGTCATGGAGCGTTTTCAGTTCCATGGCCGGCTGCGGGCCTTCGATCGTGTACTGATACACTTCGCCGAAGGCTGTCGCCACTGGCGCCAGCACCGGCTTGACCGTTTGCGGCAAGCGCGAACGCACTTCGGCGAGCCGCTCGTTCATCACCTGGCGCGCGAAGTAGCTGTTCACTTCGGCGTCAAAAACGACGGTCACCATCGAAAGCCCGAGCTTGGAGATCGACCGGACCTCCTGCATTTTCGGGAGCCCCATCATCGCTGTTTCGATGGGATAGGTCACCAGCATTTCCACGTCCGCCGGGCCCATGGCCGGGCATTCGGTGAGCACCACCACCTGATTGTTCGTCAGGTCCGGGAACGCTTCGATCGGCAGTTGTGTCAGCGAATAGCCGCCGTAGCCAACCAGGAGCACCAAGCCGAAGAACACGAGCCACCTGTTGTGCAGGCAGAAGTCGACGAGCTGCTTGAGCACCTTACTCCTCGTCCGCCAGCGCCTTTTTGAGGACCTGCGACTTGAGCACGAACGCGCCCTTCACCACGACCGTCTCGCCGGCCGCCACGCCGCTCAGGATCTGCACGCGCCCATCGAGCAAGCGGCCCGTCTCAACGGCCCTCGCCTCAAAGCGGCCCGCGCCGGTCTCTACGAACACCGTACTCTGGCCTTTGACATCCTGCAACGCGGTCTCGCTCACGAACAACCCGCCGCGCCCGCCGCCAGCCGCTCCGGACGCCCATTGCACGTCGCCATACATCTCCGGCTTCAGCAGGCCCGCGGCGTTGGCCAGTTCAATCTGCACCGGCAGCGTGCGCGTGTCCGCGTCCAACTGTTCGCCCAGTTTGATCACGCGCCCGGGAAACGAACGGCCTGGATGCGCCTGCACTTCCACCCGCACAGCCTGCCCGAACCGCACGCCCGAGATGGCCGCTTCCGGCAACGCCGCCTGCATCCACAAAGTGGAAACATCGCTGATCACAAACATCTCCGCCGCAGCCGCCACAACCGAGCCCGCCGTCACTTTCCGTTCGAGCAGCACGCCCGCCGCAGGCGCCTTGACCGAAATCAGATCGTCGTCATGATCGTGACTCTCCCCGGCGCGTTCTTCGACCGCCACCCCGAGAACATCCGCGAGGTGCGTCTTGGCGCGATCCACTTCCGTCTCTGCCTGCGTCACAGCCGACTGCGCCTGCTTCACCTCCGCCTCGGTCCGCTCTACCTGTTCGAGCGCGGCGGCCTTGAGAGCGTATAGCCGCTTGGCGCGATCGCGCATCTGCTCGGCATAGGCCACCGCCGATTTGGCGCGCCCCAATTCCGTAAGCGCCTTGCGATGGTCCGCGCGCCCGTCGTGTACGGCGTGGCTGTGCATCCGGGCCAGCACTTGGCCCGCGGCCACGCGGTCCCCGGCATTCACCATCACGTTCACCAGGTGCCCATCGATGATCGCGCCCACGCGCCACGTGCGGTGGTCGTTCACCGTCAGGTGCCCGGTTGCGCGAATGCCCTCGGCCACCGATTGCTCCTTCACGGCCTCCGTCGCGAAGTTCCCTACCGACGCGGGCGGAACAGTCACCACTGCAGCGGACTCTGGCGCGGCAGCCGACGGCCGATGAGCGGGAGCCGTCGCTGCCGGGGCACTCGGGGGAGCCGCCGGGCCACTGCAACCGGCAGAGAACACCAGGAGCGTAAATACCGCCCATACCACCTTCATGGCCGCACCCCCATGGCCGCCTGCAACTCTGCTTGCGCTTCCCGCACTTCCGTCAGTCCTTGTATGAAGGCCAATCTTGCCTCAATGCGGATGCGCTGCGCATCCAGCAGCCGCAGCAGATCCGCGCCACCTTCGCGATAGGCAGCCTCCGCAATGCGATACGTCTCATCCGCTTGCTTCTGGAGCGGCTCCAGGAACGTCACCACATCGCGACGGTGCAGCGTGTATGCCGACAGCGCTGCGGCAAACTCGGCCCGCACCAGCGCCTCGGCCGCAGCCAGACTGGACTCGGCCACCCGGTACTCCGCACCAGCGGCGGCGATGTTGCCCTGATTCCGGTTCCGCAACGGCAAATCCCATTGCACGCCGCCCACCATCGTATTGAGGCCCGCTGTGCGCTTGTAGCCAAACAGCACGTCCACGTTCGGCATCGCCAGCGCCGTCTGCAAAGACTGCTGCGCCCGCGCCTGCTCCATCGCCGCGCGCGCCACCCGCAGTTCGCGCCGCTCGGCGAGTGCAGTGGACTCGTCGGCGGTCACCGTCTCTGTCAGCGCTTCTTCCACGGTGTCCGCGAACGTCACGCGAGGAAACTCACGCTGCCCCATCTCGCGGAACAAATGAATGCGGGCGCGTTCTGCAGCCAGGAACGCGTGGTTGATGTCTACGTTCAACCGTTGCGCTTCCACGCGCACACGTAAGAGATCCGCTTCCGCAATCGCACCTTCCCTGACACGAATCTCGTGATAGTCCACCACCCGCTGGAGGTTTTCGGCGCTCTGCACCAGAATGGCATGCACGCGCGCTGCACCCAGGGCCGCCCAGTATGCAACGGCCACGCGCGCGGCAATCTGCTGCGTCAGCAATTCGCGTTCGACCTCTACGCGCTGCTTGCCCGCCGCCGCTACTTCCACCCGCTGCCCGCGCTTGCCGCCGGTTTCGAGCGTCTGCTGCAGGAACGCAAACTGATCGGTGTCGCGGTAGTGGACAAACGGACGGCGATACGAACCAGGGCGAGCGTTTTCGTGTTGCAGAACTAACCGGGGATTCGGCGCCAAACCCGCCTGTGACTGGAGCGCAGCCGAAGCATCGATCCTCCGCGCGGCGGAGTCCAGCAAAGGATGAGAGGCGAGGGCTCGTTCAACGGCGTCCCGGACCGATAATCCAGCCGGAAGCGGTTGCGACCAGGCAACACAGAAAGAAAGAAGAATCCAAACAACCAGGAGACGGCGGTTGACCATGCGCTCTCCATATAAGAGCACATTAACGCCGATGAGGTTACAACTGCTTGGCTTCAAGCGCCGTACGCAAAGCCGAATAAGCCCGCCAAAGCAGCGACTTCACCGAAGGCACCGTACAGCCCAACTCGCGGCTGATCTGCTCGTAGCTCATCTCATGATAGCGGTGCAAAATCACGGCCCGGCGTTGGCGGGCCGGGAGTGACTTCAGTGCATCGATCACCCGCTGGCGCGTCAGCCGCCGCGACTCATTCGTCTGGGCCACCTCATCTGGATGCAGCCGGACGTCCCTCACCTGCCGCGCCAGCCCATCCACGCCAGCTTGATCGAGGCTCTCCACCCCGGCTTCATGCCTATGGTCGCGCAGGAAATTCAACGCGCGGTTGGTGGCAATCCGATAGAGCCAGGTGGTGAAGCGCGCCGTGGGCTCATAGCGGTACCGGGATAGATACACGCGCAAGAACGATTCCTGGGCGATCTCCTCGGCGGCCCCGCGGTTGCGCACGATGCCCTGCACAAACACCACCAGCCGCTCCCAATGGCGCTCGCACAATACGGACATGCAATCCGGCGAGCCGGCCTGCAGGCCCTGCATGATCTCGGTGTCAGCAACCGTCGCCCAGTTCATGCTTCCCATTCTGAACCGAAAGGACGCGACCCGTCACCACCCCGTTGGTAAAGAATTGCTAAGAGCTTCCGGCTCTACCCCACCGCCGCCGCTTCTTCCACGTTGGCCTCCGCAGCCGTAAAGTAGGCGCAATCCGGGTGATGGAACACCAGCGCGCTTACACTCGCCTCGGGCTCCATCATCATCCCCTCGGTGAGCTGCACGTCGATCTCTTCTGGTTGCAACAGTTTCCAGATCCCAACCTGATCGTCTAGGTTAGGG
>VFZP01000017.1 GCA_016871115.1 Acidobacteriota bacterium
ATCGAAGCCAAAGGCGAGATTGTGCTTGCCGCGGATGGCGCGTAGCGTATGCGTGGTGGTGTAGCTCTCCTCGACGCGATTGAGCGGCATCCAACCGGGCACGCCGAAGCCGGTGTAGCCGTTGATGTTGATGTTCGGGAATCCCTGCTGCAGCGGGTCTGGCCCGCCGAGGCCGGGAATGCCGAGTACCTGCGAGAAATCCTTCCCAAATCCTGCCCGCGCACGGTCTGGTCCAGGCGGTTGTAGCCGATCACTCCGTCCAGCAACAGCGTGGGCGAAATCGTGTAGTTGTGTCCGGCCGACGTGTTCTGAATTCGCGTGTCGCCAAAGCCGGGATCGGCCCCGGGCGAGGGCCCCACACCGTCGCCGAAAATTCCCCGCCCGCCGACGAGCGCGTTCATAATGCCGTAGCGGCCCCAGATCATGTGCTTGGAGTTGCGTTGGAAATTGATCTTCGCGTCGTTGTAGGCGCGGTTGAATTGCGGCGTGGCGCCGATGGCGAAGTTGTTCAGCGGGCCGGCGATGTTCGGTTCCGGGTAGTAGCTTTGAATCCGCTGCGCAATCGGGCTGATGCGGTTGGCGGGAATCCGGCTGTTGGGGAACAGCGGGCGGCCGGCGCCGGTCTGCGTATTGCCAGTGAGCGGATCGAAGATGTCCCGTCCGGTGGCTGAAAAGTCGCCGGACCGGAGGTCGAACGTGGGGACGGAGTAGCGCCCGAAGCCGCCCGTGCGCTGCTTCGTGTTGTCGTAGCTGTAGAAGAAAAACAGACGGTTCTTCACCACCGGTCCGCCGATCGTGCCGCCGAAATTGTTGTAGATGCTGACGGGCTTCACCGTGGTTGGGGCGAAGAAGAAGTTGCGCGCGCGAAGGCGCTGGTTGTCGTGGAACCAGAAGGCGCTGCCGTGCAGCGTGTTGGTGCCGGACTTGGTCACCAGCGTAATCGCCGCGCCGCCCGCCATGCCTTACTCGGCGTCGCCGGCCGTCGTGGTGATGTTCACGGCCTCCACCATCTCGGCGGGCATCACGTAGCCGGTGTGATGCGGCAGCCGCACGTTGACACTCGCCGCGCCGTCGATGCGCGTGACGTTGGTGCTGGCATTGGTGCCGTTCACGTTGGTGCGCAGCGAGCGCGCTGGCGTGTCGGTCACCGCGTTCTGGAACAAAGCGGGCGTTGCGCCCGGCACGAGGTTGATCAGGCTTTGATAGTTCCGGTAGCCCGGCAACGGCAGGTTCTTCACCAGATCGGACCGCAGTTCGGTATGGGTGTACGCCTTGTCGGTTTGCAATTGCGCCGCTTCAGCCGACACGGTGATCTGCTCGATCAGCGCGCCCACCTCCATCACAAATTGAAGGCGGCTCAAGGTGTTGACCGTAACCGCGAGCCACGTGCGCGATTGCGTCTTGTCGCCCTGCGCCGAAGCGCTGGCATCGTAGGACCCGGCCGGCACATTCAGGATCGTGAACGCGCCGCGGTCATCTGTCGTGGCATCAAGCGATAGCCCCGTGCCGGTATTACGCAAAGTGAGCTTGGCGTTGGGCACGGCGCCGCCCTAAGAGTCGTCCACCAGTCCGACGACGGAACCATAGAGGGTCTGCGCGCGCAATGACGCTTCCAGGATCGTCAACAGCGCAAGCGCACACAGCAGAGGCAGTCTGAACATGCGAGGCTCTTTCCGTTCATTATGAAGGCTATAAGAGTTCTCGCCCGAGTTCAAGCGGGGACCTGGCGGACTAGGCGGGCACCTCTTCAAAGTGCGTCTCCGGAGCAATCGGCGCCAGCCCCGGAATCGTGATGTGCAACATCTCGTGAACATGCTCCACGAAGTGAAACTCCATCTCGGCGCGGATCTCGTCAGCCACGTCGTGCAGGTCTTTCTGATTCGCCTTGGGCAGAATCACGGTCGAAATACCGCTGCGCCGCGCCGCCAGCACTTTTTCTTTGACGCCGCCGATGGGCAGGACCAGACCGGTGAGCGTGATCTCGCCCGTCATCGCCACATCGGGCCGCGCCGGCAGCTTGGTATAGAGCGAGGTGAGCGCCACCGTCATGGTCACGCCCGCAGACGGTCCGTCCTTGGGCGTCGCGCCGGCCGGCACGTGCAGATGGACACCCCAGTCTTTGAACTTCGCCGGATCGATGCCAAATTCGCCCGCGTGCGCCCAGATGTAGCTTTGCGCGGTCTTGGCTGACTCCTGCATCACTTCTCCGAGTTGCCCGGTGAGGGTGAAGCCCTTGCTCTCGGGCAACAGCGCGGCTTCAATGTAGAGCACATCGCCGCCCACCTCGGTCCAAGCCAGCCCCGTGGCCACGCCCGGGCCGACGTGCTTGCGCGCCTGCTCCGGCATGAACGGTTCGGGGCCCAGCAGTTCGGCCAGGGTCTCCACCGTCAGCAGAAACGGCCCCGGCTTGCCCTCGGCAAAGTGCAGCGCACCCTTCCGCGTGAGCTTGCCGATTTGACGTTCAAGACGCCGGAGCCCGGCCTCGCGCGTGTAACGGCGGATCACCTGCGCCAGCGCAGGCTCATCGATCTGGAACGTCTCATCGGTCAGCCCGGCTTCCTTCATCTGGCGCGGAATCAGGTATCGCCGCGCGATCTGGATCTTTTGCTCTTCCGTGTAGCCGGCTAGGCGCAGGATCTCCATACGGTCGAGCAGCGGGCGCGGCACCGACTCGAGGCCGTTGGCCGTGGTAACAAACATCACCTTTGACAGATCGAAGGGCAGGTCGAGATAGTTGTCGCGGAACGTGTTGTTCTGCTCGGGGTCCAACACTTCGAGCAACGCCGAGGACGGGTCTCCGCGATGGTCACGGCCGAGCTTGTCCACCTCGTCCAGCAGGATCACCGGATTGCGCGAACCCGCCCGGCGCATGGCCTGAATCAGGCGGCCCGGCATCGCGCCGATGTAGGTGCGGCGATGGCCGCGGAGTTCGGCTTCGTCGTGCAGACCGCCCAGCGAGAAACGCTCGAACTTGCGGCCCAGCGCGCGGGCGATCGATTGCCCCAGCGAGGTCTTGCCCACGCCGGGAGGCCCGACCAGGCACAGAATCGGCGCCTTGGCCGTCGCGTTCATCTTCAACACACCGAGATGCTCCAGGATGCGCGCCTTCACTTCTTTCAAATCGAAGTGGTCGGCATCCAGTACTTCGCGCGCGTTGGCAATGTCGATTTTGTCTTCGGTCGTCCCGCGCCACGGCAGTTCGAGCACGTACTCAATCCAGGTGCGCGTGACGTTATGGTCAGGCGATTGCGCCGGGAGCCGTTCAAGGCGCTTCAACTCGCGCTCGGCCTCCTTGCGAATGTCATCCGGCAGGTCCGCCTTGGCGAGCCGCTCCCGGAGTTGAACCACATCGTCGTTTTCGGCGCCCTGCTCGCCCAGTTCCTGTTGAATGGCGCGCATCTGCTGGCGGAGCATGTACTCTTTCTGCTCCTTCGACATTTCGTCGCGCGCCCGCGTGTTGATCTTGTTGCGGATCTCGAGCACCTGCAATTCGTGAGACAGATAGTTGTGCAGCAGCCGGAATGTGTCAGCCATGGTCTGCGCTTCGAGCAGCGTCTGCTCTTTCTGCAGGTCGAGCGAAAACAGCGACGCCAGCAGATAGGCGAGGCGCATCGGCTCGGTGTCATCGTCTGCCAGTTGCTGGATTTCAAACGGCACCTGCGTTTGCGCGAGGTCCACCGCCTTGCCGGCAATCTCCACCACCGAGCGGCGCAGCGCTTCTACTTCGGGCGTGTGCTCCGGCGAGACGGGCGCTATCTGGACCCGGCCGACGAGATACGGCTGGGTCTCTTCGAGCTTGAGCAGCATGACGCGCTCAATGCCCAGCACCAGGATCTCCACCAGATTGGCATTCGGGCGGTTGATCTTGCGGATCACCGCCTTGGTGCCGTAGGTGTACAAGTCGTTCTGCGACGGATTTTCCACCGAGGAATCGCGCTGGCTGAGCAGTACAATCTCCTTGTCCTCGGTAGCCAACGCCGCTTCGACGGCCGCCATGGACCGGAGGCGGCCGACCGACAGCGGCATGACGATATACGGCAACAGCGCCGTATTCTTCATGGGCAGCACGGGCAGCGTCTGGATCTTGTCGTGGTTGTTATTCACATGCATATTGACGTGGTCCCGGGGCGAACGGATTCATTATGCCCCAGTTGGAACTTCCGCGCTGGTTTCAAAATGCAGTCCGCCGGCGATGCGGTTGGTGTCCACCACTACACGCTGACGGTCGCGCACGCGGCCTTCCAGGATGAGCCGCGCCAACGGCGTTTCGAGTTCCCGCTGGATGGCGCGCTTCAACGGCCGCGCGCCGTAGACGGGCTCATAGCCCACTTCCGCCAGATACGCGCGCGCGGCATCGGTTAGCTCCAGCGTGATGTGGCGGTCGGCCAAGCGCGCCCGAAGCCCGGCCAGTTGGATCTCGACGATCGTCTTCAGATGGTCGTGACCGAGCGAATGGAAGACGATGATTTCGTCGATCCGGTTCAGGAACTCCGGCCGGAAGTGCGTGCGCAGGTTCTCCTGCGGCAGGTTCGACGTCATGATGATGATGGAGTTCTTGAAGTCCACCACGCGCCCCTGCCCGTCGGTGAGCCGGCCGTCGTCGAGCACCTGCAGCAACACGTTGAACACGTCGGCGTGGGCCTTTTCCACTTCGTCAAAAAGGATGACGCAGTAAGGCCGACGGCGCACGGCTTCGGTAAGCTGGCCGCCTTCTTCAAAGCCCACGTAACCCGGAGGCGCGCCGATGAGCCGCGAGACGTTGTGCTTTTCCTGATACTCGGAAAGATCGATGCGGATCATCGCCTGCTCGTCGTCAAACAGCGAGTGTGCGAACGTGCGGGCGAGTTCGGTCTTGCCCACACCCGTGGGGCCGAGGAACAGAAAACTACCGATGGGGCGCTTCGGGTCTTTGAGCCCGGAGCGCGCGCGCAGCACGGCCTCGGATACCGCCTGCACGGCCTCTTCCTGACCAACCACGCGCTTGTGCAACTCCTCTTCGAGGTGCAGGAGTTTATGCATTTCGCCTTCGAGGAGCTTGGACAGCGGCACGCCCGTCCAGCACGATACCACTTCGGCGATGTCGTCTTCGTCTACCTCTTCCTTCAGCAGCCGCGGCACACCGGAGTCCGCCGCGCGCGACTGCTCGGCTTTGATCTGACGGTCCAGGTCATTCAGCTTGCCGTATTTGAGCTCGGCCGCTTTGTTGAGATCGTAGGCGCGTTCAGCCTTCTCGATCTCCACGCGCGTTTGCTCCACCTGCTCGCGCAGGGCGCGCAGTTTCTGCACCGATTCTTTTTCGGCCTGCCAGCGGGCTTTCAGCGCGTTGGTCGTATCTTTCAGCGCGGCTAGCTCCTTTTCGAGTTTGCCGAGCCGGTCCAGCGAAGCCTGGTCGGTCTCTTTCTTCAGGGCCTCGCGTTCAATCTCAAGCTGCATCGAACGGCGCATCGCTTCGTCGAGCTCGGACGGCATCGAGTCGATCTCGGTGCGCAGCCGGGCCGCGGACTCGTCCACCAGATCGATGGCCTTGTCGGGCAGAAAGCGGTCGGAGATGTAGCGGTTCGACAGCACGGCGGCCGACACGATCGCCGTGTCTTTGATGCGCACGCCGTGGTGCACTTCGTAGCGTTCGCGCAGTCCGCGCAGAATGGAGATCGTGTCTTCCACCGACGGCTGATCCACCAGCACACTCTGGAAGCGCCGTTCGAGCGCGGCGTCTTTTTCAATGTGCTTGCGGTACTCATCGAGCGTGGTGGCGCCGATGCAATGGAGTTCCCCGCGCGCGAGCATCGGCTTCAGCAGATTGCCCGCGTCCATGGCGCCTTCGGCCTTGCCCGCGCCGACGACCGTGTGCAACTCGTCGATGAACAGAATGATCTGCCCTTCGCTCGACTGCACCTCTTTCAGCACGGCCTTGAGGCGCTCTTCAAACTCACCGCGGAACTTCGCGCCCGCAATGAGCGCGCCCATGTCGAGCGAAACGATCTTGCGATCGCGCAAGCTTTCGGGGACGTCGCCGCGTACGATGCGTTGGGCGAGCCCTTCGGCGATGGCGGTCTTGCCGACGCCCGGCTCGCCAATTAGCACCGGGTTGTTCTTGGTGCGGCGGGACAGAATCTGAATGACGCGGCGGATCTCGTCATCGCGCCCGATCACCGGGTCAAGCTTGCCTTGCCCGGCAAGTTCGGTCAAGTCGCGCCCGTACTTTTCAAGCGATTGGTAAGTGGTCTCCGGGTTCCGCGAGGTGACGCGCTGGTTGCCGCGCACCTGCTGCAGCGCCTTCATCAGTTTGTCGCGCGTGAGGCCGGCGTCTTTGAACAGGCGGCCGGTGAAGCCGGAGTCTGCGGTCATGGGGAGCAGCGCGTGCTCCACGGACACGAAGTCGTCCTTCATGCGCTTGGCCTCGGTTTCGGCCTTGGCCATGAGCTGGCTCAAGCGCTGGGTGATGTAGATCTGGTCGGCCGGCTGCGCACCGATGGTGACCTTGGGGAGCCGGGCGAGTTCGTCGCCGAGCTTGCGGTGGATGAGGTCCGGCCGCGACTCGGCTTTGATGAGCAGGGACGGGGTGAGGCCATCGGGCTGCTCGATCAGGGCGGCAAGCAGGTGCTCGACGTCTATCTGTTGATGGGACAGGGAGGTAGCTTTGGTTTGGGCTTGGCGGACGGCGTCTTGGAGCTTGTCGGTGGAGCGGTTCAAGTCCATGATTGCGGCTCTTCTGACCTACGAGCAGAGTAGCACACTTCATTTCCGTTGTCATGAAATATTAGTATAAGGACATCATATTTCATGCAGTATCCTGCATGTCACTGAAAACAATACCTGATCAGCCACGTCCCGAGCGCGCCGCCGTGGCCATCACGGTCTCCGGGCGCAGGTGCTGAGCGCCACCTCAACCATCGTTGCTCGCCGTGGACCCGGGTCGGGAATCATGGGATTCAACAAGGGTGAAAACTCCTCCCGACATCACTCCACCTCGTTAACCGTCAACTCTCAGCAGCAGACTGTCAGCAGCGGACCCTGCGAGTGTGTCACACTCCGGCTTATGCGTTTTGCAGCGTGTTTCTACCTACTGTCCGCTTCCCTCCTGGCGCAGCAGTCTGCCTCCGTTGCCCGCCGCGCGCCGGGTAACGATACGATCCACAAGCAGCAACTCAAGGCCGACCTGTACTTGCTCGCCGGCGATGCGATGCGCGGGCGGTTGACCGGGTCGGCCGAATACGAACTCGCCGCCGAGTACATCGCCTCGCGGTTTGAGCGCATGGGGTTGCTGCCCGGCGTGGGCGACTCGTTCTCGCACCGCTACGACCTCGTGCTGGCGCGATTGGGCGAGTCGAATGCCCTGCGCGTGACCCAGGGCGCCAACGCGCGCCATGGGCCCGTGCTCGAAGACTTCTATCCCTTGACCTTCAGCGCCAGCGGCCGCGCGCAAGGCGCGGCGGTGTTTGCGGGCTACGGCGTCCATGCGCCGAACCTCAGCTGGAGCGACTACGAAGGCAAAGCCGTCGCGGGCAAGATCGTGATCGTGCTCGATGGCGACCCGCAGACGTGGGACCCCAAGAGTGCCTTTGACGGCGTAGTGACGAGCGAGTATGCCAACTCGCTCCGCAAAACGCTGGCGGCGCAGGAACGCGGCGCGGCAGCGGTGTTGTTTGTGGATGGCGCCGCGGCGGCGCGCCCCGCCGCTGTGACGGATGGGTTCCGCGGGTCGGCGCGCACATACTGGCCCGCCAAGCCGCCGCATCTTGAGAAATACACGCTCGCCGTGCAGGCCAATCGCATCCGTATTCCCGCGATGTAAATCTCGCCGGCGCTGGCCGCGCAGCTTCTGGGCAAGCCGCTACCCGTGGACGCGGCCGAGTGCGACGGGGGCGGCGGGGCGTGCACGGAGGCAATCGCGCAAGTGGATCTGACTGCGAACGTGCGGCGCTCCACCGTGGAAGATCGCAAGATCGTCGCGCGCATCGAAGGGAGCGACCCGGAACTGAAGGACGAAGCCGTGATCGTCTCAGCGCACTACGACCACAACGGCGCCGAGGGCTCGCAGATCCATGAGGTCTTCCGCGATCTCGGTATCGCCTTCGCGGCCGTGCTGGTGTTGATCTACGTGCTCGTCGTCGGTTGGTTCCAGTCGCTGATCACGCCGCTGGTGATCATGGCCGCCATTCCGTTTTCGCTCGTCGGCATTCTGTCGGCGCACGGTCTGCTGAACGCCTTCTTCACCGCTACCACCATGATCGGCTTCATCGCGGGCGCCGGGATCGTAGTGCGCAATTCGATCATCCTCGTGGACTTCATCGAACTGCGCGTCAGCCAGGGCATGGACCTGCGCCAGGCCGTGATCGACGCGGGCGCCGTGCGTTTCCGCCCCATGCTCCTCACCGCCGCCGCCGTCGTCGCCGGTTCGGTGGTGATCCTGTTCGATCCGATTTTTCGGGGCCTGGCAATTGCGTTGATGGCCGGCGAGATTGCTTCGCTGCTGTTGTCACGCATGACCGTACCCGTCATCTCCTATATGCTCAATTCTCGTGGAGGCAATGCATCATGAACGTCGGAAGAACACTGCGGCTGATTGCCGGATTCTTTGTCATGCTGAGCGTCGCGCTCGGCTATTGGGTGGACCCGCGATTTTACGCCTTCACGGCCTTCGTGGGCTTGAACCTGTTCCAGTCTGCCTTCTCCAACTGGTGCCCGATGATGGCGATTCTGCGCAAGCTGGGTGTCGAAGGGTAAGGCACTCCAAAACAAAAGGCGGACCCGGTGAAGAGTCCGCCTTTCGTTCTCCAGACAGAAGCGGTTCTTACTTCTTCTTGCCGGCTGCCTTCTTCGGCAGCACGCGCGGCGCGGGACCGGCGGCCTTCGGCAGACCCGTGACCTTGGCGTTTTCGATGTCGGCCGTGATCATGAACGGGTCCTTGGCGAATTCCTTCGGCACAGCGCCTTCGAATTCGATCTCCAGACCCGGGTCGACTTTGCCCACGGGCTGTTCGAGGATCAGCTTGACCTCCGACACTTCCGCTCCGCTGATGCCCACGATGATTTCCTTCGGACGCGCAGGCGGCGTGGCCGAAACCACTTTGCCCTTGAACTTCGGCAGCGCGGAGCCCTTAATCTGTTCCCAGTACTGATCCCCACCGGCAGCGTTCAAGCCTTCCTTCAGTTGAAGCCACAAGTACAGTTGCGGATCTTCCGCCTTGATCTTGTCCATCTTCTTCTGCAGGATCTGGTCCTGGCTGAGGATGGTCCAGTCTTCAGCCGGGAACGGGTTCTTCAGGGCGGCGTCGATCACTTCCTGCATGCCGTCCTTGGAGCCGTGATAGTTCACGTAGGTCTTCTCAAAGAACGCCTGCAGTTGCTTTTTCGAGGCATCCGGCAGAGCGTCATCACCCGAGTAGTGAGCCGCGCGAGCAAAATGCCACATCGCCGGAATCTGCTTTTCCTTCTTCTTCTGCAACAGCATCGCGTTCGCCAAGGCGTAAGAAATGTTGCCGCTGTTCGGCTCCCACTTTAGATACTCGGTGTGAAGTACTTCGGCCTTCGTATAGTCCTTCTTGGTCATCGCGATTTGACCGAACGTCTTGCGCGCCGCCACTTCCTGGGTCTTCCGTTCCTTGAGCGAGTTGGCGTCCGTCTTGTCTTTATAGAGTTCGGGCAGCAATTCCAGGAACTGCTTCGTATAGCCTTCACCCTCATCAAACTTCGAAGGGTCGTTCAAGCTGGTAGTGAGCGACATCAGGAAGTACAGTGCTGGAGCGCTCTTGGGGTTGATCGCCAGCAAGTTCTTGCAGGCAGTCCACATCCCCTGCCCGTTGCCTGTCTGCTGATAGGTCTGTACGTAAACCATGGCCCGGTCTTCTCTGAAGTCAGACTCGGGGTACTTCTGCTTCCACTGGTCGAGCAGTTCGATCTTCTTGGGACCAGCAGGCTCTTTGTTGACCAACATGAGCAGGTCGTATTCGGCCTGATCCTTAACCTGCTTTTGCTTTTTGGCTTCCTGCGCGAAAGCACCCGCCACGCCGAGTGCCAGCGTCAGGATTGACGCGATGAGCCGCCTCTGAGTTTTGCCTACCAACACTGATTCCGCCTCCTTCTAGAGGTTCGAAGAAATTTCTGCTATGCGCGTCCCCGATTATAACCCGGCGGAGCCGCGTGGGTCCCTACCGCCAATCGATGATTCGCACAAGCTTCGTCGGAGTATAGCGAAATCGATTTGTAGGCCGCAAGGCACCCAATCGCCCAAGCCCAACAAAAGTGGCCGCGCACACGTCCCGCTGTCCCGTTAGACTGACGCTGCCCGCAAAAGATTCCCGCCCGAATACGTTCACCCTTGTCAATTCTCATGCTACGATCATGCAATTCATGCGCTACCTCGATTTGGGCGTGATTGTCGCCTACTTGATTGGTATCACGATTTTCGGCGCGCGCTTCGAGGAAAACCAGAAATCGCTGCGCGACTACTTTCTGGGCGGTAGGAACGCTCCGTGGTGGGCCATCGCCTTTTCCATCGTGTCGGCCGAAACGTCGACGCTCACGGTCATCGGCACGCCCGCCATCTCGTTCAACGGCAACTTCGGATTCCTGCAAGTGGTATTCGGCTACCTGCTAGCGCGTATCGTAATCATCACGCTGCTCCTGCCGCACTACTTCCGCGGCGAGATGTTCACGGCCTACGAATTGATGGAGCGGCGCTTCGGCCCGCGGCTGCGGCGCTTCACCGCCGGCTCATTCCTGGCGTTGCGCGCTATGGCCGAGGGCGTCCGCGTGTTTGCCATCTCCATCGTCATCTCCATCGTGCTGGGCACGGGCGAAGTATGGTCGATCCTGCTAATCGTTATCCTCACGCTGTTCTACACGTTCGAAGGCGGTCTCACGGCGGTGATCTGGACGGACGTGGTGCAAATGATCCTCTACGTCGCCGGCGCCATCCTGAGCCTCGTCGTGATCTTCGGCAAGATCCCCGGCGGATGGGAACACGTGATGGCCGTGGCGGGCGCCAAGTTCACCGTGTTCGACTTCCGCACCGACTTCTTCGCGCCCGACTTTTTCACCCGCACGTTCAGTTTCTGGGCTGGCGTCATCGGCGGCTGCTTCCTCACTACCGCCAGCCACGGCACCGAACAGTTGATGGTGCAGCGCCTGCTGGCCGCGCGCAACGAAGCCGAAAGCCGCCGGGCGCTGCTGGTGAGCTGGGGCGTCATCATGTTCCAGTTCACGCTGTTTCTGCTGATCGGCGTGCTGCTGTACGTGTACTACCAGGATGGCAACCTCGCGCCGCCGAATCCGCCCGATCGCATATACCCCGCTTTCATCTGGAACAACCTGCCGGTGGGCGTTGCCGGGCTGATCATCGCGGCGATTCTGGCGGCCGCGATGTCGAACCTCAGCGCAGCGCTGAATTCGCTGGCTTCGACGACGGTGATGGACTTCTGGCGTCCGCTCTCGCGCCGCTCACGAACCGACCCCGAATGGCTCGCACTGGCCAAACGTTCCACCGTCGCCTGGGGCGCGATTCTATTCGGTATCGCGCTCGTGGCCCAGGGCGTGCAGTCCGTGCTGCAGGCCGGGCTGTCGATTGCCAGCGTGGTGTACGGCGCGCTGCTTGGCGTATTCCTGCTGGGCGTTTCCACCCGCCATGTGGGCCAGCGCGCGGCTATGGCGGGAATGCTTGCGAGCCTCATCACCATGATTTACGTAAAGAGTTGGACTTCGATTGCCTGGACGTGGTACGTCGTCATCGGCTCGGCCGTCACCGTAGGGGTGGCGCTGGCCGTATCGCTATTCATCAAAGAGGAGCCGGTACAAGAACATGCCTGAAACCCCGCAACTGCGGCGCGATCTCGGACTCTGGGGCGCGGCGGCCATCGTCGTCGGCACCGTGATCGGCAGCGGCATCTTCATCGTGCCCGCCACGATGGTGCAGAAAGTGGGCGACCTGCACACGGTTTTTCTCGTGTGGATCGCCGCAGGACTGCTCACGCTGGCCGGCGCGCTCACGTATGCCGAACTGGCAGCGATGCTGCCCGAAGCGGGCGGCGAATACGTTTATCTGCGCGAAGCGTACGGGCCGTTCTTCGGCTTCCTTTATGGATGGACGCAAACGTGGGTGGCCAAGAGCGGCTCGATTGCGACGCTGGCAACGGGGTTTTATCTCTATCTAGCGAACTTCTTTCCAGCGCTCGAGACCGTATTGTGGGGCGCCGGCGAGGGGGCCTGGCGCATAGAGTTGCGCACCGGGCAGTTGTTTGCCATGGGTGTGATCATGGGGCTCGGCATTCTGAACTACTTCGGCGTCAAGGTGGGCGGCAATGTCCAGATCTTCGTCACGCTGATCAAGGTAGCGTGCATCCTGGCGATCATCGGCTTGGGGTTGTGGGCTCCGATGGGCATGACTTCGAACTTGTCCACCTCCGTACCTTCGGCGGCGGGCTTTGTTGGCTTCTTCGCGGCGATGGTGTCGGCGCTATGGGCCTACGACGGCTGGAACAACGTAACGATGGTGGCCAGCGAGATCAAGAATCCCCAGAGGAACCTGCCGCTGGCGCTGACGGCTGGAACGTTGGCCGTGGTGGTGCTGTATTTGTTGACCAATGTGGCCTACTTTTATGTGCTGCCGGCGTCGGCCGTGGCGTCGAGCGACCGGGTGGCGGCCACGATGATGCGGCAGGTGCTGGGTGAGGGCGGCGCGGCGGCGGTGTCGGTGGCGGCGATGATTTCGATCTTCGCGGCGATCAACGGGTCGATTCTGAGCGGATCCCGAGTGCCCTATGCCATGGCCGTAGACCGGCTATTCCCCCGGCCAATTGCCGAGGTACACCCGGGCTACCATACCCCCGCGAAGGCAATCCTGCTGCTGTCCGGCTGGTCCTGCGTACTGCTACTCAGCGGAAAATATAACGAATTGGCCGACATGGTGATCTTTGCGGCCTGGATTCTCTATGCTCTGGCGGCGGCCTCCGTAATTGTTCTGCGGCGCAAACGCCCCGAGCTCGCCCGCCCGTACCGTACCATCGGCTATCCTGTTGTACCCGTGCTATTTGTGCTCGTGGCCTGCTGCCTGTTGGGGAACACCTTCGTTGCCTCACCCCGCCAATCGCTCCAGGGATTGGTACTGATTTCTCTCGGTTTGCCATTCTATTTCCACTGGAAACGCTCCCGCGCCAGCTAAGATTCAAGCTTCTGTTCTGAAATCCGAACAAAACTCTTGCCTACCGTATTTCCTTGCGCTATAAGTTGTGGGGCGGAAATGCGGGGCAGCGTCATGGCTGTTCCGATTGTGGAACGAAAGCAAAGATAACGGCTGTTGGAGCAAGCCATGGACATATCGAAATTGTTGGCGGAACTAAGAGACGAAAGAGTGCAGATCGAGGAAGCGATTCTGACCTTGGAGCGCTTGGCCCAAGGCCGGGGCAAGCGCCGGGGCCGCCCGCCGTTGTGGCTGGTGGAAGCCCGCAAATGCGATTCGGCCACTGCGGGCGAATCGGATTCTGCGACCACCCCAGCCAAGGTGGGATTGCGCGCCAAGGCGGCGGGTTCCGCCAAAGAATAGCGAACTGCAAGCTAGCCGAAAGTCGCCATGAGCCAGTTTCTTGCCGGACGAGTGGCGGTTGTGACCGGGGGGACGCGAGGCATCGGACGCGAGATCGTGCGCCAACTGTCGGAAGTTGGTGCGTCGGTCGTTTTATGCGGCACCGAGCCCAGGTCGACCACCGCTGCCGTCAAGGAGCTTTCCGAAGGCGGGGCCAAGGTGGCGGGCCGGGCCTGCGACGTCCGGGATCGCGCCCAGGTGAAAGCACTGTTTGACTACGCTGCTGAGCAGTTCGGCGGCGCAGATATAGTGGTGAACAACGCTGGCGTCGGCGTGTTCAAGCCGTTGCGCGAGTTAACGGTGGAAGATTGGCACCGCGTGGTTGACATCAATCTCACCGGCGTCTTTCATTGCTGTCAGGAAGCGCTGTTGCGTTTTGGGACGCGCGGCGGCTATGTGTTTCAGATCGGTTCTCTTGCCGGAAAGAACCCCTTCGCCGGAGGAGCGGCCTACAACGCTTCGAAGTTCGGGCTTAACGGGTTTTCCGAGGCGATGATGCTCGATCACCGCTATGACAATGTCCGTGTGACGACAATTTGCCCCGGCAGCGTCGACACCGGCTTCAGTCCGCGCACCGGTCCCGCGAGCTGGAAGATTCAGCCGGAAGATGTGGCAGCGATTGTACTTGCGCTGCTCCAAATGCCTGCCCGGACCTTGGTTAGTTACGTCGAAGTACGCCCCTCCCAGCCTAAGAAAAACTGACCGCGCGGCGATTGGCAACGTTCGTGCTCTCCAGGAACTCACCGCCAACCTGTTAATTCCAAGGGAACGGGCAAAGTGCCCGGCCGTGAGTTCCTGGGACAAGAAACGCGCCTCGCGCGTTGGCGCTTCTGTCCTCGCTGAGATGAGCACGCGCATCGAACTGGATCCTTCCCGCACAGGCTCGCAGGCCCAATCACTGGAAGGGACTTTGCGGCGCCTGGTGGTTGGCCAGGACGAGGCCGTTGAACAGATCGTCAACGTATATCAGATGTATCTGGCTGGGTTGCACGCACCCAATCGGCCGATCGGTAGTTTTCTGTTTCTCGGGCCCACCGGAACCGGCAAGACTCGTGCCGTGGAGGCTACCGCCGAGGGGTTGGTGGGCCAAGGCAAGATCGTCAAAGTGGATTGTGCCGAGTTTCAGCATAGCCACGAGATCGCCAAGCTCGTCGGGTCGCCGCCGGGATATCTGGGCCACCGCGAAACCCACGCCTTGCTGAGCCAGGAGGCGCTGAATTCATGCCACTCGGCCAGCGTAAAGGTCAGCTTCGTGCTGTTTGACGAAATTGAGAAGGCGAGCGACGCACTCTGGAACCTGCTATTGGGGATTCTGGACAAAGCGGTGCTCACCACGGGCGACAACCGCCGTGTGAACTTCTCGCAATCGATGATCTTCATGACGTCGAACCTGGGTGCGGCGGGCGTGCAGTCGATTCTCCAGCCCAAGCTCGGTTTTCAGCCGCGGCTCATCGGTTGTGACGAAGCCCGCACGGGTGGCGTATCGGATCGTATTGTAAAGACCAGTGTCAAAGCAGCGCGGCGCAAGTTCACGCCGGAGTTCTGGAACCGCCTGGATAAGGTGGTGGTCTTCCGGCCGCTCGCGCAAGCGCAGTTGCGGCGCATCTTCGACCTCGAGCTTTCCTTCGTGCAGCAGCGCATTCTACAGGCCGGCGGCGGAGACCGCTCGTTCGGCTTTAGTGTGAGCGATGCAGCCAAGAACATGCTGCTTGAACAGGGCACGGCGGCCGAGTACGGGGCGCGCCACCTGAAGCGGGCCATCGAGCGGCTCCTGGTGCAGCCGCTGTCAAAACTCATCTCTTCGCAACAGGTGCGGGCCGGCGATTGGCTCATCATGGATGTGGGCGATAGCGGCGGCCCCTTGCGGTTCCAGCGCGGGCAGGAGAACATTGCTCTCAATTCGCTTGCCCAGGCGCTGCAGGAAGGCGCCACCAGTTGGACGCAGATTCCCAAAGTGGCGGCGGCGGCGCGGGGACAGATGCAACGCCTGAGCCGGAGAATTTAGGCGACGGTGGGTTCCACTTGAACGAGTGTGCTGTAGAAGACTGGGCCGCCGCCCACGTCGGTGAGGCGGTCTGACACCAACACGTTGGCGTTGCGCCGGTCGGCCGCGAGCTTCCGCCAGCGCGATGACGGACAACTCACCACACCGGGGGCGATAGCGGTGGTGATGCGGGCCGTCAGACGCAGCTCGCCGCGGTCATTGAAGATACGAATCGCCGCGCCGTCGGCAATAACACGCGCGGAGGCGTCGTCGGGGTGCATGTCGAGGCGCGCGGTTTCGGCGTCGCGTTCGGCGAGGTAGCCGAACGTCGAGTTCATCGAGTCGTCGTTTTTCGGCGAGATCATTTCGAGCGGAAACCGGGCGACGAGGCTGGCGTCGCCGAGGCGGGATTCAACGGGCGGCGCGTAGTCGAAGGCATCCGATGCCAGTTCACACCTGCCGCTCGGCGTCCCGAAGCCGCCTGCGGCGAACGGCCGGAACGGCTCACCGGGAGGAGCTACGTTGAGGCGCACCGAATGCTCGCGCTCCAGGCGTCCACGGTCGATGCCATCGAGAAATGCATGGCCGCTCGACAGCGCCTGATCGATCAGGTCGTCGTCGGTATCGGCAAAGCAGGGATCGTCAAATCCCATGCGAGCGGCGAGCGCGCCGAACAGGTGCGTGTTGGAGCGGCATTCGCCCGGCGGCGCAACGGCCGAGTCAGCCAGTTGGACATAGTAGTGTCCGTAAGAGCGGTAGAGGTCTTTATGCTCGAGAAACGTAGTCGCCGGCAAAAGGATGTCAGCGTAATCCGCGGTGCAGGTCTGGAACTGCTCGGCCACCACGGTAAACAGGTCAGGACGCGCAAGGCCGGCCAGCACAGCGTTCTGCCGCGGAGCAATCGCCGCGGGGTTCGAGTTGTAGACAAACAGCGCTTTCACCGGCGGATCGTTGAGCTCGGTCAGCGCGTGGCCGAGGCGCGTCATGTTCACCAGGCGCTTGGGGGCGCCGGCTTGCAGGTCCGGCCGTTCGACGGCATCGGCGTTGAACCGGTAAGCGTGCGACGTACTGAGCGACACGCCGCCGCCGAGGTGACGCCAGGATCCGGTCAGTGCGCCGAGGGCAGTGATTGCACTCACGGCTGCCCCGCCCCGTTCGCTGCGCTGCACTCCATAGTTCAATCGGATCGCCGCCGGTTGCACTATGGCGAGTTCGCGAGCGAGCGCCACGATATCCTCGCGTGGAATGCCGGTGAGCGCTTCGGTGCGTTCGGGCGGATAGGCCGCCGCGCGCGCGCGCAAGTCGGCAAAGCCATTGGTGTAGCGCTCTACATAGTGAGCGTCATGCAGGTTTTCGCCGATGATCACATGCATCAGGCCGAGGGCCAGAGCGAGGTCTGTGCCCGGATGAATGAAGAAGTGCTTGTCCGCCAGTTGCCCCGTGCGGTTGCGCACCGGGTCAATCGTATAGAACCGCGCGCCCCGGCGGCGGGCTTCGACGATAAACGGCCACAAGTGCACGCTGGTCCCCAGAATATTGGCGCCCCAGGCCACGATCAGCCGCGAGTGGGCAAATTGCTCGGGCTCGGTCGAGTAGCGGTCGCCCAGCACGCGCGCGCTGCCCGCCATGCCGGCGGTGGAACAGATCGTACGGTCCAACCGCGACGCGCCAAGGCGATGAAAGAAACGCCGGTCCATCGAGCCGAACTGGAGTACGCCCATCGTGCCCGCGTAGCTGTAAGGCAGAATGGCTTCGCTCCCATGTCGGCGCGCAATGTCGCCGAGGCGCGCGGCGATCTCATCGAGCGCCTCGTCCCAGGTGATACGCGCAAACTCACCCGCGCCTTTCGCGCCCGTCCGGCGCATGGGGTAGAGCAGACGCGCCGGCGAGTACTCGCGGTCCAGATACTTGGCCACCTTGGCGCAGAGGAATCCACGCGTGATGGGATGGTCCGGATTCCCCCGTAGTTTCACCGCCTTGCCGGTCAATTCATCCACCGTCACCAGCAACGAACACGCATCCGGGCAATCGAGCGCGCACACCGAATGGACAACCATGCCCTATTGTAGAAACACTGCCACCACGAGTGCGGCCGCGCCAAGGAATGTGCCAAACGGCAATTCGTACGTGGCGAGGTCTTTCTTGGCCAGCCACACATAGCCGAGGCCCAGCACGGTGCCCACGGTGCAACCGATCAGCACCGTCATCAGCGCGGGCGCGAGGCCCAGAAACGCGCCGATCGCAGCCACCATTTTCACGTCGCCGAAGCCCAGCCCCTCGCGCTCGCGGACCTTGCCATAGATGTATCCCACGCTCCACATCGCGCCGCTCACCAGCGTTGCGCCCGCCGCTGCGTCAGCGAGGCCGGCAAACCGGCGCCACTCGCCCGGCAAGAACAGCATCATCAACTCGCGCGGCAACGGTATTACCAGCGCGAGCAGCAACCCGGCAACGATGCCGCCCTTGGTGAACTCGTCAGGCAGCAGGCGCGTTTCGAGATCCGAGAAAATCATGCCCACCATCAGGAACGCAAACAGCGCGAACTTGGCCGCGTCGGGCGTGGGTCCCCACTTGGAGACACCGGCGGCAAAGAGCGCAGCGGTGAGGGCCTCCACCACCGGGTAGCGCCAGTGGATGGACGAGCGGCAATGCCGGCAGCGCCCGCCGAGGAGCAGATAGCTGAGCACGGGGATGTTGTCGCGCGCCAGGATCCGGTGGTTGCACTCAAGGCAGCGCGACCCGGGCCATGCCACCGACAGATCGCGCGGCAGGCGGAAGATGCAGACATTGAGGAAGCTGCCGAAGAGCAGCCCGAACAGCGCGGCGATGGCGATCTCAAGCGTTATGCGCATGCCCCTGCTTCAGAAGCGTTTGCCCGCCGGAGAACGCGCTTCCGCGCCCGGGGGCGGCCGGCGGTTGGCACGGAGGTGGTGTTGGCCGCGCTGCTCCGCCGCAGTCGCTTGCGATTGCTGCTGCCGTGCCACGCACTGCGCGGCGGTGTCAGCAAGAGCGCGGCCACGTCGGGACGGAGGCGGATTGAAATCCGCCACAAGCTCAAGCTCAGCCTACACGGACGCCGAGTGCACGGGTTGTCCAGATTTCCATGACGGCCCGCGTTCTGCTCTCCGGAAACCCAGAGCGTAACGGCTGAAGCCCACCGCAGGCTGTCCAGAAACCCAACGGACAACTCCTGTTTTTTCAGTGGCTGTACGCCGGAGGAAGGGGTGGGCTGAAGCCCGCCGCAGGCTGAAGCCTGCCCTACACGGACGCAGAATGTGTGGGGGTTCCAGATTTCCATGACAGGCCGCGTTCCGCTAAAGCCTGCCCTACCCGGACGCTCGCCCCCAACAACCGGCGTCATCGGGCCACCCACTCGCGGTAGACGGCCAGCGTCGACTCGGCCATTCGCTCCGCCGTGAAGCGCGCGGCAAAACGCGCTCGCGCCTCGGCAGCCAAGCGCTGCGCCAACGCCGGCTCGCGTTCCAGACGCTCCAGTGCCTCGCGCACCGCGCCCGGCGTGTTCTCCGTCAGCAATCCCGTCACCTCATGCTCCACAATCTCCGGCAACCCGCCCACGCAACTGGCCACCACCGGAATGCCCGCCGACTGCGCCAGTAATACCGCCGACCCCAGCCCCTCCTCATACGTCAAGTACAAAAATGCCCGCGCCAGCGGCAGGTCCGCCGCGAGGTTCGTTGAAAAACGAACCGGCAAGCCCGTCTCTTTAGCTATGACGCTGCCTTTGCGTGGATCGTCGGATGCGGGCGCAACAATTAGGGCCGCGGCAGGATCCACGGGCGTTGCCAGCGCCTCCGCTCCGTCGTACACCACGCGGATCCGTGCTTCGTCCACGCCCGCCTCGATCAACTTGTCAGCCACATACCGCGAGACCGCCACGTAGCAATCCGCCCGCGCGTACTTCCAGCGCGACAGCCACCCCGTCTTCACCGGAAACGCCACGCGCCGCGACACCACCAACGGGCGGCGTCCGGCCACGGCAGCCCACGTATGAGCCCTCGCATCGTGCGCATGGACCACGCCGGCAGCCTCGGCGCCGCGTAGCGCCCACAAGCTCGCCTCCGCCGCCGCAAATCCTTCCGCGGTCAGCCGCGCGAGTAACTCGCCCCGCGCCAGAAACCGCTGGTCAACGCCCAGCGCCCGCAGCGCGCGCGCCAGCAGGTAAACCTGCACTTGCCCGCCGCGCCACGTGCGGCCGGTGTCCGCATGCAGAACCCTCACGGCCGGCCCGGACGCATGAATCGCGCCTTGGCATACTTCGCGAAGTTATAGAACGCCGCCATATAGGCGATACACAAACCTTCCACGCCGTCGCGAAACCCCTGCTGTAGAAAGTAAGTGCGAAAGAACGTCCACAGCGGATCGGCCACTAGCTTCCCCACACCGATCGGTGTGCGGCTGTCCACCAACTGCTCGGCGGCAAGCGTCGTGTAGCGGTCCATCGTATTTAGATGCTCAGACAGCGAACTGCACGTAAAGTGGAGCAGGTTCGACTCCAGGTGCCCGACGCGGCCCTCCACGCGTACGGACTCATGCACATAGTCGCCCACCCACTTGGCTTTCCGCCGGTCAAAGAGCCGCACCTTGCGGTCTGGATACCAGCCTGAATGCAGAATCCAGCGCCCGAGATACTGCGCCAGGCGCGGCATCGTGTAGCCGTCGTACTGCGGCCCGGTCTTCTTGATGTGCCACATCTCGGCTTCCAGCGGCTCGCTCAGCGTCTCGTCGGCATCGAGCGACAGAATCCAGTCGTGCGTGGCCACTTCCGAGGCATAATTCTTCTGCCCGGCATAGCCGCGCCAGTTCATCTCCTCAACGCGCGCCCCCAGGTTGGAGGCGATCTCCACGGTGCGGTCCGTCGAGCCCGAGTCCACCACCACAATTTCGTCGCAACAGCGCAGGCTCTCAATCGCCCGCGCGATGTTGCGTTCTTCGTTGAGGGTAATGATGGTGGCGCTGATCTTCATCCGCGCACTCTACTCCGGAACGGCCCAGCCGGCCATGCTGAGGGGAACCCCGCTGAAGGTTATCACGAAGATGACCGCGGCCAGCACGGGCAGCACGAGGCGGCCTGTGCCCAGCGCTTCGCGGTCTTCAATCGCCGGATGCCGCATGCCAAGAAACCACAGCACAATCGCCCAGGCCAACCAACTGGCGTGGCCTACCGCATACCAGAGCCCCAGTCCCATCACAAACAACCCGGCGGCAAACACCCGCGAAATCGTCTTGTGCTTTTCGCCCGCGAACGCGTCGAGAATGTGGTCGCCGTCGAGTTCGCCGATGGGCAGCAAATTGAGCGCCGTCGCCAGCATCCCCACCCACGCCGCGCGCGCCACCGGATGCAAGCAGATATCGTGGCCACTCACACCCGGAAGAATGACGCTGGCCAGCGCGCGCTGTGCCACCGGTTCTCCAAAAAGAAACAGCCCGTCGGCGGCGATGCCAGGGATGACCTTCGAGTAGGCAAAGCCCATGGCCAGCGCAGGCAGAACCACCAGGAAACCAGCGAGGGGCCCGGCGATGCCGATATCGAACAGCGCAGCCCGGGTGAGGATCGGAGATCGAATCCTGTTGAACGCCCCCATCGTTCCCACGGGCGTGGGTACGGGCAGAAGATAAGGCCAGGAGGCATCGACGCGATATCGGCGGCAAGCCACAAAATGGCCCATCTCGTGCGCCATCAGAATGCCGAGCAGCGTGAGCGAAAACGGAAGCCCCGCCAGCAGGCGCGGCGGCGAAACCAGCACGGCCCAAAGGTCTTCGAGATAGGCACCGGAGAACGGCGCCTGATTCAGCAGGAAATCCCAGGCGTAGCGCCCCCCGGAAAGCGTGGTGGTAAAAAGCGTCAGCGCCAACAACGCCAGATGAATCCGCACGGATGCTTTGGACTTTGTTCCCGCCAGCGGCCTACAACGACTGCAGCTGTTTGCCCGGTTTGAAACGGACAGCCTTCCCAGGTGGAATGGCTACCTCAGCGCCGGTACGCGGATTGCGGCCAATACCCGTCTTGCGCGGGCGGACGTTGAAGATGCCAAAGCCCCGCAGTTCGATGCGTTCGCCGGCGCCGAGCGCCCGTTTCATGCTCTCAAACACGGTCTCCACGGCCATCTCGGCCTTGGTCTTGGTGATGCCTGTGCGGTTCACCACTTCGTTAATGATGTCGAGCTTAATCATCGCGGCTTCTTTCTCAGGTTGGCTTTAAACTCTATGATAGGATTGAAGTTACCACCGTGTCAACCCGCCCCGAGCCGCCGCCGGAGTTCGCCGCCGAACAATTCCGTCTGGCGTGTGCGCAGTTTGCCACCGGCATTGCCATCGCCTCCACCCTTGACGACGCCGGCCAACCGCACGGCATGACCGTGAATTCGTTCACCAGCGTCTCGATGCATCCGCCCCAGGTTCTCATCTGCGTCGACATCACGGCGGGGCTGTTGCCCATCATCACCAAGCGCGGCGGTTTCGGCCTCAGTTTTCTCGCCGAACATCAGCAGGATCTGTCCTCTCGCTTTGCCCGCCGGGGGCAAAACCGCTTTGAAAGCACACCTTGGATTGCCGGGCAGTCCGGCGTACCGCTGATTCCGGGTGCGCTCGCGCACATGGAATGCCGGATTGACCAGACCATCCACACCGGCGACCATGCCATCCTAATCAGCCGCGTGATTGCTGCCGATATCTCCAGTGGTAGACCGTTGCTTTACTTCGAGCGCGGCTACCGCAAACTGGAATGATCGGGCTACTGAAACGGATTCACAAGTCGGACCGCATCCTGTCCAACACGGGCTGGTTGCTCATTTTCTTTGCGCTTTTCGGGCTGTGCGCCGCCCCCTGGGATGATTCGGCCCTCGCCCAAGGCGCCACGCACCCATTCGCCAAGGTGATTCGCTACAGCGTGGGCCTGGCGCTGCACACCTGGGCGATGGCGTTGTTTCTGGGGTACTTCACAGACTGCCCGGGCAGCCTCCGCAAGATCGCGCGTTGGGGCATCGCGGTGTGCGCACTCGCCACGGCGGCCGCCATCGGCGTGCAGGCGATTCGCGGCATGCCGTCTCATTACAACGTGGCCACCAGCACCGATGCCATGCTGTTCGCGGTATTGTCAGGATCCACGCTAGGCAATTGCGGCTTCGTGCTGCTGCTGCTGTTTTTGTATCTGTGGATCGAAGTGGATCAGCCGCGGGCCTAAGTGATGGGCATCCGGCTGGGCTTTTTGCTGTTCATCATAGGCGGCCTCGGGGGGATGCTCATGATCATGAACCAGGCGCACACAGTGGGCGCGCCTGACGGGGGCCCCGAGCTGCCTCTGCTTTCGTGGAGCATCAAGGCGGACGATCTGCGGGCGGCACATCTGGCTGGTGTGTTTGCGATTCAGGCGCTGCCGCTGGCCGGGTGGCTGATCAGCCGGGTGATGAGAGACCGCCAGCTTGCCGTGCAGATCGGCGCGGTGACGGCCGTGGCGCTCGCCTGGGTCTGGATTTTCCGCTCGCTGCTGATGCAGGCTGTGGCTGGCCGCCCGGTCTTTACGGTAGCGGGGCTGTAAGCAGGCTTACCCCCGGCGCTGCCCGGTGTCGATACTGACGCATCACTGCGCCATTCCGCGCGCGGCGATACGCCACACGGCTTCGACATTGCCGCCGCGGAGACAGAACAGCCGGTCGTAGAGATTCACCGACGGGTCGCAATGCGGGATCACGAACTCGGCCTTGTCGCCTACCGACAGCGCCTTGGCGCCCGCACCGAAGGTGAGTTTTCCGTGCTCGTCCCCGCCATAGGCGAACGTGACGGCGGAGTTGTCTTTGATGCGCGGCGGGAACGGCTTGTCGGTTGAGAACGCCTTCAGCCCGCCGTCAACGATCACAAGCGCATCGTGGGGCTTACTGACAACGGTGGTGAGCACGGTGAGCGAATTCGGGAAGTCGCCGTAGAACTCGTTGCCGTCCGCGCCGCCGATGCGGTTGTAGTCGACATCCATGAACATGAAGCTGCCCGGCTGTAGCTCAGTGACGCCATCGATGTCGGTATCGATGTTGTAGGTACCCGTCGACCCGCCGGTGAGCCGCTCCATCGCGATGCCCTTGGCGCGAATCGCGTTGATCGTTTCCACCGCCTTGCCCATTTCTTCCGTGGACACTTTCTTGCGCTGCGCAAAGCCGACGACGTGCGCGGCGTGGCCCGCATAGGCCTGAACGGTGGTGAGCTTCAAATTCTTCAGCCGCTGCAAACCTTCGGCGAGCGCCACGGCGGGCGCGCCGGGTTGGATGCCAGTGCGGTTGCCGATCCATAAATCGATGGCCACGGGAATCGTAACCTTTGCGGCGCGCGCGGCGGCGTCGAGTTCCTCGGCCATCTGCATGTTGTCCACGCAGAACATGGTGTCGGGCGCAAGGCGCGCGAGGCGAGCCGCCCGTTCGATTTTGTACTTGCCCACCACCGCGGTGGTCACCAGCAGGCCGCGCACGCCGGCGGCGGCAAACGCCTCAGCCTCGCTGATCTTGGCGGCGCACGCCCCCACGGCGCCCGCGGCGATGAGGCGCTGCGCAATCTCCGGGCACTTATGCGTCTTGCCGTGCGGGCGGATGGCGCGGCCCTTGCCCTTCACGTAGCCGATCATCTTGGACACGTTCGCCTCGAAGGCATCTAGATCAAGCAGCAGCGCGGGCGTAGGCAGGTCCGCGCGCGTCAATTTGCCTTTGACGTCGCCTTTCTCAATGAACTTCTCAATTTCGGCCCACGTGTAGGAAGCGGCGGGCAAAGCGGAGGGCACGGCGGCGGCAACAAGCGTGGTGGACATGAAGGTTCGGCGGGAAGCGAGCATCATCATTGACGGCCTCGACTGCGTGTAGGATAGCACGGTGGCTCGCAAATACCGCTACGAGGAGTTCACCTGGCCGGAGATCCGCGAGGCCGTCGCCGGCCGGCGCGTGGCAGTGCTGCCGGTGGGCACCATTGAACAGCACGGACCGCACCTGCCGCTGCTCACCGACGTGATCACCGCGACGGAAATGTCGCGCCGCGCCGTGGAGCAGATCGCCGAAGAAGCCGTGCTGCTGCCTTCGGTGCAATACGCCTTCAACGAACACCATCTCGACTTTCCCGGCACCATCGCCGTGCAGGGCCCCACGTTCATCAACTACATCACCGACATCGGCCAGAGCCTGGCGCATCATGGCTTCAAGAAAATCCTACTGGTGAACGGCCACGGCAGAAACGTGCCGTTTCTCGACATCGCCGCGCGCAACATCACCAATCACTCAGACGCGATCTGCGCAATGGTGTCGTGGTGGAGCCTGGTGCCGAAGCTGCTATTGAACGAACTGCGCGAGTCTGAGTATCCGGGCGGCATGGCGCATGGGTGTGAGCTGGAAACGTCGGTGCTGCTGTATCTGTGCGGGCAACTGGTGCAGATGGACAAGGCCGAGAAAGACATGCCCGTGAAGAAATCGGAGTACTTCTACTGGGATCTGCAAGCGCCCTCGCCCGTGTTCTTTCAGGAGTTCTTCAGCCGCTACTCGCGCACGGGCACCACGGGCGACCCGACCAAGGCAACGGCGGAGAAGGGCCGGCGCTTCACCGAGGCCGTAATTGAAAATCTGATCAAGGTGATCCGCGAACTGCGCGCGCGGGAGATTGCCCCGCGGCGCGATCATCACTAATCATCCGTAGATGCGGCGGCGCGCGTCGTCCACCAGGGGGGCGGCGGCGGATTCATCGATGTCGAGACGCGCAAGCGCGCGGCGCACCATTTCCACGCCGCCTTCGAACTCCGGCTGCACCATCGCCTCCACGCCCAGCAGTCCCAGTTGGCTGGCGTGCGGCGCGCCATGCACACGCGCGACCACGGCCAGTTCGGGGCAGGCCGCGCGGGCGCGCTCGGCGGTGAGCAGTACACTCGCGCGATCCGGCATGGTGGCCAGCAGCACGCGCGCGCGCTCAATGCCGGCGGCGTGGAGAATATCGGTGCTAGTGGCATCGCCCCAGACGCCGCGGAGCCCATCGCGTTGCAGGTCGCTGAAAAGGGCATACTCGGATTCAATAACCACGATCGGCGGCGGCCGCGGTGAGCACCCGCGCGGCGGCGCGGCCCGTGCGTCCGTAGCCGCAGATGATGGCGTGGCCGGTGAGTGCGGCGTGGTCAGCGGCGGTGACGGTGGGCAGTGCGGCCGGCTCCACGCGGCGGCGCACGAAACGGCGCGCCAGCGGCAGCGCGGCGGAAGAAACGACGGGCGAGAGGGCCATGGTGAGCACGGTGCTGGCCAGCAGCAGGTAGTAGACGGATTTCGTGAGCGCACCCGTTGTGAGCCCGGTGCGCGCCAGCACGAATGAGAATTCACCCACCTGCGCGAGGCCCAGCCCCACAATCCACGGCGCGTGATTGGCATAGCCGAACGCGCACGTGATGACGCCGAAGATAACCGCTTTGCCCGTCACGATGGCCAGAATCGCCAGCAGCAGGGCGAGCGGATGAGCAAGCAGGAAAGCCGGATCGAACAGCATGCCGACGGTGGCAAAGAACAGCAAGCCGAAGATGTCGCGCAGCGGGCCGAGGTCGGCAAACGCCTGGTGGCTGAACTCAGCTTCGCTCAAGATAAGCCCGACGAGAAACGCGCCGAGCGCAAACGAGTAGCCCGCGGCGTGCACCGCAAACCCGGTGCCCACGCCGACGGCCACCACCGCTACCAGAAACAGTTCCCGCGGGCCCCATTGAATGATCCCGATGAGCAAAGGTGGAAACAGGCGCGTGCCCAGCCACCAGGTGGCGAACAAAATGACGGCCGCCTGAAGCACGGAGAGCGCGATCTTCACCGCCAGGTCTTGCCCGGCCCCGGCGCCACTCAGTTGCGGCAGGATCACGAGCATGGGAATCACGGCAAGGTCTTGAAACACCAGCCAGCCGATCATGATGCGGCTGGCCAGCGTACCAGTGACGCCGCGCGCCGATAGCGTTTTCAACACCACCATGGTGCTGGAAAGTGACACGGCCGCGCCGAACCAGGCGGCTTCTACGGGCTTCATGCCGAAGCCGGCCATGCCCCCGAGGGCAGCGGCTGCGGCCGTGAGGAGCACCTGCAGCGCGCCGCCGGCGAGGGCAATGCGGCGCACGGGAGCCAGGTCGGCAATCGAGACTTCCAGGCCGAGCGAGAACAGCAGCAGCGCCACGCCAATCTCGGCCAGCAGTTCAACGTCGCGGATCTGCGCCACCGTCGGCCCGGCGGTGTGCGGCCCGACGGCCACGCCCGCCGCCACGTAGCCCACCAACAACGGCAGGCGCAACAGACGTGCGAGGGTAGCGCCGGCGAGGCCGGCAATGACGATCAGGACAAAGTCCGCCGCGATGCCAATTGCTTAGTATGGCGTCGGCATCGCGGCGAATGTGACGAGACTAGGGCTGGCCCGCACCGGCGAGCACACGCGTCGAGTAACTCAACGAAGTAGTGCCCACGCGGGTGTAGAGGACTGTCACATCCACGCGTTGTCCGGAGGCGATCGTAGCGGCCACGGTAGCATACGGTTGGCCCGCGGGCGTCGCGCATTGCGTGAGGCCAGCCGGGCTGACCGTCGTCCAACCGGTGGCGAGGTTGTCTAGCACCAGCTTCACGTTCGCCAGCGAGGCGCCATTATTGCGTACGCGGATTACCTGGCGATACTGCCCGGTGCTCGACACGAACTGCACCTGCTGACGGTTGACCGTCACCTGGCTGTTGACGTCGGTGGCAACCGAGGGGACGAAGTTCGCGGCCACGCTGAGCGGGCCGTTCACCGTGAGGTTCGCACCCGGCGTGATCGCGCCGGCGGTGTAGCAGGCCGCGGGAACGGCTGTCGCTGTGACGGCAGTTCCGGCGTTGTAGAAGCCATCCGGCGAGGCGGGGCTGAGCGAGACTGTCCCGCCGCCGGTGGGCGTCACCGAAGTGGTTACCTGGTGCTGGGCCTGGAACGACGCGGTGTAGGTGGTATCGGCAAAAGGCACCGTTACGGTCTGGCCCTTCGGACCTCCCTGGCTCCAACTGGCAAACACAAGGCGCGACCCAGGCGCGCCGGCCTACGGGCTGGGCACATCGAGCGCGAGGAGCAAACCGAGCGTACGCGGCGAGGTGTTCGGCGCCACCACGGTCTGGCCGCCCGCGGTCACCTGCAGACCCGTCGGCGAGCAGAGCAGCGTGACATTGACGGCCGGGGGCAGCGCAAAACGCGCCACAGTGGCCTGGTTCGCCAGCGGTTGCAGCACGAGGAACGCGTTCGTTGTGTTCGCGCGCGCTGTAGCAATGGAGGTGGTGGACACGGGCGGGAAATCCGTGGCAGCGCCGGAGAATCCTGACGCCCCGCCGCGCAGCAGATGAATGCCGCCCGCAGTGGAAGAGACAATCAAGTCCGGCCACAAGTCGCCGTCCGAGTCCTGCGTGGAAACGCCGTGCGGCGCAAAGCCGCCGGGCAGCCCGATCGAAACCGGCGCGGCAAACGCGCCCGCCACTTGACCAGCCAGGAACGCGAGGTCTGCGGCGCGATCCACCACGATGTCAGCGCGGCCGTCGCGGTTGAGGTCTTCCAGCAGCAGTGTTTTGAAACCGCCGTTCACGGCGAGACCGTTCACTTCACCGACGCCGTGAGTCCGCCCAGTCCGTCGGCACGGAAGACAGAGAGTGTGCCCGTGGTGGTAGTGGCAGCCACGAGCGGCTCGGCGGTGGCGGCCACGGCAGCCACCTGTCCACCGGCGGGCAACGTCACTGACGGGCGCGGAGCAGGCCCGCCGTAGATTACCTTGATGCCCGCCGCGTGACCCACCACAATGTCGAGGTTCGTATCGAGGTCCACATCCGTCACCGCAATCGACGTCGGCACGACGCCCAGCTGAATCGAGACCGCCGGAGTGAACCCGCCGATGCCATTCCCTTGGTGGACCACGACGTCCTGCAACCCGGCATGAGCCACCAACAGATCGACATTCGTGTCCTTGTTCCAGTCGCCGCCGGCCACCGCCACCGGTGCGGTACCGGCCGAGAAGTAGACGTTGAAAGGCGCATACGGAGGCAGAGTCCCGCCGCCGCCACCACCACCGCTCGAAGCCGTGACGGTAAGGAGGACCTTCACCGAATTGTCATTCGTGGTGACGAAGGCAAAATCCTTGATGTTGTTCTTGTCGACGTCAACGCCGATGAGGCCGGCGGGGCCGGACGGCGTGTTGTAGGTGACCGGAGCAATGACGGCCTGAGCATCCACGATTACGGGAGCGGCCAGGAGCGCGAATAAGGGCAGCGCGGGCTTCATCAAGCAATAGTTCGACAGGCCGGCCCGTTCTTCACAGAGATAAACTACGGGGAAATCTACTTACTCGCCGCCACTGCCCGCCGGATCGCCGCCACCGTTACTTCGGCGCGGTACTCCAGGGCGCGGCGGCCCACCGCCACGGTCTTCGCCACGGGATCGAGCTTCACGCCGTTGATAGCAAGCCTGCCTTTTGCGCGGCGCTGATTCACGCGCGCGGCATTCGGATCGGCGGCCATCACCATCGCTGTAATAGCAACGTTATCGTGGTGACCTTCGTCCACTTCCTGAATGCCCTGCCCGGCCAGCCATTTCGATAACTCGCCGCTGTCATAGAACGAATAGTATTCGGGGATGAAGTAAATCCCCGCACCCGCCGCCCGCCACTTGGGCATCAATTCAGCAGCAACTTCCTTCATGCCGGTCTGGTTGCCACCGCTATCGCCGATGAGGATCACGCGCTCAAAACCGTGCGCACGAAGGCTCTCGGCGATGTCTGTGAGGAGCGCCTTGAACGTAGCCTGGCGCACGCTGATGGTGCCCGGATACTTCATGTGCCCGGTGGGCGGCGCAATGTCGCCTTCCGGCACAAAGGGCACGATGGGCGCTACTAGTGTGTTACCCAGCTTCCGCGCGATCGCTTCGGTGGCTACGCGCAGCACGTAGTTGTGTTTGCCGGTAGCAGGTACGGGCCGTTCTGTTCGACGCCGCCCGTGGCGACAATCGCCGTGGTCTTGCCCGCGCGCAGCGCATCGCGCACTTCAAGCCACGTTAGCTCTTCAATGAACAACGAGGGCGAGGCATCGATGGGCCGCGCCATATTCGGGTCTGGCGTCATAGCGGTGGCAGACAGCCCGGGGGGGGGCGGGTCTGCGCGGCGGCGAGGGCGCAGAAAAGAAAAACGGCAGTGGAGCGCATCGGCCTCTCAGCCTACTACACTCAACCGCCGCCGATTCCGGCAACGCCGGGTTGCGTCTAGAACGCGTAACGCAAACCGAGTTGCGCGTTTCGCATGCCGCGCGTTCCGGTGATGCGGCCGAACTGGCGGCCAACGCCGGTCGCTGGATCAACGCCGCCATCGAGCACGCCCACCGACGGACCGCCCCAGTTCGGGTGGTTCGGGAAGTTGAACGCTTCAAAGCGGAACTGCAGGCTGTGGCTTTCCCACGGCATCTTGAAGTTCTTCATGGCGCTGAAGTCCCACTGGAAGATGCCAGGCAGCGTGAGGGTGTTGCGGCCCACGGTGCCGAACAGTCCGTCGCGCGTGGGAGTGAATGCCCGGGTGTTGAACCAGCCGGACGGTCCACGCTGATCGCGCGGCAATTCCACGGTTTGGCCCGTGGCCGTCGGACGGTCGTTATTGCCGCCGGAGAACGACGGGTCGCCGCCGTTGAACAGAGTCTGACCGAAGCCGGTTTGCAGTGTGATGATACTGCCGAGTTGCCAGCCGCCCACGATGGCTTCGGCGAACGGATTGTCCACGTTCACCTTGCGGCCCTTGCCGATCGGCAGCTCCCACATACCCGACGTCACAAAACGCTGCCGCACGTCGAAGGCCGAGCGGCCGTATTCGCAGCGGCGGCAGTAGCTGTTCTGCGGGAAAAGCGTATCGTTGCCCTGCACGCGAATGCCGGACGAGGTATCGAGCGACTTCGACCAGGTGTAGCTAGTGAGGAACATCAGGCCGCTTGAGAAGCGCCGCGTGAGTTTCATGCCGAGCGAGTGGTAGTTGGCGTTGTTGGTGTTGTCCACCAGCTGGATGCGGCCGAAGTTGGAGAACGGCGCGCGCTGCACCACGGTGAGGCCGGTGAGCGGGTCGTTCAGACAGCGGTCGCGGCTCGGATCGCCCACGGCCGGTACGTTGCGGCAGGCAGGGAGCGATTCGTTCGGCGCGCGCAGACCTTCCAGGCGGTGGCTGATGTTGCCGATGTAGCCCACTTCGTACGTGAAGTTATTCAGGAACTCACGCTGCAGGTTCAACAGGAATTGCATCGAGTAAGGCGTGCGGCGGTCAAACGGATTGGCGAACGTATAAGGGTTGAACACATTGGCCGTGCCCCCGGCGATCGAAGCAAGCGCGTTACCCCAGTTCAGGTTCGGGAATGAGGGATCCGGGTTGGCGCGGAGACGCCCGGCGAGGTTGCGGGCCATGTCAAAACGCGGGTTGCCCGTGTCCTGCGAGTAAAACATGCCGGCGCCGGTGCGCAGCACGGTCTTCGAGTTGAGCTGGTAGCTGACGCCGATGCGCGGCGCCCAGTCGTTATTGTCACGGCCCACGAGGCGGTTGCCGAGCGAGCCGTCGCACTTCACGTCAATCGCGGGCCAGCGCAGGTTAATGCCTTCATAGCAGTTCTGGCGCGGCGCGCCTTGGCGCATGAAGAAGGGGTAGACGCTGCGGTCAGCGATATTCACCGGCCGGACGCGCGGCGGGTTGATATCGTTCGGTACAATGCCGTTGAACAACGTACCGGTGCGGTCCGTCCACGGCGGCGTGTTCTCATACCGCAAGCCCAGCGAGAGCGCGAGTTTGGTGGTGGCGCGCCATGTGTCGTCAATGTAGAACGCAAAGCCGGTGGAGCGGAACTGCGCCTTGGCGATCGACACCGCCGCTTCGGACTGATTCATCATGCCCAACAGGAAGTCCGCCATTGACGCGCCCGACGCGCCGGCCGCGGACGGGTTGCGGGTCTGCTGGCCACCGAACTGGAACTCGCCGCGGGCGAACTGATTGCCCACCTGGTTGTAGTCGTCGCGCCGCACTTCGCCACCGAACTTCAGACTGTGCTTGCCGCGGATCCAGCTCAGGTTGTTAATGAACTGGACGGCCGAGTTGTTGTTTTCATACGGCCCTTCGGAGCTGTTGCCGAAGCCGCTGAAGCCCACCATGCCGATAGCCGGGATACCCCATTGCACCTCCGGGCCGCTGGCGAGGCCGGGGATGCTGAGCGTGCCCACCACATCGCGGGTGAAGGCGAGTTCGGGACCAGTGGTGTTGTAGAACTTCGTACGGCCGAAACGGAACTCGTTGACCATGGTGTTGGTGATCACGCGCGTGTTGGTAAACGTCCACTGGTTGGCGTTGGTAATGATGGCCGTGCCGTTCAACGCCAGCGCCTGCGTGAGTTGGTTCTCATCGCTCCGGCTGTAGCGGCCAAACCACTGCGACTTGGAAGATTCCACAAAGTCGAAGCGCTGGATGAACTGGTCCTTGTTGATGGGGCGGCCCAACTGCAATTGGTGATTGTTGGCGCCGGTGGGACCATTGGGCGCCGGGTAAAACTCCAGCAGCTTCACGGAAGTGGCTGCGATGCGCGACGACGGGATCTGATTGCCGGGGAATGGCTGGGCTGTGATGGCGGTGCCCTCGCGCGCACGGGTGGCCGGGTCAAATACACCGCCCGCGATCCCTGAGAAGTTGCCACTGCGCTGCTCGGCCGGAGGCAGAGTAAACAGGCTGAGGTTGGCGCGGCGCTGGCGGAACCACTCATAGTTGGTCA
>VFZP01000018.1 GCA_016871115.1 Acidobacteriota bacterium
TGCTCAACTACTTCAAGGCCAAAAAGGAGTTCTCCAGCGGCGTGATAGAGGGCCTGAACAACAAGGCCAAAGTCGCCATGAGAAGATCGTACGGCTTTCGCACCTATCGCATCCTCGAACTCGCGCTACATCACACACTTGGAAAGCTGCCCGAGCCGCCACTTGCCCACGAATTTTTCTGACGAGCCAATAAAGGTTCCCGGCCACTTTGTGCGGCGGGAACGGCTCATCCCAATCGGACTGCGCGAAGGCTGCGGCGGTGAGGCTGACAAGACCCAATAGAACGCGTGTCGTCATCGTTCAACCAATCTAGCGCGATCTGATATCCTAGCGGCTTCGTTATGAAGAAGCGCACGTACATTGCTCTGTTTGCTCTGGCGGCTCTCGCGGTTGTGTCCGCCCAACAAGCTCAAAAGAAGCCCGGCTGGCGTACGTCGCCCACTGGCTACACGGACGGTCCGCAACTCCCCGGGCAGAAGTGGCGCGTGCACGACATCGCGCGCCCGAAGCCGCGCGTGGTGGAGACGGCGCTCGGTAAGCCGCCCGGCGACGCGATTGTGCTTTTCGACGGTAAGGATCTCTCGCAGTGGACGAACGGCAAAGGCGGCGCCGCGGGCTGGAAGCTGGCGGGCGGCTACGCCGAAAGCGTGAAGGGCGGCGGCGATCTCGTTTCGAAAGAGAGCTTCGGCAACGCACAGTATCACATCGAGTGGGCCTCGCCCGCGGTGGTGGACGGCGACAGCCAGTGGCGCGGCAATTCGGGTGTGCTGATCATGAGGCGCTACGAAATTCAGGTGCTCGACTCCTTCAACAACCCCACGTACGCCGACGGCCAGGCTGCCTCGATCTACGGGCAGTGGCCGCCGCTGGTGAACGCCTCGCGCAAGCCAGGCGAGTGGCAGACCTACGACATCATCTGGGAAGCGCCGGCGTTCGAAGGCGGCAAGGTGAAGAAGCCCGCGTACGTGACCGTGCTGCACAACGGCGTGCTGGCGCATCACCGCCAGCAAGTGATCGGGCAGATGGCGCACCGCGCGATCAAGCCGTACGAAGCGCACGCAGCCGAGGAGCCGCTGGCTTTCCAGGATCATGACACGCGCGCGCGGATCAAGCAGGTGTGGGTACGGCGGCTGAAGGGCTACGACGAGCAGTAGAGCATGTCACTGTTCTAGGCCGGATTGCGCTGAGGAGAGCATCAAGTGCGAATTGCGTGTCTTCTTTTTGGAGCAGTGCCTCGTCAACCCGCCGCCGCTGCTGGGTATCCAAGCGAATCCTCTATTGGGGCTGTTCGCGCCCAAGCTCATTGAGTTGGCCATTGGCGGCGTCGCGGCGCTGCTGAAGGCTGCGGGCGCAGACAAGGTCACGCGCGTGAGCGGCCAGGAGTTCACGGACCTCTACCAGGCCAACGAAAAGTCAGTACTCACCATCAATAAGAAGTTGGGGCGTGTGCTGGCGGTGTGGGGCAAATTTCCGGGCGAAGACGGGCACCAGACTCCCGCCAACGACACCGTGGTTCGCAAGCTCGACGAAGCCGGGCTCATTCCGAAGAACTCGGAGGTGGAACTGATCTTTGAGGCCCAGATCCGGCCCTCCGAAGATGGCACGGCATTCTTTCTCGCCACGCGGCATTTTCACCTGCGGGAGTTTGTCGCCGACAGCGGCAAGAGTGAGCGTGGGTTGGTGGCTACGCTCAGTGTATTAACTCCGGGCGCGTCGGCCGTGGGGGACACCATTGCGGTCGGCAACATCGATTTCGGCAAGCTGAAAAAAGGTGCGAACCTTGTGCCGATGGGCCATCCGCAGGACGCTTTTCCGCGTTACCGCTCGAATATCATGCCGTGGAAGCAGATCACGCAAGCCGCGAAAGATGCACATGCTGCCGACGTCACGGCCAAACAGGCGGCCGGCCGCTTCTACATGCCGGTGACCGTCAGCCTGACTATCTCTGAAACGTCCGAAGGCAACGAGTGGTTGGTGAAGCTAGGCGAGCTGCTTGACGGAGAAAAGAAGGCGGCGACCGCCGAAATCAGCAAGTTGATTCTGCCTGAAAACCGTGCGAAGGCGGCAGCGGACCGCACCGAAGCCGCCGAGAAGTTGTACGCTGCTGAGATCGACGCCGAGATCCAACTCCGTGTCGCGCAGAAAGCGTATGACGACGCGCAGCCGAAAGACAAGCCCGTGAAAGCTGCCGAACTTGAGAAAGCTAAGCGCAAACTGGCGCCGCAAAAGGCGCTGCGCGAAGCCGCCGGGCTGCCGGATCGCGGCCCGGTTCCGGAAAACTAACGCCGGACTCCAGGCCTTGACCCGAAGCGCAACGCAAAATAAGTCCCTTGCCCTAAGCCCACCAGCAAACAACCCACCGTGTTCCGCGTGGGAATGCGGACCGAGTGCCGTGGGCGACGATACCGCCGGCCAGTAGCCACGGTTTGTGCGTGTAGCCGATCCACGTGAGCGTGAAGAGCCATCGCGCCGGCGAACGCGATCTGTTAGCGGCCTGCCCGCGTCGCCTCACGCCAAGATGTCGCGGATCACATTTCCGTGCACGTCCGTCAGTCGGAAGTCGCGGCCCGCGTGGCGGTAGGTGAGCTTGGTGTGATCGAAGCCGAGGCAGTGCAGCATCGTCGCGTGCAGATCATGCACGTGCGTCCGCTTCTCCACCGCGGCGAAGCCGAAGTCATCAGTTGCGCCGTAGGTTGTGCCGCCCTTGATGCCGCCTCCGGCGAGCAGCACGGTAAAGCCGGGCGTATTGTGGTCGCGGCCCTGCCCAAGTTTTTCAAGGCCCGAGTTCTGAATCATCGGCGTGCGGCCGAACTCGGACGCGACGAGGATCAACGTCTCATCGAACAGCCCGCGTGACTTCAGATCGTCAACCAGCGCCGCAATTGCGCCGTCGGTCTTCTGCGCCAGCTTGGCGTGCACGCGGATATCATCGTGGCTGTCCCATGGCTGGAAGTTGCCATAGTAAACCTGCACCATGCGCACACCCTTCTCTACGAGCCGCAGCGCCATCAGGCAACCGCGGCCGAAATCGGAGATGTCGTAGCGCTCGCGCACGGCAGCCGGCTCCTTGCGGATATCGAACACCTCCGTGGCTTCAGACTGCAGGCGATAGGCCGATTCCATCGATGCGACCGCAGCCTCCAGACCCGTATCGGCGCCCGCGCGCGCAAGAAACTTGCGGTTCAGCTTGTCGAGCAGCGCGAGTTGGCGTTGCTGGTCGGTGGGCGTAAGCTCAGCGTTGCGCAGGTTGTGGATCAGCTTCTCGGGCTCGATCTCCGCGTTCTGAATATGCACGCCGTTGAAGATCGACGGCATGTAGCCCGAACTCCACAACGACGCGCCGAGCACCGGGAAGCCGGGGCACAACACCACGAAGCCGGGCAGATTCTGATTTTCGGTGCCGAGACCGTAGGTCACCCAGGAACCCATGGAGGGACGCCCAGGCAACTGGTGGCCGCAGTTCATGATCTGCAGCGACGGGCCGTGATTGCCGGAGTCGGTATACATGGAGCGGACCACGCAGAAGTCGTCAATGCGCTTGGCCACGTGCGGGAAGATCTCGCTCACTTCAATGCCGGACTGACCGTACTTTTGGAAGCTCCACGGCGAGCGCATCAGGCTGCCCGACGCGCGATCTGTCTTGATCTTCGGGCCGGGCATGGGCTGGCCGTCATACTTGGCCAGCGCGGGCTTGGGGTCAAACGTGTCCACCTGCGACATGCCACCGTTGAGGAACAGGAAAATGACGTGCTTGGCCTTGGGCGCAAAGTGCGGCTGACGCACCAGACTGGGCGCGCCTTGCAGCACACCCTGGAGCGCGGCCATACCAAAGCCGCCACCGAGAGTCTCAAAGAAGGTTCGACGGTTCATATTAGTTCACGCTCGTGAATTCGGCGGATCCGAGCAGCGCCTGTAGATACTGACGCCAACCCGCATTGCCACCGGCTGATGATGCTGCTAAATATTCTATGCCTAACTTCAACTCGCCGGCATCCGGGGCGCGGCCGTAGAGGAGTTTGTAGGCGCGCTCGATGCGCGCGGGCACGGCCTCGCCAGCTTCGCACTGCACACGCTCGTTCAACGCGTCGGCTTGGCGGGCGATGAACGGGCTGTTGAGAAAGAAGAGCCCCTGGAGCGGGCCGATCGTCACCGGACGCTGCTCAGCCGTGGCGTTCGCGTCGGGGAAGTCGAAAAGCACAAACGTGGGGTCAAGCCGTGTGCGGCTCACCGTGAGGTACAACGAACGGCGGTGATTGCCGTCGGCAATCGGTTGGGACGGGCCGCCCACGGCGCGGTTGAGCTTGCCGGTGACGGCCAGCACGGAATCTCGGAGCGACTCCATATCGAGGCGCGGGCGCGCGGGGAAGTGCGAGAGCAACCGGTTGTCTGGGTCCGCCTCGGCGGCGCGCGCCGGCGTTTGCGTGCTGGCTGAGTAGGCGGCCGATAACACAATCTCGCGCTGAATCGCCTTGAGCGACCAGCCGGACTCGACCAGCCGCGCCGCGAGATAGTCGAGCAGTTCGGGGTTCGACGGGCGCTCGCCCATCTGCCCGAAGTTCGACGTACTGCGCACGATGCCCTGTCCGAAATGCTGTTGCCAAAGGCGATTCACAATGACGCGCGCAGTGAGCGGATTGGAGGACGAGGCGATGGCGCGCGCCAGTTGCAGCCGGCCGCTGCCTTCGCGGAACGGCTCGGGCTTGCCGGGTGAAAGGACTTCGAGGAACGCTCGAGGCGCCACCGCGCCCAGGTTCTTCGCATCGCCACGAATCGCGATGCGCGCGTCGGCTGGTTTGTCGGCGTCCTTCAACGAGTGGAAGAAAGGGTAGGCGGGGGGCATGTCCTTTTCGAGGGCCGCGAGTTCGGCGCGCAGTTGCTTCAGGTGCTCAAGCACGTTGCCGCCGAGCCAGCGGTCCAACTCCTTGGCGGCGTAATAGTAAACACCGGCGGGAGCGCGGTAGCCATCCACGTTGAAGGGGCCGGCCGCAAGTTCGCGCCACTGATAGAACTCCAGGGCCGATAGCGACACGATGTTGGTGTACTGCCGCGTGGCTTCGTTCTTGATGCCCTTACGTCCGCCGAACGCCACGTAGTTCTTGTCTTCCACTTCCTTGGCATCGTCAATCAGCTTGAGCGCGAAGGTCTGGTAGCGGGCGGCTTCGGCACGCACCTGCTCTTCGGTGGGATTCTGCTTCATCAGCGCGAACCAGGAGTTCAGATAAGGATGCTCGCGTTCGGGGTTCTTCAGGTACCCCACCCAACGCTGCAACGTCTCGGCGTCGATACCGGCGTTGTCCACCGTGCGGCTGTTGAGCGTCTGCCAGGTGGCGATCATGTAACGCGCGGTATGGCGTGCGAGCGTGTCCACCAACAGTTTTTGTTGAAGCTGCAGGAAGTCGTCGATGGTTTCCTTCATCGCGTCGATGCGCTTCTTCTGTCCTTCGTACCGCTTCACGTCCGCCTCGAGCGCGAGCGGGTGCTGCGAGATTTGCGAACTGCGAAAGACGCCGAGCAGCGAGTAGTAGTCGCGCGTGGGGATCGGGTCGTACTTGTGGTCGTGGCATTGCGCGCAGCCAACGGTGAGGCCGAGGAATACTTTGGTGGTGACGTCGACCTGGTCGTCGCCTCGCGAGCCCAGCGCCTGAAATCCGAGGCCGCCGAGGAGCGGTTCGCGTTCGCCGGCGGGCAGAAGGTCGGCTGCAATCTGCGCGGTGACGAAACGGTCGTACGGCATGTCTTTGTTGAATGCCTCGACCACCCAATCGCGATAACGGAATGCGTTGGGGAAGGGTGTGTCGGTGCCCGCGGCGAGTTGGCCATCGGAGTAGCGCGCCAGGTCGAGCCAGTGGCGGCCCCAGCGTTCGCCATAGTGTGGCGAAGCGAGCAGGCGCTCGACGACGGTTTCGTAGGCTTTCGGCGACGTATCGCGGAGGAAGGCATCCACTTCTTCCGGCGTGGGCGGTAAACCAGTGAGCGAGAGCGTGGCACGGCGGAGCCAAGTGCGGCGGCCTGCGTCAGGCGAGGGCGCGATGCCGGCGACGGCGAGGCGTGCGAGCAGAAAGTGATCGATGGGCGTACGCGCGGCGGCGGCGCCCTTGGCCGCGGCGAGCGCGGGCACGGCAGGTTTGCGCACGGGCTGAAAGCTCCAGAAGGAGCGCTGGTTGGGCGTGACGGTGTATTCCGATGTGGCAACCGCAGCGGCGGTCTTTGCCTCCGGATACGCCGCGCCGCGCCGCACCCAGTCAACGAGCAACTCTACGTCGCCAGCTGCGAGTGGCGCGGTGGGCGGCATCTTGAGGCGCGCATGCGTGCGGCGCACTGCTTGAATCAGCAAGCTGTCATCCGGCTTGCCCGCCACCACGGCAGCGCCAGATTTGCCGCCCTGCAAGAAGCTCTCGCGCGAGTCGAGCCGTAATCCACCCATCGCCGTTTGTGTGTGGCAGGCATAGCATTCCTTGGCGAGCAGCGGGCGGATTTTGCTTTCGAAAAACTCGGACTGATCTTCAGTGGCGGCCATGCACACGGATGCACCAATGGCGATGGCGGCAGGGAGAAAACGCATTGCGCCACCATTTTACTTCGACACGGAGCCGTTTGCTTCGGTACCATCTTGAGGTGACTCGCAAGCTTTCGGCGCTCTGGTGGAGCGCATGCATTCTGTTGAGCGCGGCTGACACCGTGCAGATTCGGACGACGGATGGCCGCGTGGTGGAGGCGGACGCCAAGGTTCGCGCCGTGAAGGTGGGCGGGCGCGAAATTCTGCTGGTGCGCATCGCTTCGATCCACAGCGCCACGCCTGCTTCGGACGCCGAAAAGGCGCGCATCGATGCGGACCTCGCTGCCGTGCAAGGCGCGGACCGGCGCGCGCGCGATCTCGCGGTGGAGGAACTGACGGCCATCGGGCTGCCGGTGATGGCTCCGCTTCTCAAGGTCTATAAGGACACCGATCAGCATGAGCCGCGCCCGCTCTACCGGCTGTTTGAGCGCATCATCCCCAGCAATGCTGACGGGTTTGACCGGTCGCAGAGTCTGATCCGGCTAACGAGCGGCCAAGTGCTGCGCGGCGCGTTGCCTGCGTCGGGCGAAATCGGCGGTGTTGCGTGGACCCAGATGCGCGCGCTGGCGGTGCGGCAGAAGCGCGTGAGCCGCGCGGCGATGCAGGCGCATTCCCTGCGCCACTCGACCCAGATTGAATACCTCGACACCGGCGTCAGCCTCACGGCTTCGTCGCGCGTGGAGATTGGCGCGAGGGGCTTTGCGCGTCTTTCGTGGGACGCCGACGGCTGGGCGTCGGATCCGAACGGCCTCACCAAGCCCGGCTCGCCGGCTTACAAATCGAACTTGTGGGATGGTCAACCGTTCGGCGTGCTGGTGGGCCGCATGGGCGCGGGGGGCGACGTGTTTTTCGTGGGCAAGCAATTGAGCAAGGCGGGACTCGCCGCCGGGCGGTTGATGCTGGCGGTCAACGACAACCGGCACTGGCAGAATAATCTCGGCACGTACACGGCGACTCTCACCGCCACCGACGCCTATGACTGGGGAGCAGCGCAATGAGCAGCGCGCACACATACCTTCCGGTAGCGCCGAACCACAAGTTGAGCGTGCTCATCCCGCGTGCGGACATCGACGTGCGGATCCTCGAACTCGGCAAGCAAATCCGTACGGACTATAGCGACCGGCCCCTGTATCTGGTGGGCATACTCAAGGGCGCCTGCGTTTTCCTTGGCGACTTGATCCGCGCGATTCCAGGAGACGTGCGGTTCGACTTCATGGGTATTTCGAGCTACGGCAAGGGCAAGATGTCGTCGGGCGAAGTGAAGGTCACCAAGGATCTCGACATGTCGCTCGAGGGTGTGGACGTGCTGATTGTCGAAGACATCGTCGACACAGGCGTGACGCTCACCTATCTTGCCCATGTGCTCCAGCAACGCCGGCCTCGCTCCATTCAGATTGCCGCGCTCCTTGACCAGCCGTCTCGCCGAATGCGGCCCGTGCAGGTGAAGTATGTGGGCTTCACGATTCCCGATCAGTTTGTCGTGGGGTTTGGACTCGACTACGCCGAGGCGTACCGCAATCTGCCGGAGATTTGCATCGTGGAGGAATCGTGAAGATCCTGCTGGCATTGGCCAACGTCATGGTCTCGTTCGCGCAACTGCGCGAGCCGTTGAAGTTCGACATCACGTGGGTGAATCCGCCGAAAGATGCGCCGGCGGGCGTCACGCATCATGTGTTCCGCAGCGCGGCGATGAATGCGGACGTAGGCTTCAACATCTATCTTCCGCCTGACTACGCTACGCAAACCGAACGCCGGTTCCCGGTGACCTACTGGCTGCATGGCGCAGGCGGGCACGAGTCGCAAGGCCTCGCGCAAGCGGCGTTGCTGCACAAGTCAATTGTGGCGGGCCTCGTCCCACCGGCCATCATGGTGATCCCCAACGGCGGCAAGCGCAGCGAGTATCGCGACTGGCGCGAGCAAAACATCATGGCCGAGACGATGATCATTAAGGAGCTGATTCCGCTGGTGGACTCGCGCTACCGCACGCAGCCCGCGCCGTTCGGCCGCGCCATTGAAGGCATGTCGATGGGCGGCAACGGATCGTTGAAGCTGGCGCTGAAGTACCCCGAAATGTTCGGCTCCGTGTTGGCGATTGCGGGGACGTACGGGCGCATCCGGCTGGACGGCTACTTCTATCTCGGCGTGCAGCCTGAGCAGCAGAAATGGGTGGGCCAACTGGCGCAGTGGTACTCAGAAGATGACGACGTGTTCCGGCTGGCTGAGAAGAATTTCAACCGGCTAGGGCATCTGCGCATCCGTTTGCTGATCGGCACGCAGGACGTCTCGTTCCCCGATTCAGAGAAGCTCCACGTGCATCTGCGAGATCTCGGCGTGGCGCATGAGTACGAGATTCTGCTGAGCGTGAGTCACAACACGCAGCAGTATTATGATTGCGCGGGTGTGCACGGGTTTCAGTTTCAAGCCGTGGGCTTTACGCGCGTGAAGTAGTTGGCCACGCGAGCGAAGACCGCGCTCCCCACCCGAACGCGCATAAGATGGCTATGATCGTCCATGCTGCACCGGCTGCTTCCTTCGCTGCTCCTCGCGCTCGCCGTCGCGGGTGCATAGGTGCAAACCGCTGCCAGCCTGTTGCTGGCTTAAGCCGAGCCGCTCATAGAGAAAGAAGATTTCCCCGCTGCCGCTGCTGTCCTCACGCGGGCGCTAAGCCAGCATCCAAACAGCGCCGAAGTCCTCTACCGCCTCGGCTACGTCGAGTTCCGTCTGCGCAAACTCGCCGCCGCGCGCGCGCGTCTGCTGCGCGTCCTGCAACTCGCGCCGCCGGCGCATAACGCGCGGTACTTCCTGAGCCGCATCGCGTTGCTTGAAAGCAAGCCGCGCGAGGCCGCCACATGGCTGGACCCCGTCGTCGCCGCGCGCGCCAGTTCCTTTGACGCCGCGTCGCAACTGCCGCTCGCCTACGCCGCTTCCGCGCAGCCCTGCCGCGCCTTCGCGCCGCTTCAACAAGCCATTGCCGAAACTCCGTAGGACGGGCGCTCTACTATTGCCTTGGCCGGCTCCATCAACAACTGAATGAGCCGGAACTCGCGCGGCAGGCGCTGCAAACGAGCGAGCGGCTCAAGAGCGCCAATCGTGACGACGTCGAGACATTGATGGAGACCTCGCGGCTCATCGCCGAGGGCCGGCCGCGCGAAGCCGAAGCGCTCGGATCGGAGGAGATCGCCGCGCGCGCCGAGGCCGATCCGAACAGCCTCGTGGTGTTGGGCGTGGTCTACGGGCGCGCGGGTCTGGACGCTGCGGCTGCCGATGCGTTTGCCCGCGCCGTCGCACGCGACCCGTCGCTATTCGCCGCGCAGTACAACCACGGCCTCGCGCTGCTCCGTGCTGGCCGCCAGGCCGAGGCGCTTCCGCCGCTGGCGAGTGCGGTGGAGTCGTTGCCGCAATCCCCCGACGCGGGCCTGGCGTTCAGTCTCGCAGCGGTGATGAACCAGAAGTATACCGACGCGATCGTTCCCTTGGAGCGGCTGGTGAGATCGCCCGCCCGAGCCGGCAACCAACGCGTACCGATGTTGCTTGCCACCGCTTATGTCCGCACCGGCGCGCCCGCCAAAGCCGTCCCGCTGCTGCGCTCCGCCGCTCTGCAGGATCCGTCTGCGGCGCTGATGTTGGTCGAATCGCTCGCCGCCTCGCAGGATGCCGCGGGTGCGCTCGATGCCGCGCGCGCCGCTGCCGCCCAGTTCCCCAAACACCAAGGCGCGCAACTCGCGCTCGCCCGCAAACTCACGCGCGCCGGGCGCTGTCAGCAAGCGCGGCCCGCGTTCGAAGCCGCGTTGGCGGCTCGCCCCCGCGGGCGAGCCGCAACCGGAACCCGAGCTGGGCTTGGCGAACTCGTTGCAGAAGTCCGGCGAACACGCCGCATCACTCGATCACTACCGCGCCGCGCTTACCCACCCGGCTACGGAGTTGCCCGCACGGCTGGGTCTCGCGCGCAGCCAGGTCGCAACGCGCGCGCTCGCCGAAGCCCGCCGCACCTTGGAGCAGGGCCTCGAAGCGCATTCTGGCGACGTAGCGTTGCGCGTGGAGCTCTCGCGCGTCTACGCGCGGCTCGGCGAAAAGGATCTGGCCGCGCATGAAGCCAAGATCGTTGAGCAACTTCAGCAACGGAGCGCCGCCAAGCCATGAAACGCTACTCAGTGGCGCTGGCCGCGCTCATCGTAGCCGCGGCGGCGGTACCGGGGATCACCTTCCGCGATATCGCCACCCGCGCGGGGATCACCGCCACCATCCACTCCGGTGGCCCGAAGAAGAACTACGTCCTCGAAGTGAATGGGAGCGGCGTGTGCTGGCTCGACCATGACGGTGACGGCTGGCAGGATCTCTACCTCGTCAACGGCGCCACGCTCGCGCATCTGCAGGGCAAAGCCGCCGCGCCGTCGCGCACCTATCTCTACCGCAACAACGGCAACGGCACGTTCACCGACGTCACCTTGCGCGCAGGCGTGGCCAGGCGGGGCTGGAGTTTCGGCTGCGTCGCCGCAGACTATGACAACGACGGCCGCCCCGATCTGCTCATCACCAACTTCGGTCCCAACAGTCTTTACCGCAATCGCGGCGACGACACCTTTGCCGACGTGTCCAAGCGAGCAGGCATCGAAGGCGGCGCCATCTGGCACGCCGGCGCGGCCTTCGCCGACACGGACCTTGACGGCGATCTCGATCTGTTCATCCCCGGCTATCTTGACTTCAATCTCCGCCAGCCGGAGCTAAAGACCTGCGAGTACCGCGGCGTTAAGGTGAACGCCTGCGGTCCGCTCGGCTGCCGGGGCGCGCCCAACGCTTTCTACCGCAACAATGGCGACGGCACGTTCACCGATGCCACCGACGCCGCGGGCCTGGCCGACCGCGAACTCTACTTGGGATCGAGATTATCAAAACCGTGCCTGAAGGTAAATGGCCGCTTGCCAGTTTCTTTTAACGGACCGGCTCTCTGATTACCAGTTCGCGGCGGACCGAGTCGGAGTCAATGGTTTGTATCACTCCGCTCGGCCACTTGACCTCGACCCGCACGGCTCCGCCGCTGGCTCCGAGGCCGAAGTGCAGGCGGGGATCATTGGAGGAGAGGTAGCCTTCGCCCGCTCGCAGCGTTTGAAATTGCGGCGCGCCGCCCTCGACCGGCGTGACCTTCACGCGTGCGCCGACACCCATGCGATTGGACCGTGTGCCTTCCAGGCGCACGCTCAGCCAGGCTTCGCGGTTGCCGCCCAAGTTCTCAATCACCATCGGTTTGCCATCCATCGTGGAGATGGCGAAGTCGACATCGCCGTCGTTGTCGAAGTCAGCATACGCGCCGCCGCGCGAGGACTGCCGCGGCAATCCGGCGAGCGACTTCACTTCGGCGAACTTGCCGCCGCTCTGGTTCCTGAGCAACTGCAGTGGCTGGTGGTAGGTCTCGTTGATCCTGCCGTCCACCTCCGGGTACACATGGCCGTTGGCGCACAGCAGGTCCGGCCAGCCATCGTTGTCGAAGTCGAGGAAAAACGCCGCCCAGCCGAGGTAAGGCACGGTGGGCTCACCCACGCCGGATGGGTAGGACACATCGGTGAAGAGCCCGTCACCGTCGTTATGAAAGAGGATGTAGTTGTCGTCGGCGACGGTGGTGACGAAGACGTCCATCCAGCCGTCGCGGTCGTAGTCAGCCACGGCGATGCCCATGCTCGACATCTCTTTGCCGTCGGCGGAGAAGGCCGCGCCGGCGGTGACACCCACTTCTTCAAACGTGCCGTCGCCGCGGTTGCGGTAGAGGTAGTTGGGGTTGGGACCGTTGCCGACGAACAGGTCTGGCTTGCCATCGTTGTTGAAGTCTTCAAACACAGCCTGCTAGCATCGTCTTCGACCTATGACATGCCGGTTTCTCGCTTTTTGCCTGTCCGCCATCGCCCACGCGCAGCCATTCGATGTGGCGATCCAGGGTGCGCGTGTGATTGACCCAGAGTCCGGGCTGGATGCTACGCGCCATATCGGCATTCGCGCAGGGAAAGTTGCGGCTGTCTCATCCACGCCGCTGCAGGGCCGGCACAACATCGATGCGCGCGGGCTGATCCTCGCGCCCGGCTTCATCGATCTTCACTGGCATGGCCAGGATCCTGCATCGGACCGCTACGAGATTCTGGACGGCGTGACCGCCTCGCTCGAACTGGAGATCGGTACGGCGGACGTCGACGGCTGGTACCGGAAGCGCGAGGGCAAATCGCTCATCCACCATGGCGTAGCGGCGGGCCATCCGCCCGTGCGCATGGAGGTGCTGGGCGACAGCGGCGACTTTCTGCCTGCGGACAAGGCCGCGTTCGAAAGCGCGAGTGAAGAACAGATTGCGCGCATGAAGACGCGGCTGGAGCAGGAGATCAGGAAGGGTGCGGTGGGCGTGGGTTTCGGCGTGCAATATACACCGGGGGCGAGCCACTGGGAGATCATTGAGATGTTCCGGCTGGCCGTGCGCCACGGCCTCGCCTGCCACGTGCACGTACGCGCGTCGTCCAGTTCGATTGGTGAAGATGTACGCATCCGCGCGTTGTCAGAAGCGATCGCGGCTGCGGCGGTAACCGGCGCCGCGCTCCATGTGGTGCATATCAACTCGCTGAGCCTCGGCTCCATCGATAAGACCCTGGCGATGATCGAAGGCGCACGCGCGCGCGGTCTTGACGTCACCACCGAGGCGTATCCTTACACGGCGGGCGCCACGCGCATCGAGTCCGCCAGCTACAACGGCTGGGAAGACCGGCCCGACGAAGAGTTCGCCAAGATGCAATGGGTGAAGACCGGCGAGCGGCTCACGCGCGAGAGCTTCTTCCGGTTCCGCAAGGAACGCGGCGTGGTGATCTATCACGCCAACACCGAAGCCAGCGTGCGTGCAGCGGTGGTGCATCCGCTCTCGATGGTTGCTTCGGATGGGTTCGACATCACCCCCAACGGACATCCGCGCAGCGCCGGGACGTTTGCCAAGATCCTGCGCCAATACGTGCGCGAAGAGAAGGTGCTGACGTGGCCGCAGGTAATTACGAAGATGACTCTGCAGCCCGCGCGGCGCCTCGAAAAACGCGTGCCGGCGATGAAGAACAAAGGCTGTGTGCGCGTGGGTGCGGATGCCGATCTGGTGATCTTCGATCCTGCCACAATCGCTGACCGCGCGACGTTCGAGGCTCCGATGCAGGCGTCCACCGGCGTGCGCTACGTGCTGGTAAACGGCGCGGTGACGGTGAGCGAAGGCAAGATTGTGGAGGGCTTGTACCCGGGCACGGCGGTACGCGGCCCGGTCAGCCGTTAGGGATGCTCTTGCTCACCCCAATAGTTCGCGCAAGCGGCGGCCCACGATGGACGGCTCGTCGCCGCGCATCATCCACACGGAGATGAGGAGCTTTCCCTTGCCGGGACGCTGGACGTGGATGGGCGGGTCGCCCGCCAGAAGCTTTTCGGCCACCTGCTGTGCGGCGAGCCCGCGCTTTTCTTCGTCCCACTCGACGGTCACATGCGGGAGTTCGTTGGCGATCTCGGGGATGTGACGGTCTGCGGTGATGCCCTTGGCGTTTTTCAACGCACCGCGAATGTGCGAGACGCGCGCCTCGAGTTCTTTCCACTCGGCGGCGTGATCCACCTTGAGGTAACGCTCCACCGCCGCGAGCACGCCCGCCAATTCTTCCTTGCCAACCTTCATGCCGCGGCCGATTCCGCCGAACGGAGACATAGCGGGGAGCGAGGCTTCAATCAGGTCCTGGCGGCCCAGCAGCAGGCCCGTCGTCTGCGGACCGCGTAGCGCTTTGCCGCCGGAGAAGATGACGAGGTCAAACCCCATCTTGGTGTACTGCCAGAGGCGCTCTTTGGGCACGGCGTCGCTGGCTGCGTCGTTCATCGTGGGAACGCCGCGCGCCTTGCCGATCTTCACAAACTCTTCGGCCTTGATCTGGCCGTGATTTTCCGCCTTGTTCAAGAAGAACATCATACCGGTGCGATCGTTGATAGCCGCTTCCAATTCGGCGCGCGTTTCCACGGTGACGATCTTGGCGCCGCACAGTTCCATCTGGTGTTCATAGCCGGAGCGGTGCGACTTCTGCTGGATTACTTCGTACTTGATGCCGTCGCGGCCGGGCAGCGTGCGGAGCTTTTTCGCATTGCCTTGCGACAGGCACGCAGCCGTACCCACGCTGATGGCCGACGCCGCCCCGCAGGTGACCATCGCGGCCGGGGCGTGCAGGAGCTCAGCAATCCGCGCGCCCACTTTCTTTTCCATCTCCGGCAGCGGCACGAAGTAGCGCGAGGCTTCTTCCATCGCCCGCACCACTTCTGGCGGCATGATCGAGCCGCCGAGCACGGTGACTACGCCCACGCCGTTGATCACCGGCTTGAGGCCAAGGCTCGCATACAAGGAAGATGGCGTGGTGGCGGTGAGTCCAGCAGTGGCGGCGGGCGCAGCGGATGCAGCAGCAGCGGCCGCACTCAGGGCGGCTCCAGATTGCAGAACACGGCGGCGTGAGGGTTTCATCGCTTCACAGTTTATTCGATTACAAGCGCAGTTGGGTAATCTCGGGTTGTTCGAGGTCAAACGCGAGCGGCGGCGAATCGGCGCCGAACAGCTCTTCTGCAATGGAGCGGCGAAGCCGGATGAGCACTGCGGCGGATACGGCCACGATCGCGGTGCGGAGATTGTCACTGGCGAACCACGCACCGATGAAGGGAACCAACGCAAGGCCCAGCAGCGCGAGGAAAGCATGCATCACACGCGTGTTGCGGAACCCCGGCGGGCGGCCGGTGAAAGGAATCTGGCGAAAATTCAACGGTAGCGCTTCGACGATGATGCCGCCGAGAGACGCTGTGACGATCGCCACCCGGAGGTCAAACCACGCGGCCACCAAAACCACTAAAACGAGATGCAGCTACGCCGCGCGGCGCGCCACGCGATACGTCTCCTCTCCGTGGGCTTCGGCCAGCAAACGGAAGATCCAGTTGGCGGCGGGCTGAATCACCGTGGCGAGCGCAGCCGTAACGGCAACCACCACGGCATACCCGGCGTACAGCGGCAGCAGGCGCGGCTCACCGGCGCGCAGTCCGATCACCAGGGCCATAACCAGCGCGCCACAGATGAGCAGGCCCTGAGTGTCGCCGCGCCAGAGCGCGCGCAGCGCGACCGGCAGCGCCGCGCGTTCCAGCGGCGTTGCGCCCCAACGATTGAGCAAGGAGGGCCAGCGCCAGGGTGGCGCGGAACGTACGAACAGCCCCTCGATGGCACGCGCGTAGCCGAGGGCGTAACCGGCTAGTGCTAGCAGCATGGCGAGCGCATGGCCAGCCAGTGCGAGGCGTACGAGGTGCGGGTCAGTCAACTCCGGACGCCCCACCAGCGGACCGTAGAGAGCGCAGAACCAGCGTGACGGACCGGGCGCTGCGCCCGCGGTGATCCACATGGCTAGCAGCGCCGCGGCCAAGCCGGCGCGGGCCAGCACGGAAACCGGCGCGAGAATCCGGGCGGGCGTGATCGTAAGCACTACGCCCATCGCCGCCAGCGTGGCGCAGAACGAAAACAGGCTAGCGACTGCGACGGCCACGGCGTGTGCGAACAAAAGACGAAGGAACTTGACGAAGGTGCGATCCGCCATCACCACGCCCGGGAAAACGAAGAGCGAGAATGCGTTGACATCCGCGATGAACACGCCAGCGACTCTGGCAACCGCAGCCAGGCTGGCCGCAAAGATGCGGCGCGGGGAGACCGGCAGCGGCGCCAGATTGAGACGGTCCGTGACATCGGGCAGCAGCCCCTCCCACTTCCAGATGGTGACGAGGCCGGTGATGGCCATCGAAAACACGATCAGCCCGTGGCCATCGCCGAAGCAGCGCGGGAACGGGTCTTCGAGCGCTGGCCGCATGCGGAGCCAGCCGAGGAGCGTCGAGTATTTGTCAAGAAGGCCCACGGAAAGAAACAGCCCCGGTGCCGCCAACAGCGCGAGGGCCACTCCGAGACCCATTTCGATTTCGCCATCTTCGCCCGCCGAAGGGCGGGCCAGACGGCGCACGAAGTGTTCGACGAGTTTCGCGAACATATGGCGCTCAAAAACTTCGAATCGCGTCGACAATGGCGGCGGCGGTGCGGGCCGTGTCGGTCTCTTCCGCCATTTGGACAAAGGCATCTTCGAGGCGCGAATAGCCGAGTTGCGCGAGAGTCTCCGTCATACTGCCGGCCGCGATGGGGCGTCCTTGCCGCAGGAGCACAAAGCGGTTGCGGAGCCGCTCGACCACTTCAATCGCCGGCGAAGCGAAGAAGATGGCTTTGCCCGCCGCCGCGAGACGTTCGATCACCTGACGCAGCACAAGCGAACTGGTGACGTCGAGCCCGGTGAAGGGCTCGTCTCGAATCAGCAGGTCCGGGTCATGCATCGTGGCGCTGATGAGCGCGATGCGCTGGCGCATGCCCTTGGAGTACGACGTAATCGCAGCGTCGCGGTGCGGGTAGAGCGTGAAGGCTTCAAGTAGCGCCGAGGCCTTGCTCTTGAAGACCGCTGGCTCCAGACCGCGCAGCACGGCCACCATCTTGAGATACTCCCACCCAGTGAGAAAGCCGTAGAGCTGGGCTTCTTCGGGTACGTAGCCGATGGCGCGTTTGTAGCCCGTCAGGTCCGCATGCACGGGCCGGCCGCGAAAAAGCGTCTCGCCCGACGTGGGCTCGATGAGCCCGGTGAGCATCTTCACCGTGGTGCTCTTACCCGATCCGTTCGGACCGAGGTAACCAAGAATGTCGCCTTCCTCAATGGCAAAACTCACGCTGTCTACGGCGAGGAAGCTCCCGTAGCGCCGCGTAAGGTCGCGCATCGCAAGCACTGGCATGGTGGAGCCCGCTCATCAAGCCAGCAGTGCTTTGACCACACGGGCCGGATCCACGCCCGTCAGCCGCGCGTCGAGGCCCTGGAACTTGTAAGAGAAACGCTCGTGATCGATACCGAGCTGGTGCAGGAGCGTGGCCTGGAAGTCGCGAATGTGCACCGGGTCTCGCACGATGTTGTAGGAGAACTCGTCGGTCTCGCCGTGCGTGACGCCGCCCTTGAATCCGCCGCCGGCGGCCCACAGTGAGAAGCAGCGTGGGTGGTGATCGCGGCCGTAGTCCGTGGGCGAGAGCTTGCCTTGCGAGTAGATGGTGCGTCCGAATTCACCGCCGAATACGACGATGGTTTCATCCAGAAGCCCGCGCGATTTCAGATCCTGCACAAGGCCGTACACCGCCTGATCGACATCCTTGCATTGCGACGGCAGCACTTCGGGGAGATTGCGGTGCACGTCCCAGCCGCGCTGATAGAGCTGCACGAAACGCACGCCGCGCTCCACGAGCCGGCGCGCCATCAGGCAGCCGTTGGCGAACGTGCCACCCTTGCGGGCCTCGTCGCCGTAGAGGCTCCAGGTGCTGGCGGGCTCCTTGGAAAGATCCGTCAAATCGGGTACGGAGCTCTGCATGCGGAACGCCATCTCATACTGCGCGATGCGGGTGCGCGTTTCGGGGTCGCCTGTTTTGGCGTGTTGGAGTTGGTTGAGTTCGCTCAAGCCGTCGAGCATGCGGCGGCGCAGTTCGGGCGGCACGCCGTCCGGGTTTTTCAAATACAGCACCGGGTCGCGCCCGGCGCGCAGCGCGACGCCGGAGTAGGCGGCAGAGAGGAAGCCCGCGCTCCACAAGCGCGCGGAGATGGCCTGCACGTTGGCTTTCGGGTGCGTGTGCGTGGCGTTCAAGACCACGAACGTGGGCAAGTCCCGATTCATCGACCCGAGTCCGTAAGAGATCCAGGAGCCGATGCACGGGCGGCCGGCCACCTGCTGGCCGGTTTGAATAAACGTGATGGCCGGTTCATGATTGATGGCCTCGGTGTGCATGCTGCGGATCAGCGTGATGTCGTCGGCCATCTTCCCGGTGTTGGGCAGGATTTCGGACAGCCACATGCCGCTCTTGCCGTGCTGGTTGAACTTGAAGATGCTGGGCGCGATGGGGAAGCGGCTCTGGCCCGACGTCATGGTGGTGAGGCGCTGGCCCTTGCGGATGGACTCGGGGAGATCCTTGTCGTACCAGTCCTTCATGCCGGGTTTGTAGTCGAACAGGTCGAGCTGCGGCGGCGCGCCGACGAGATGGAGATAGATGACCCGCGTGGCTTTGGGCGGGAAGTGCGGAAGGCCGGCGAGGCCGTCTTGGGCTTCGGTTTTGGTTGTGGCGGCGGGGGGGGGGGCGCCTTCGAGGAGCGAAGCGAGGGCGGCGGCGCCGATGCCGAGCGCGCCTTTGGCGAAGAACTGCCGGCGGGTTTCGGCGAGCACGGTTTCGCGAGCGATTTGGTTTAGTGCATCATGCGTGAACATGGTGTTCTCCTAAGCAGAGCGCGGCTTTGCCGCGACGGAGGGCGGGTTGAAGCCAGTCCCGCCTTTTCAGCATTCGTGCACGGGCGGAAGGGCGGGACTGAAGCGCCAACGCGCGGGGCGCGTTTCTTGTCCCAGGAACTCACGGCCGGGCACTTTGCCCGTTCCCTTGGAATCAACAGGTTGGCGGTGAGTTCCTGGAGAGTCCCGCGCGGGCTAAAGCCCACCCTGCACGGACGCCGAGTGCACGGGTTTCCCGGTTTCCGTGACGGGCCGGCTGGCCCGCGTTCGGCTAAAGCTCGCCCCACAAAGAGTGGTTGCGTCATTTGGTGAGGACCTCGTCGAGGTTCAGGAGTTGGTTGGCGAGCAAGGTAGTGGCGGCGAGTTCGGCAGGGGGCAGGGAAGAGTCGGGATTCGACTCGCCTTGCGCGATGAGGCGCGTGGCTTCCTGCGGCTTTGAGTCGTAGAAGCGCAGGAAGTCCTGATAGGCTTTGCGGGCGGCGGCGCGTTCGCGATCGTCCAAACGGCGCGCGATGAGACGTTGCGTCATGTGATCGAGTTGTGAATCCCACGCGGAGGGAGCCGACTTGAGAGCGGCTTCGGCGAGCCGGCGCGCGGCTTCGACATACTGCACGTCGTTCATCGTCACCAGCGCCTGGAGCGGCGTGTTGGTGCGCTCGCGTCGCACTACGCAGGTTTCGCGCGTGGTGGCGTTGAAGATCTCCATGTTCGGCGGCGGCGCGCTGCGCTTGAGGAACGTGTAGAGCGAGCGGCGATAGAGTTTCGAGCCGGCATCCTGGCGATAGAAGCGCGTGTTGGAGCCGGACATCGCTACGGTTTCCCAAACTCCATCCGGCTGATAAGGCTTCACACTGGGGCCGCCGATGTCGCGCGTGAGCAACCCGCTGGCAGCGAGCGCGTAGTCTCGCAGCATCTCGGCGTCCATGCGGAAGCGCGGGCCGCGGGAGAGGAGGCGGTTGTCAGCATCCTTAGCGAGCTTGGCCGGGGTGGTTTGCGCGGACTGGCGATAGGCGGCGGACGTGACAAGCAGCTTGGTCATCTTGCGTACGTCCCAGCCGGACTCGCGGAATTCCACGGCGAGCCAATCGAGCAGTTCTGGATGCGACGGCGGCTCGCCCTGCGCGCCGAAGTCGTCTGCGGTTTTGACGAGGCCGGTACCGAACATTTCCTGCCAGTAGCGGTTCACCGTCACGCGCGCAAGCAGCGGGTGATTGGAGGAAACCAGCCATTGCGCGAGGCCCAGGCGATTGCGCGGATACTCACTCGTCATCGGCGGCAGCGCCGAAGGCGTGGACGGGGTGACTTTGTCACGGCGCTGATCGTAGGCGCCGCGATAGAGGATGTGCGCGTGGGCCTCTTCGTCCTTCTCCTGCATCACGTGCGTGATGGCGCCGCGGCGCTGAATTGCCACCTTCTCTTCGCCGAGCGTGCGCAACTGGCCCCAGAGGTTGATGTAGTCAGAATTCTCGCGCGTCATGTAGTAGCGCTCGAACGCATCCCGCTCGTCGCCGGTGATGGCTTCAAAGGGGTGGTCCTTCGCTTCGTCGAGCAGCGGCCAATCGGCAACCACCTGCGCCTGCTCGTCATCCAGCACGCGGGCGAACACGCGCAAATCGGCTATGGCCGCGCCTGCAAAGAAACGGCCGCTGCCGGAGGCAATGCGCAAGGGCGCAAAGTTGCGGATCTCGCCCTCCAGCCGCGCCGTGGATTCGCCGCGGCCTTCGGGGCGCTGACGCACGCCATTGAGAAACAGTGTCATGCCGGCCGTGTCGCGCTTGCCGTCATAGGTGAAGATGGCGCTGTACCACTTGCCGGGGCGGAGCCGCTCGGCAATCGGACCGCGCAGCGTGAGGCCGCGCCCGGCGAGGCCGATCAGACGGAACGTGGGGATGCGGCCATTGAGTTCAAACGTCCAGCCGCGGCTTCCGCTGCGCGGGTCCATTTGGCTGGCGACGGTAAAGCTGTCCTCTCCCACCGGCATGCGGAAATTCACCGCAATGGAGAAGGGGCGGTCCGATTCGATCCAATCGATGTTGGGTAGTTCGAGCGCGGCCTTGGTGCCGAACCCGATGGCCTTGCGTCCGTAAACGGGAGTGGCTTCCGCGGTGACTCCCGCAGGGAGCTTCAGGTCAAGCGTCTGGCCGCGGAGCGTGGCGCGCGGTTCGCCTTTCGAGGTGAAGTCGAGCGCAAACAACTCGTCGGCTGGTTCAATCGGCGTCGCGATGAGCTCGCGGTCTTTGCCTTCTAGCCAAAGGGCGAAGTCCGAAGCGGCTTCATGGCGGTTTTCCTTCATGCGCCCGCGCAACACTGTTTCGTCGCGCGGCAGCGTGTTCCACCGCTCCAAATCCTCTTTCTTCGGCACTACGAGAATCGGCGGCGTATCGGGAATGTTGCCGTCAAGCGGATTCTGCGTGGTGTTGCGGTAGAAAGCGGCGAGCGAATAAAAGTCGCGCTGCGAAATCGGGTCGAACTTGTGATCGTGGCAGGTGGCGCAGCCGACGGTGAGGCCGAGGAACACCGAACCCGTCGTGTCGACGCGGTCCTTGGCATACATCACCGCGATCTCTTCGGGGATCACGCCGCCTTCATTGGTGGTGACGTTGCAGCGCTGGAACCCCGAGGCGATCTGCTGGTCCATGGTATGGTTGGGCAGCATGTCGCCGGCGAGTTGCTCGATCACGAAACGGTCAAAGGGCAGGTTGCGATTGAAGGCGTTGATGACCCAATCGCGGTAGGGCCACATCTCGCGGTAGTTGTCGATGTGCAGGCCGTGGGTGTCGGCGTAGCGGGCGGCGTCCAGCCAGTAGCGGGCACGATGCTCGCCATGGTGAGGCGAGTCCATGAGGCGGTCGACATACTTTTCGTACGCGTCAGCCGCAGCGTTCTTGACGAACGCTTCGACTTCTTCCGGCGCCGGCGGAAGGCCCGTCAGATCGAGCGACAGGCGGCGAGCGAGGGTGCGGCGGTCGGCTTCCGGCGCGGGCGCGAGGCCGGTGGCTTCCAGGCGCGCGAGGATGAACCGGTCAAGCGGGTTGCGCACCCAGGCCGCGGCGCGAACCGCCGGCGGCGCGGTACGCTTGGGCGCGGTAAACGCCCAGTGCTCTTTCCACGGCGCGCCTTGCTCGATCCAGCGCTTGAGCAGATCTTTCTGCGCGGCGGTGAGTGTCTTCTTGGCATGCGCGGGCGGCATCAGCTTTGCAGGCTGCGCGGCCGCGACGCGTTGATAGAGGAGACTCTCGAGCGGCTTGCCGGGCACGATCACGGCGCCGGATTTGCGGACTTCGAACGCACCTTCTTTGGTGTCGAGGCGCAGGTCCATGAGGCGCGTGCCTTTATCGGGGCCGTGGCAGTGGAAGCAATTGTCGGAGAGAATCGGGCGGACTTGGCGCTGAAAATCGATCGCACCGCCGGAGGGGGTTTGCGCTTGGGAGACGGCGCACAGGGCGATGGTGAGGAACAGCAGGGAAGCGGAAGGACGCGACATTTTGAGAATCCTTGCCTCGATTGTATCAATGCTGTCGCGCGGCTGCGGCGTGAGGGACGTGGATTTGAAGTCCGCGGTGAGGTCGCTAGAAACAACAGAGGACCTCCCATTTTTTCAGCGATTGTACACGAGCGGAAGTGGCGGGCTGAAGCCTGCCCTACACGGACGCCGAGTGCACGGGTTTCCAGGTTTCCATGACGGGCCGATGGGCCCGCGTTCCGCTAAAGCTCGCCCCACACGGACGCGGAGTGTATGGCATGGAGTTGTTTCTGAACCTCCCGGTGGATGAGGGAGACGGGTCCGTGGTGTTTTCAGCGGGCGTACACGGAGGAACTGGGCGGACTGAAGCGCCAACGCGCGGGGCGCGTTTCTTGTCCCAGGAACTCACGGCCGGGCACTGTGCCCGTTCCCTTGAAATTAACAGGTTGGCGGTGAGTTCCTGGAGAGTCCGCCGCAAGCTAAAGCTTGCCCTACACGGACTCCTGGGCTTCGATCTCGTCAAGCAGCGCGAGGAAGGCCGTCTGGAGATAGGGATTCGGAAGAATCAGGCGCTGGTGGAGGAGCTTCATGAACGGAGCCCAGCCGGGATGATAGATCACGCTGTGTTGCTGGGGCGGGGTCGCGACGGACGGCACCCACGGGCGGTTCGGAAGTAAGTGGTTCTGCATGTTCAACTTCGGTGGTGGCGTCGGGGTGTTCGTTTCTGGGATTGGGTTCGTTTTGCAGATCGCGCAAACGGCGGTCCTGGAGCTCGTGGAGGCGTTTGAGGCAGCGGTCAAACTGGCGCGACAGGCGAGCCTCGTAGCGCATGAGTAAGGCGAGGACTTTGCTGTTGTCGGCGAGGTCCTCGACGGCGGAGGCGATGATCAGGGGCTCGGTGGCCTGCTCGCCGTAAGTAGACATGATTTCCGGGGTGACGCGGCCGGCGTGCTTGTCGATGGTGGTGGACTCGAGGGTCCAGACGCGCTGCTGACGCCAGCGGGCAGTGGCCATTTCCTCCACGAGGAGGGCTTCGGTGGCGGAGCCGGGGTCGTGCTCGGCGATGAGGGCGGCGTGGAGTTCGTCGAAGTCTTCGGCAATTTCGCCGAAGATGCAGATGGTGGCGGTGGTGCGGCCGGCGGCGGTGTGGCCGTGGCGCGTTGAGTTGGCAGCGGAGCGGGCCTTGCCTTCGGGGGTTTTGGGGCCCTGGGATTTTGCGCCGTTGGCGCGGGAGGAGGCGCGGCGGCGGTCTAAGGTGGTGTTGGGCATGGCGATGGTGTCCTTTTCGTGCGTTGCTTCTTGCGGCGCGGCGGAGCGCGACCTGCGGTGAGTTTGGCAAAGCGCGCAATGAAGGCGGCACCTTCGAAGGCGGGATGTCGTTGAGACGAGGGGAGTAACGAAATTTTCCGAGCGCGTGAACGCGTTCTGCGGAGGTCCAGGCTATCGGTTCAAGCCTGGCTGGCCGCAGCGGGAAAAGGGTTGGTAGTCTTGGATAGACGTTCACTACAATTTGAACGTGATGAAAGTTAATCGCCTCAAGCGGAAGTCTACTTCTTTCGACAGCGGGATCAAGCCTTGGCTTCGACCGGAAGCAGACTTCCTGAGGGGCGGCATCTATGTTCGGAGTGAAATCGGCGCGATGAACAGGCGAACTTTGCTCAGCGGTACCCTGGCGCCCACGGCGTTGCCCGCAACCCAGGCAGGCCGCTACGACGTGGTGGTGGGCGCGGGCGTATTCGGAGCCTGGACCGCATATCATCTTCGCAACCGCGGGCAGCGCGTTTTGCTGGTGGATGCCTCTGGCGCGGCGCACTCCCGCGCAAGCTCCGGCGGAGAATCCCGCATCATCCGTTGCGGCTACGGCGCCGACGAAGTCTACACGAGGTTTGCGTGGCGATCGCTTGCGAAATGGAAGGAACTCGGGCGGCGCCACAAGTCAGCCACATTGGTTGAGTGCGGCGTGTTGTGGCTGGCCAAGGGTGACGCGCGATCGGCCGGCGCTTCACTGCCAGTATTGGCCAAGGTTGGTGTTCCGTTCGAATGGCTAGACCGCGCCGCGCTGGCAAAGAGGTTCCCGCAATTTCACGTTGACTATGTCGACTTTGCGATCTTCGAACCAAAGTGCGGCGGCCTGATGGCCTGGCGGTCGGTTCAGCTTCTGGTGCAGGAGTTGGTGGATGCGGGAACGGAGCTGGTGCTGCAGCCTGTTGCGCCACCTGCGGCGGCGGGACGCACGCTCGACTCGATCCAGACCACGGCCGGCCGAAAGCTCCGCGACGGCACGTTCGTCTTTGCCTGCGGGCCGTGGCTTCCCAAGGTGTTTCCCAACGAGCTCGGCAACCGCATCTTTCCCACGCGGCAGGAAATGTTCTTCTTTGGAACGCCCGCCGGGGACCGCCGATTCGCGCCGCCCGCGATGCCGTGCTGGATCGATGGTGACGACTTCTATGGCGTGCCTGATCTGGAGAGCCGCGGCTTCAAGCTCGCAGACGACCGCCATGGCGAGCCAGCCGATCCCGACACGATGGACCGCCTGGTGCGTCCGGAAAGCCTGAAGCGAATTCGTGAAAAGCTCGTGGCGCGGTTCCCGGCGCTGAAGGACGCGCCGTTGGTTGAAAGCCGCGTGTGCCAGTACGAAAACTCTTCGAGTGGCGATTTCCTCCTGGACCGGCATCCCGCGATGGACAACGTGTGGATTGCGGGTGGAGGTTCCGGGCACGGGTTTAAGCACGGCCCCGCGGTGGGAGAGTATCTGGCCGGGCGCATACTGAATCCCGCGCGAACCCGGGAAGAGCCTCGGTTCAGTTTCGCTTCGAAGGCGACGTCGCAGAAGCAGACAGTTTTTTGATGATTCGGCGCGAAAGCCTCCGCTGTTTCGAACCAAGCTCTGCTCAGCGCACACGAGGTCTTGGAGTTCTTCAATTCCGCCAGCCCGCTCACCAGCTTCTCGAGAGGCAGCGACGACTTGGGGGCCGGCTCAGGCTTCTCCTTCGCCCTCACCGCCACCGGAATCAATCACGCTGAGTCGTCTTGCATGGCAGGTGGTATCGGAAGTGGCTAGGGATCTGAAAGGCGTGGCGGCCACGTCGGGTTCGTGGCCGCCGCGGGTTGGCGAGCCCGGAGTCGGCTAATTCCGCATCCGAAGCACAATGAGCCCTGTCAACGCCACGCCGAGCAGCCCAGACGTGCCGGGCTCGGGAACGGCGGAACCGTTCGTGGTGATGTCTAAACTCCACGAAGCCAGCGAGCCAACATCACTGCCGGCGTCGTCACCGATAAAGAGGCTCCATGTGCCATTCGGGTTGGTGCCGTTGAACGTACTAAACGCAGTCCCGTAGGGCCCCGAAGGAGCAGGTGCGGCAAATGGTTCCAGATCAGAGTTGTCATAAACGCTGGGAAGGTACGTAGACCCACAAACCAAAACCGTCGAGTCGGGCGCGGAGCTACCGGCCGAGTCCGAGAACGTGAGGTTGCAGTTAGTCACATCGGCCCCCCCCCGCGTTCTGCATGATCGCCAGGGTCTGTCCCCCCGGCCCCTGAAGAAGAAAGTTCAGATCGTCCGGGAATGTGTGCGTGAAGACAAAACTCAGATTGATTCCGGTGATCGACCCTCCCAGGCCAGAGACGGCGATGGTCAGCGGATACGGCGACGTCGCCGGTTGTTGTGTCGTTTGTCCGCTGGGTGTATCGGTCAGCGGAAATGGGCCGATGCTCGTGAATACCGCACCATTTTAGCGCGCGGCGATCACGCATAGAGATAACAGTCTTAGAGTCATTCTTCCTCCTCCGAAAGTACGATCTTGGACTGCATCATGCCGCACGAAAGACGGTCAAGCATTCTCAGCACAATAACCTGTTGTTCTCGTCTCCTCGCCCGGCCCGCGAGCCTCGGATCCCCCCCCGGTCCCGTCCAGGATCGTGGCGATCCGCCGCTGCATATCCTGCAAGATCTTCTTTGTCCGCGGGTTCTGAATGTGCGTCATCTAGCGTCCACGTATGCGTGGGCCGAGCCGCGCCGCGGCGATCAGATTGTTCATTTGCTCGGGGTCCTTTGTGCTGTCGTACAACTCGGGAATATCCCGATCTCGACCGAGACTGGAATTCTGCCGCCGAGCGTACGGCGGTGGACCGGCTAAATCGAGTCGATGCCGCCGTAGGCGAGGTTGCCGGCAAACAGCACGATCGGGTTCGGCTTCCAGGCCGCGCCGATCGCAGCGGGGAGGCTTGCCAGCGCAAGGTGAGCATGGCCGGGCATTACACCTGCTTCAACAGCCAGCGCACGGCGTTCTGCTGCAGCTTCACATACTCGGGATTCCAGAGCACCGTAAGCAGGTGCCCCGGAGAGAAGTAGCATACGCGGCCCTTGCCGTATTCGAACGCCCAACCCGCTGGCGCCGACGGGCCGTGTTCCTGGAACGCGAGCCCCTGCTCGTTCACGCTTTCCAGCAGCAAGTGCTTGCGGTCCTTGTCATACGTCATGTAGTGCTGCTCATCGGTGACAACGAAGTCGCCGACCCCGCGCGTGATCGGGTGGGTCGCGTTGGTCACCCGCACCTTGAACGTCCGCACGGGCGGGTGGCCCAGGTAGGAGGCGCCCAGCAACTCGCGGAACTCGGCGTTGTGTGTGCCGATATGAGTGACGTTGTGCAGCAGTAGCGCGCCTCCGCCGTTTCGAACGAAGCTCTGCACGGCGCGGCCCTGCTCCGGCGTCATCCAGGCAAAGCCCTTGATCTCGCGCTTGGGCGTCACGGCAGGTTCGCTCACCAACTGCGGCCGGCCGCTGCTGTGCCAGGCGGCATTGGAGTTCTCATCGAGATACCCGTCCGGCCACAGAAATCCGTCCCGCAGAACGATCAGCAGCTTGTAACCGGCGAGGTTTTGGGCGGTCAGCAGTTCCACCTCGTCGCGAAAGTCCACACTGACGCCCATCTCCTTGCAGATGGTCCGGCGAAGTGCGGTGCGGATGTAGTCGGAGTTGTGCGGCCGGTCCCCGATCAGGGCGAAGCCCGTGGACTTCGGCCCGGTGGAGGCAGCGGCCGATGAAACAGCAGCGAGTTGTCCAAGAAGGTGGCGGCGCGTCATGCTCCAGATCGTATCCGGAAATTCATTTTGGGTCTCCCGGACCCCACAGTATACACCCGGCCTGGACTGCTTCTTCGGACCACCGCCCAGCCGAACAATCGCCGCGAAAGATGGCCCTCAGCCAACATCAGCCCTTAGTGCCGGGCATGCTCGACCAGCCTGCCACCCGTCTTCACCAGACGCTGCTGCAAACTGGTCAGCGACCAGTTCTCGATCTTCTTCGGCAGCACCAACCGCCGCCACGGGTGCCCGGCGCCGAAGGACGCGCCGTTGGTTGCGAGCCGCGTGTGCCAGTAGGAGAATTCTTCGAATGGCGCTTTCCTCCTGGACCGGTATCCCGCGATGGACAACGTTTAAGGCACGGCCCCCCCGGTGGGAGAGTATCTGGCCGGGCGCACACCAAATCCTGCGCGAACCCGGGAAGAGCCCCGGTTCAGTTTTGCTTCGAAGGCGACGTCTCAGAAGCGAACAGTTTATTGATTATTTCGGCGAGAAAGCCTCCGCCGTTTCGAACCAAAGGAACTGGAGCCGCCGCTGCTGGCGCGCAAAGTCCACGTGCAGATTGTCACCAGCGCCTTTCGTCCAATTCCCGCGCAGTGGGCCAACTGTGCTCATCTCATCGTCGCGGTTTCGATCGATGGCCTCGCGCCGGAGCATGACGTGCGCCATGCGCCCGCTACGTACGAACGGATTCTGAAGAACATTGCCGGACAGCATATCGTGATCCACTGCACGATTACCGGACAGACGATGAATGAAGCGGCCGGGCTACCTGCGTTAGTTTCGGGATTTCTGGACGCTGCGCCTGGATGTGCGTGAAGTCTGGTTAAGCTTGTTCAGGCCGCAGCAAGGCGATCGTCTGCCGGAGATGCTCGCGCCAGACGAACGGGCCAGGGTGATCCGCGAACTCGGCGTGTTCAGAACGCAGTATTCCAGGCTGGAAATGCCGGACGGGTTGATCCGGCAGTTTGCCAAACCGCCGCAGAGTCCCGACGAGTGTATCTTCGCGCGCACCACCGTTACCCTGTCGGCTGACCTCACCACCAGGATCACCCCGTGTCAGTTCGGCGGCAAACCGGACTGCCAATAATCGTGCGGCTGCATGGCATCGATGGCCTTGGCGGTGGTGGCCGCCCACAAAATCGGCGGCGTGATTCCGGCAAAGCATCCGTCGGCGATTGGGCAGTGGATGGCCTCACGCGGCGGTACAGAAGCGGACCGGAGTCGCGGGATGTCAACTAAGAGGAAAAGCAACTGGTGGAGATCACACGCCAGTGACCTCCCTGCGCGTACCGGTTCGGCGTAGCATTGAGCATAGTGCCGATTCGCATTCCCGATTCTGAGCTGAGACTGTCCTTCGTCCGCGCCTCCGGGCCGGGCGGGCAAAACGTGAACAAAGTTTCAACAGCCGTGGAACTGCGTTTCGATGTGCGGCAATCGCCAATCCTGCCGCCTCCGGTCCGCGCGCGGCTCCTGGCGCTGGCCGGAAACCGGATCACGCAAGATGGAGTGCTCATCCTCACGGCGAGGGAGCATCGGACGCAGGAGGCAAATCGCGCGGAGGCACGGATGCGGCTCGACGAGTTGGTGGCGCAAGCCGAAGTGAAGCCGAAGCTCCGCCGTCCGAGCCGCCCCACGTTGGGATCCAAGCAACGGCGCCTGACGGAGAAAGCGCAGCGTTCCGCGGCAAAGAAGCGGCGGAGCCCGATGAGCGGCGAGTAGCGGCGGCGTACCTACCTACGCGACCGTATTCCGCAGGATGCCGATTCCTTCGATCTCAATCTCCACGACATCGCCGCGCTTCATCGCCGACGTTATTCCGCCCGTGCCGGTGAAGATCAGGTCGCCCGGAAACAACGTGGTGGACTGGCTGATGAAACTCACCACCTTTTCACATCCATGAACCAGGTTTGATGTGTTCTCGTCCTGCATGATCTTGCCGTTGAGGCGCGTCATGATGCGCAGTTTGCCGTAGTCGATGCCGCGCGCTATGACCGGGCCCACGGGGCCGAACGTGTCTGCGCCCTTGGCCCGCCACCACTGCACGTCCTTGATCTTCGGGTCATTTTGCCAGATGCGCTCGGAAACGTCGTTGCCGCAGGTAACGCCGAAGATGTGGTCTCGCGCCTGCGCTTCCGTGATCTGCTTGGCGGTCTTGCCGATCACAATCACCAACTCGCACTCATAGTGCACGTTGGTGGCGCCCGGCGGAATCACGATCGGGTCTTCGGGATTCTGCAGGCAGCTCGGCGGTTTGTAGAAAGGCTCGGGATTCGGCCGCGGCGCGGCTTTCCCCAGGTGGCTTCTGTAGTTGCCCGCCAAAGCGAGGATCTTGCTGGGCGCCGCAATCGGATAGAGCAGCTTCACTTCCGACAACTTGTGTTTTGCGCCGGTTTCCTTGGGGTTCGCAAACAGGTCGCCACTCAGTTGGCGCACGGTGTCGCCGTTCACGATGCCATGGGCGACGACATTGCCTTTCTTGAAGCGGCAATACTTGGTTACCTTCCCTTGTGCCTGGGCCAGTGGGGCCACCGCCGAAGCCGCGCCAGCGAGGGCGCTGATGCCAGTGATCAATTCGCGTCTGTTCATGAGACCACAATACTACATCATAAGGGCGCGGGCAGCAGTCCTGCGGCTAAACTGAAAAACACGTGAAGCCTCGGATCCTCATGGCCCTGCCGCAGATGCCGCAGGACCCGGCCAGCGGCGCCGCCCGCACGGCGCAGACCGCGCCGGAGATGGCGCGGGACGGCGGCTTTGAAGTGCGCGCACTCGGCACCACGGCCACCGAACGCGGGGAGAAAGCCGAACCGCTGGCTTACCTCCGCAGCCTGGGTCCCGACGTTCACGTCACACCGGCCACCCATTCTGGGCGGCGTGAATTCCGCTTCACCCAGTGCAGCATTGCCTACACTTTGGTGGACACCGGCAAGCTGCGGGTATCCGGCTGGAGACCGCGACTTCCTCGCCGTGCGGATCGCCGGAGCGGGCGGGCCCGGGTGGCCTAGTTCGGCCGCCGGCGAAATCACCGGACCTCTTAGCGAGGCACTTACGGCACGGATCAGTACTCCGTGATCTCGCCGCCTGCGATCTTGCGCTTCCACTTGCCGCCGGCGATGTCGAGCGGCGTATCGTAGCCGGCGAGAATCGTGCCGTCGGGTGAGTAGTAGGGGCCGATGTCGCAGGCCATCGAACCTTTGCCTTGCTCAACAAACGTGATGGACGTGATGAGCTTCGCCGACTTGTAGCCATAGCGCGCCGGGTCGATCAACCGCAGCGGACCGCCGTGATTGTCCGGCAGCGTCTGGCCCGCCATGCCCAGCACGAACATCACGCGCGGCGACATCAGCTCTTCGAGTGTGAAGTACTCGTACCACTTGTCGGCGCAGTCAATGCGCACGGCCTTGGCTTTCTTGAGCGGTTGGGCGGTTTCCAGCAGATGGCCGAAGCGGAAGCCGCTCCAGGTGGCGCGCGCAGACCAACACTGTACGCACTTCATGCGCGGTTGCTGCGTCTCCTGCGGATAAGCTTGCAGGCGCGCGAGTTCCAGCGCGGCGGGCTTTTCGATGAGGCCTTTCACTTGCAGCCGGAAGGTGGTGCGGTCAATGGGCGGCACCGGGCTGTACCACATCAGTTTTAAGTGATGTTCGTCGGGCTGGTCGGTGGGCAGCAGGAGCTTCGCCGGCGCCTTCTTCGACTGGGCCGCCAGCGGAGCCGCACCCATCAACGCTACGAGATTGCGGCGGGAAACACGGACCCCTCTATTTTACTTTCCTTCCAGATCGGCGAGAGCCTTGCGCGCCACGGCGCTCGCAGGGTTTTGTTTCAGCAGCCGGCGCATGGTGTCGGCGGCCTTCGCGCGGTCGCCATTTTGCACCCAGAGGCGGCCGAGATTGAGATACAGGCCTTCGTCGGCGGGCGCTTGCGCGATGCCTTGTTCGAGTGCGGCCACGGCCTCGTCTTTGCGTTCACCGCGCAACAGCAAAACGGCGAGATTGTTCCCGGCGGAGGCCAGCGCGGGGTCAAGCGTGACGGCTTCGCGCAGCAGTGTTTCGGCTTCACGCGAATCGCCTTGCTTGGCGAGCGTGAGCCCGAGTCCGTTGGCGGCATCGGCCGAACGCGGATGCGCGGCGCGGGCGAGGCGGTAGTAGGCGGCGGCTTGATCGAGGCGGTCTAGCTGCGCGGCGGTTTGTGCGGCGTTGAGGAGCGCGTAAAGGAGATCGGGTCGGCCTGCGAGGGCTTGCTCGAATTGTTCGAGCGCTTCCTCGGGCTTCTTTGCAGCGAGCGCGAGGCCGCCGCGTTCGTTCCAGGCTTCGGCCAGCGCCGGCTGCAAACGCAGCGCTTCATCGAGGAGCCGCGCGGCTTGCGGCAAGCGGCCGGCTTCGCGGTGGACCTGCGCAGCCAGCACCATGGTGAGCGTGTTGGCGGGATCGTCGACGAGGACGCGTTCCAGGTAGGGCAGCGCGTAGTCTCCATAGCCGGACCACAACAACGCGGCGCCGAGTTTGAAGTAGTCGCGGCGCGGCTGCGAGAGCGCGCGGCCGGGGTAGGAAAGCGCCTGGCGCCGCGCGATCTGCTTGAGGTCCGCGGCGAGGTGGCGGGCGTGG
>VFZP01000019.1 GCA_016871115.1 Acidobacteriota bacterium
GTTGGTTCGCCACCTCCCGCCCGACGCGATGTCGATATTGGCCGTGGTCCGCCTTGGGCTCGTGAAAACCGAGGCTCACGCCCAGCAGTACGCTGCCAGAGCTACGTCCTACTCTGTTGTTCGATTTCTTGCCAGCCCCTAAGGCAGGAAGCAGCCTGATCCGCCCGCTTATTTCCTGTCTGACTGTAGGAGGTCTGGAAGCAAGGGCCGCCAAGGGTGTCCGAGCAGACCTAAGCTTGCGTGGCGGAGCCGGTTTCGCGCGCTCTGCCGGTTTTGGCCGCGCCCGATCAAGAGTAAGTGGCATAAGGCCCATGCGCTCATCGACCTAAAGCTTTGAAAGCTTTAGGGGTAGAGAGCCCTTCCGGTTAAAGTGATGAGCGCCGGGGCTCTGACGATTCGAAAACACACCACCCTTGCGTGGGGCTTACACCCTAAAGGGTCTCCAACAGTATGTAAAAAAAAGAAGTTAGACTGGGGAGACCCTTAAGTAACATTCTTGCACACGAAACGAACCATACAGTCCTATGACCGCTGCTTACTGTTGCGGCGGCATGCCGCCTTGCTCTTCCTGCAACTGCTTCAGGCGCTCTTCCTTGCGTTTGCGGCGCTCTTCGGCGCGCCTCACCAGTTCGGAGCCCACCAGCTCCAGCATGCAGATTTCGGCGCCGTCGCCCTTGCGCCAGCCGAGGCGAACAATGCGGGTGTAGCCGCCGTTGCGCTGGCTGAAGCGCGGACCGACCTTATCGAACAGCTTCTTCACCGACTCGGGCGTCATCAGGAACGACGCGGCCTGGCGGCGCGCGGCTAGGTTATCCTTCTTGCCGAGCGTGATGAGCTTTTCGACGATCGGCTTGATCGCCTTGGCCTTGGGAATAGTGGTCTGAATGCGCTCGGCGTCAATCACGCTGGTAGCGAGATTGCGGAGCAGAGCGCGACGGGCACTAGCGTCGCGCTTGAGTTTGTAACCGGCAACTCCGTGTTTCATGGTCTTCTTACTAAGTCCTTCTCTCTAGCGCTCACTACGCCTGGGCGTCATCGCCCAGATCCTCAGCGTCATCACCGTCATCATCGCCAACGCCGGAGTTCTTAGCGCCGCCGAGGTTCCCGCTGGCAATGGCCGCTTCGGCCGCGCCCAGGGCCACCAGGGTGCCGGACAGAGAAACCAGCCGGCCCTGTGAGTCGAACCGCATGCCGAAACTCAAGCTGAGGTTACCCAGGATTTCCTTGATCTCGCTGAGCGACTTACGGCCAAAGTTCTTGGTCCGCAGCATTTCCGGCTCGGTCTTCTGCACCAGGTCGCCGATCGTTTGAATATTGGCGTTCTTGAGGCAGTTGTAGGAGCGCACCGACAGTTCGAGTTCTTCGACGCTGCGGTTTAGCACTTCGTTCATCTGGTTGATGGCGCGCCCGGCCGGCTCTTCGGCGGCCTCGGGGACCTCTTCAAAGTTAATGAAGATGGACATGTGATCTTTCAGGAGTTTGGCCGCTTGGCCAATCGAATCCTGCGGGGAAATGGCGCCATTCGTCCAGACTTCGAGCGTGAGCTTGTCGTAGTCCGTCATCTGGCCGAGGCGGGCGTTTTCCACCGAGTAGTTCACCTTGCGCACGGGCGAGTGAACTGAGTCGATCGGAATGTAATCCACCGGCAGGTCGTCGTCAAAGTTCCGGTCCTGCGCGACATAGCCGCGGCCGGACTTCAAACGCATTTCGATGTTGAGCCGGCCGCCTTCGCTCACCGTGGCGATGTGCATGTGGCGGTCGAGTACTTCCACATCTGCGTCCGTCTGAATCTGCGCGGACGTTACCTCGCCGGCGCCTTCCACAACGATGCGGGCAGTGTGAATACCTTCGCCCGTCATCTTGAAGGGCACCTGCTTGAGGTTGAGAATGATATCCGTCGCGTCTTCCACTACCCCGGGAATGGGGCTGAATTCGTGGGAAACGCCGTCAATGCGCACGGCCGTGATGGCGCAGCCTTCGATTGAGCTGAGCAATACGCGGCGGAGGCTGTTGCCGATCGTGGTGCCGAACCCGCGTTCGAAGGGCTGGGCCCAGAACATGCCATAGCGGTCCGAGAGCGATTCGGTATTGGCCACCAGGCGCTTGGGTTTTTGAAAGCCTTTAAACATTGCTGCGATGGTCTCCTTTCGGGCACTAACTACTGTGGTGTTGACGGCGGCTACTTGGAGTACAGTTCGACGATCTGCTGTTCGTTGAGCTGGATCTGGACGAGTTCTTCGCGCTTGGGGTTCTGGATGACGCGAGCCTTTAGATTCTCGCGGTCCACTTCGAGCCAGTTGGGCGCGGGCGAATGCGCCGTGGCGTCGCGCGCGGCGAGCAACCCGGGGTGGTTCTTGCTCTTCTCACGGACCGACACCACGTCGGTGGCCTTGACGATGTAGGAAGGAATGTTGACCTTGCGGCCGTTCACTTCGATATGTCCGTGCCGGACCACCTGACGCGCCATGGGGCGCGAGGTGCCGAGGCCCATGCGGTGGACTACGTTATCGAGGCGGCGCTCGAGAAGGCCCAGCAGGTTTTCGCCCGTGATGCCCTTGGCGCGATTGGCCTTCTCAAACAGGTTGCGGAACTGTTGTTCGAGCACGCCATAGATGCGGCGCGTCTTTTGCTTTTCGCGCAACTGCAGCGCGTAGCCGAGAATTTTCGGCTTGCGATCCTTGCCATGTTGTCCGGGCGGGAAGTTACGCTTTTCAATCGCGCACTTCTCGGAATGGCAGCGTTCGCCTTTGAGATACAACTTCATGCCCTCACGCCGGCAGAGGCGGCAGACCGGGCCAGTATATCGAGCCACTTTTTCGCTTCTCCTTGACCTGAATGAACTTCTTACTTACTCAGGTGCGGTTTACAAACCAGATACGGCTTTTCGTCCCGCTTTCAGATGTTGAGTATCTTAACAAACAACGAGCGCCGCCGGCGCCCGGGGAGGGCGTAAGCGGCGCGAACCAACCAAAAATCAAACGCGGCGGCGCTTGGGAGCGCGGCAACCGTTATGGGGAATCGGCGTGGCGTCCTTGATGGTCCGCACTTCGATGCCCGCATTGGCCAAGGCGCGCACAGCCGACTCGCGGCCGCCACCCGGACCGGCGACAAACACATTCACGGTCCGCATGCCCGCATCCCTCGCCTTGGTGCCGGCGGTGAGGGCGGCCTGCTGAGCGGCGAAGGGCGTGCCCTTGCGCGACCCGCGGAAGCCGAGCGATCCGGCGCTCGACCAGCACACCACGTTGCCTTGCGGGTCCGTGATGGTGACGATGGTGTTGTTGAACGAGGCCTGTACAAAGACCACGCCCACCGGAATGTTTTTCTTTTCCTTCTTCTTGAAAGACTTCTTCTTGTTGCCGCCAGCGGCCTTTGCTTGTGCTTTCGCCATTCTGCTTCTGATTCCTTACCGGCTACTTGACGCCGGCCTTCTTCTTGTTGGCCACCGTGCCGCGGCGCGGACCCTTGCGCGTACGGGCATTGGTGTGAGTGCGCTGGCCGCGCACCGGCAGACTCCGGCGATGGCGGAGGCCACGGTAGGAGCCCATTTCGATATGGCGCTTGATGTTGAGCGAGATTTCCTTGCGGAGGTCGCCTTCGACCGATCCCTCTTCTTCAAGCAACGTACGAATGTGACTGACCTCTTCTTCGGTGAGATCGCCGATCGTCTTATTGAAGTCAATGTTGCACCGGTAGAGGATGCTCTTGGCGCGGGTGCGGCCAATGCCGTAAATGTAAGTGAGCCCCACTTCGGCCCGCTTCCGCGGGGGCAGATCGACGCCAACCAGACGTGCCATGTTTCTTTCGTTCTCCCTCTTAGCCTTGCCGCTGCTTGTGTTTGGGGTTGGTACAAATGACGCGCACGACGCCGTGGCGCGTAATCAATTTGCACTTTTCGCAGATCGGCTTTACCGAAGCTCGCACTTTCATTGCATTCAATCCTTCAAACTAAAACTCGTGTCATGCGGCGCGCCCCGTGCGCCGCCGCTCTACCGCAAAACGCCACGGTCGCGCCCCGCGACCTGGGGGTCGAGCAGCCGGACGATGCGGCCGCGGGTTGGATCCCGCTGCGCCAGCACCAGCGCTACCTGATCGCCCGGACGAAGCCGGACGAAGTTGCGCTTCACCGCCGCTGCCGGATGCGCCGTTACGCGCCGCCGGTCTTCCAATTCAATTCGGCACTGGAGACTGGGGAGTAACTCCACCACGGTTCCCAGCACCTCGGCCGTCTTTTCGAGGCCGTCTTCTTCCGGCACCTCAGGGCCTCGTCAGCACCCAGGGACCGTCGGGCGTTACCGCCACGCAGTGTTCGAAGTGGGCCGAGTAGCTCCCGTCCTTCGTCTTCGCGGTCCAGCGGTCCGGCGCCACTTTCGTGTCCGGCTTGCCGGCCGAAATCATCGGCTCGATCGCCAGCACCATGCCTTCTTTCAGGCGCGGATTTTCGTGGTTCCGGTCCACATAGTTGGGAACCTGCGGTTCCTCATGCAACTGGGTCCCGATCCCATGGCCCACGTACTCCTTGATGATGCCGAAGCCCGAGGCCCGCACGTGGCGCTCCACGGCACCGCACACATCAAAAAGCCGGTTGCCCGGCCGCACCTGCTCGATCGCCCTTTCAAGCGACTCGCGCGTCACATCCAGCAGACGCGTAATCTTCGGGTCAACCGGACCGATCGGCACCGTAATGGCCGAGTCGCCAAAATATCCGTTCAACTCCGCGCCCGTGTCGATGCTGACGACGTCGCCCACCTTCAACACGCGCTTATCCGACGGCAAGCCGTGGACAATTTCATCATTCACCGACGTGCACAGCACATACTTGTAGCGCTGGCCCACCGCCGGCACAAAGTAGTTCTTAAACGCCGGCCGGGCGCCTGCGTCCTTGATCATCTTTTCCGCCACCACTTCGAGTTCCATCGTGGTGACGCCTTCAACGACCACCGCCTCAAGCGCCTTGAGCACTTCGTAGACAAGCATGCCCGCGGCTCGCATTTTTTCGAGCTCGGACGGTGTTTTGCGAACTACCATATGACTCGAGATATGCCCGACTAACAGTTTATCAGAATCCCGAACGGCGGCCACGGATGCGGCCGGCACGCGGGGTAAAGCCTTCATAGTGACGCATAATAAGCTGCGCTTCGATCTGGTTCACCAGATCCATGGCGACGCCCACCACAATCAGCAGCGACGTGCCGCCGAAGTAAAAGCTCACGCCCAACCCGTCAAGTATGAAGCGCGGGAAATAGTTGTCAATCCAGTTGCCGATGAGCGGCAGGTGGTTCAGCTTGATGCCGCCGATCATAATGTCGGGGATGAGCGACAGGATGGCGAGGTACAAGCCGCCGGCGAGCGTAATGCGGGTGAGAATGCGGTTCAGGTAGTCCGCGGTGTTGCGGCCCGGACGGATGCCCGGAATGAACCCGCCGTACTTGCGCATGTTGTCGGCTGCTTCGTTCGGGTTGAAGATGATCGAAATGTAGAAGAAGCAGAAGAAGATGATGCCGGCCACGTACAGGATGAAGTACAGCGGCTCGGAGTGGTTGATGGTTTCGAGAAGGCCGCGCAGCCAGCGGTTGTTGCGCACCAGGTCGAAGTTCATGAAGCCCTGCGGGATCGCCAGCAGGCTCGAGGCAAAGATCACGGGGATGACGCCGCCGGCGTTCACCTTCAGAGGGAGGTGCGTGGTTTGCCCGCCCAGCATCTGGCGGCCGACGACGCGCTTGGCGTACTGCACCGGGATACGGCGCTCACCGCGCTCGACAAAGATGATGAAGGCGACGACGGCGACCATCATCGCGATGATGACGATCACGTGGATCACGCTCCAGTTGCCGGTGCGGAGGTTGGTCCACATTTCCATGATCGCGTCGGGCAGACCGCGCACGATGCCGGCAAAGATGATCAGCGACATGCCGTTGCCGATGCCGCGCTCGGAGATCTGTTCGCCCAGCCACATGATGAAGGCCGTGCCGGTGGTGAGCGAGATCATCGTCATGAAGACGAAGCCCCAGCCCGGATTGACCACAAAGCCGCCCTGCGCGTTTTGCAGCGCGGTGGCGAGTGTGACGGATTGGAAGAACGCAAGGATGACCGTCAGATAACGGGTCCACTGCGTGATTTTGCGCCGCCCGAGTTCGCCCTCTTTTTGAATCTTCTCAAGGGCGGGCACGGCGACGGTCATCAACTGCAGAATGATCGACGCCGTGATGTAGGGCATGATGCCCAGCGCAAACACGGTAAAGCGCCGGAACATACCGCCGCTGAACATGTCGAGGAAGCCGAACAGCGACCCCTGGTTCTGCGCAAAAAACGCCTCGAGCTTGTTGGCATCGATGCCGGGTACAGGAATCTGCGCACCCAGGCGGTAGATGGCCAGCAGGCCCAGTGTAAACAGGACCCGGGTGCGAAGATCCGGAATCCGGAAAATGTTCGCGACGGCTTCGAGGAACTTGTTCATCGTTGTTCTATTGTCCCTTAACGGGCGACTGCAAGAGTAACTACTTCTTCTTCGCCGCGGCCGAACCGCGCACGATCGGGGCCGGGGGCTTGACTTCGATCTTTTCGCAGGTGCCGCCGGCAGCCTTGATCTTCTGTTCGGCGCCGGGCGTGAAGTAGTGGGCCTTCACATGGATGGCCTTCTTCAGTTCGCCCGAACCAAGGATCCGCAAACCATCGCCGAGCTTGTTGATGACGCCCGCGGCTTTGAGCGAAGCGGGGTCAAACGTGGTGCCTTCGATGCGGTCAAACCGGCCGACGTTGAGCTCAGCAAAGTGCTTCTTGAAGGGGCCGTTGGTGAAGCCGCGCTTGGGCAGGCGGCGATGGAGCGGCATCTGGCCGCCTTCAAAGCCGCGCATTTTGCTATAGCCGGAAATGGACTTGGCACCCTTGGCGCCGCGGCCGGAGTACTTCCCGCGATGCGAACCGATGCCGCGGCCGATACGCTTCTGCGTCTTCTGTTGTCCAGCCGGGGGTTTCAGGTCGTTCAGATTCATGGTGTTCTCTTGCTCTTCGCTTTTGCGTGTAACTAGTCGACCAGCGCCAGCAGATGCGGATACTTCTTGACGAAGCCGCGGAAGGCGTCCGAGTCCGGCTTTTCGACGACCTGGTTCATCTTCTTCAGACCGAGCGCCGCGACGGCCCTCTTCTGCAGGCTGACCCGGCCGATGGGGCTGCCGACGAGCTTGATTTTGATCGTTTTTGCTTGCGCCGCCATGATAATTATTTCTCTACCTTAGCCGTTGAGCTTGTCCATCGTGACGCCACGCAGGTCGCTCATTTGCGTCCGGTCGCGGAGCAGGTCGAGCGCGGCCATGGTGGCGCGGATGACGTTGTGGGGGTTGTGCGAGCCGATGGACTTGGTAACCACGTTCGGCACGCCGGCCGCCTGCATCACCGCGCGCACCGGGCCGCCGGCGATCACGCCCGTACCAGCCGGGGCGGGCTTGAGCAGCACCTGGCCCGAGCCGAAACGGCCGAGCACGGCATGCTGAATGGAGTGTTCGAGCACGTGGACCTCGCGGACGTTGCGCTTGGCCGCCTCGATGCCCTTCTTGATGGCCGAAGGAACTTCGCGCGCCTTGCCGGTACCGAAGCCGACGACCTTGGCGGCGGGGTCGCCCACCACCACCAGAGCCGCAAAGCTAAGGTTCTTACCGCCCTTCACCACTTTGGTGACGCGGTTGATGGAGATGACGTGCTCTTTCAGGTTCAGCTCATTGAGATTGAGCTTCTTCGATTGTGCCGTGGTTGCAGCCATTAGAACTCCAGGCCTCCTTCGCGAGCGGCGTCGGCCAGAGCCTTGACGCGTCCATGATACAGATAGCCGCCGCGGTCAAAGACCACACTCTTGATTCCCTTTTCCTGGCAGCGGGAGGCAATCAGCTTGCCGAGAGCTTTGGCGCCGGCGAGGTTGCCACCGTTCGGCGCGTCCTTCTCCTGCGAGGAGGCCGCGACAAGGGTGTGGCCCTTGCGGTCGTCAATCACCTGCACGGTGATGTGCTTGATGCTGCGGAACACGGCGAGACGGGGACGGGCGGCATCGCCCGCCACTTTGGCGCGGATGCGCTTGTGAATCCGCAGGCGATGTGCATCGCGTGAGGGCCGGTTGATCATTCCTACTTACCTCCCTTGCCCGCCGCGCCGGCCTTGCCGACCTTCTTGCGGAGCGTCTCGCCCGTATACCGCACACCCTTGTTCTTGTAGGGATCTGGCGGACGCAGGGCGCGCATGTTGGCGGCCACCTGACCGAGCATCTGACGGTCGTGACCGGTCAGCACCAGGTGGGTCTGCTTGTCGATCTTGCAATCGACGCCGTCGGGCAACAGAAATTCGATAGCGTGCGAGTAGCCGAGCGTGAAATACACAACGCGGCCCTTGACGTCGGCGCGATAGCCGATGCCGACAATGTCGAGTTCGCGCGTCCACCCGGTGGACACGCCGACGACGGCATTGTTGGTCAGCGCGCGCGTCAGGCCGTGGAGAGCGGCCATTGAGTCGTTCTCACGCTTCAGCTCCAGCGTGCCGTTGTTGTTTTCAAAGCGAATGCCGGCGGGCACAGGCACCGAAAGGCTGCCCTTGGGGCCTTTCACTTCGACATGGCCTGCGGCCACCGGCGACACCTGGACGCCTTTGGGGAGCGGGATGGGCTTCTTGCCAATTCGCGACATCGTTAGAGTTCCTTTACCAGATCCGGCAGAGCACTTCGCCGCCCACGCCGTTCTTGCGCGCGTCGGCGCCGGTCATCACGCCGCGCGAGGTGGTGAGAATGTTGATCCCCAGGCCGCCGAGCACGCGAGGAATGTCCTTGCTGTTGGCGTAGATGCGGCAACCGGGGCGCGAAATCCGTTCGATCTCGCTGATCACCGGCTGGTTGGCCGGCGTGTACTTGAGATACAGGCGGATGGTGCGGGCCGGGCCTTCCTCTACCAGCTTGTAGTTGAGAATGTAGCCCTCTTCTTTGAGGATACGGGCCACTTCCACCTTGAGCTTGGAGGACGGCACGTCCACCTTGGCGTGGCGGGCGGCCAGCGCGTTGCGCACGCGCGTCAGCATATCTGCGATGGGATCGGAGATCATCGTCGTTCCTTGTCCTTATCGTTCCTACCAGCTCGACTTGGTGACGCCGGGGATTTGCCCTTCAAGAGCCAGCTTGCGGAAGCAGATCCGGCAGAGCTTAAACTTACTCAGGTAGCCGCGCGGCCGGCCGCACACCATGCAGCGGTTGCGATGGCGGCACGCAAGCTTGGGGGTTTTCTTGGCCCGGGCTTTGGCGAGCTTTTCGTCTTTGGCGATTTTGGCGGTAGTGGCCATCGGGTATTCCTTCTTCTAATCCTTCACTCGCCGCCTACTGGCGGAACGGCATTCCCATGTGCTTGAGCAGCGCGAGCCCTTCGGCGTCGGTTTTGGCCGTGGTAGTGATGCAGATGTTCATACCCTTGGCCTTGTCCACTTTGTTGTAGTCGATCTCGGGGAAGATCAACTGGTCTTTCAGGCCGAGCGTGTAGTTGCCGCGGCCGTCAAAGCTCTTCGAAGATACGCCGCGGAAGTCGCGCACGCGGGGCAGGGCGACGTTGACGAGGCGGTCCAAAAACTCATACATCTGGTCGCCGCGCAGCGTCACCATGGCGCCGATCGGCATGCCTTCGCGGACCTTGAAGGCGGCGATGGATTTGCGGGCCCTCGTGATCAGCGGCTTCTGGCCGCTGATGGCGCCCAGTTCGACCGCCGCGCCGTCGACGAGCTTGGCGTTCTGGGTTGCTTCACCCATACCGATATTGATCGAGATTTTTTCGATCTTGGGCACTTCCATGGTGTTCTTGTAGGAGAACTCGGTCTGGAGCGCCGGCTTAACTTTCTTGACGTAGTGATCTTTGAGACGGGCAGCCATCGGTCTACTTCCTTGCTAGGACTTCCCCAGGATTTCCTTGTTCTTGCGCGCCACGCGGGTTTTGGTCACCACGCCGGCGGCGGTCTTTTCCATGCGGTAGCCGATACGGGTCGGCTTGCCGTTGGAGGTCACCGCCATCACGTTCGACACGTGAATGGAGGCTTCCTTTTGCGCGATGCCGCCCTTGATTTGGCGGGCCGGGTTCGGCTTCAAGTGGCGCTTCACCAGTTTGACACCCTCAACCACCACGCGGCCGCGGTCGCGATCCACTTCCACGATCCGGCCGGACTTACCCTTGTCGTTACCGGCGATTACTTTGACCATGTCGCCTTTTTTCAGGCGAATCTTGTTCGGCGGCGTAGCCTGTTTCTTTTTAGGCATGAGTTACTAAATCACCTCCGGAGCGAGGGACACGATCTTCATGAAGCGCTTGTCGCGCAGTTCGCGGGCAACCGGGCCGAACACGCGCGTACCTACCGGCTCGCCGAGTTCGTTGATCAGCACGGCGGCGTTCGAGTCGAACCGGATGTAGGTGCCGTCCTTGCGGCGGGTTTCCTTGCGCATCCGGACAATGACGCAGCGCACCACCTTACCCTTTTTGACATTCGAATCCGGGGCGGCTTCCTTGACGGCGGCGGTGATGATGTCACCCAGCCCAGCGCGCAGCCCGAGATCGCCACCGCGGGGCAGGATGCACTGAAGCTTGCGGGCGCCGCTGTTGTCGGCCACCTCGAGGATCGTTCTCATTCCGATCATGGCAGTGTCTCCTTGTTTCCTTGGCGGCCGTTAGGCCTTCTTCTTCACCGACGGCAACGCTTCGCGGGTCTGGTCGGCGGCGGTGGAACCGACCTGGACGGCCTGGCGCAGAATCGCGTCGAGCGTCCAACGCTTCAGCTTGGACAGCGGGCGCGCTTCGACAATGCGCACCGTGTCGCCGGCTTTGGCTTGGCCCTGTTCGTCGTGCGCGTAAAACTTCGAGCGCTTGGTGATGATGCGCTTGTAGATCGGGTGCGGCACGCGGCGCGTGACTTCGACCACGATGGTCTTGGCCATTTTGCTCGCCAGCACCTGACCGGTCTTTTCGTTCTTGTTGTTCGGAGCTTTCTCAGGGGCAGACATCGTCGTTACCTACTTCTTGGCCAGATCGCGTTCGCGCTGCACGGTCAGGAGCCGGGCCTTGTCCTTGCGGAGTTTGCGGTACTTATCCAGGCCTTCCATCTGGCCGAGGCGCATCTGCATCTTCAGGCGGAACATCTGCTCGTTGTTTTCTGTGAGCTGTTTGTCGAGCTCGGCCGGATCGGCCTGGCGAAGCTTGGAGGCTGTTTCGGCTTTCATGGCTTACTGTTCTTCTTCTCGTTTCTACTTCTCAGCCGGTTAGGCGGTCATCTCACGCGAAACCAGTTTGCAGGGAATGGGCAGCTTCTGCGCGGCGAGGCGCATCGCTTCGGCCGCGGTGGCCTGATCGACGCCTTCCATCTCAAACAGGATCTTGCCGGGACGGACAATACACACCCAACCTTCCGGCGCGCCCTTGCCCTTACCCATACGAGTTTCCTGCGGCTTTTTCGTGATCGGCTTGTCCGGGAAAATCCGGATCCAGATCTTGCCGCCGCGCTTGATGAAGCGCGTCATGGCGATACGGGCAGCTTCAATCTGGCGGTCCGTCACATAGGACACGCGCATGGCCTTGAGACCGAAGTCGCCGAAGGCGAGCGTCGAGCCACGCCAGGCGAGGCCTTTGCGGCGGCCGCGTTGCTGCTTGCGGTATTTGACCTTCTTGGGCATCAACATGGTGGTTGATCTCCTCGTCCCTAAAAACTAATTCTTATCCCCGCCGCCTTCACCCGGCTCGGTCTTCCACGAGGGCGTAGGCTGAGCGATGGGCGCGGCGATGGGCTGTGCCGCCGGGCGGGCCATTTCGGCAGGCGGTACGCTTTGCGTAGGCGCGCCACCGGCGGCAGGCTGTTGTTGTTGCGGTTCGCGCTGTTGGTAGGAGCGGTCGCCGCCCCCGCCGCCATAGCCGCCACCAGGGCCGCGGCCACCACCGCCGCCGCCACCAGGACCGCGGCGGTCTCCGCCACGACTGTCACGGCGCGGAGCGCGGCGCGGCTCCGGCTCACCGGCGCGGAGCACCTGACGCGAACCGTGGCCTTCGAGAATTTCACCCTTGTAGGTCCAGCACTTGATGCCGATGATCCCGTAGGTGGTGTGGGCTTCAGCAAAGCCGTAGTCGATGTCGGCGCGCAGAGTGTGTAGCGGCAGTTGCCCTTGCAGATACCACTCGCTGCGGGCGATTTCAGCGCCGTTCAGGCGGCCCGACACGCGCACCTTGATGCCCTTGCAGCCGAAGCGAAGCGCCGAATCGACGCTCTTGCGCATGGCGCGGCGGAAGGCGATGCGCTTTTCCAGTTGCAGCGCGATCGACTCGGCCACCAGTTGCGCGTCCAGTTCCGGCTTGTGCACTTCCTGAATATCGATAAACACTTCGCGGCCGGTGCGCTTGGCGAGCTCGCTCTTGAGCTTTTCAATTTCCGCGCCCTTGCGCCCGATGATGATACCGGGGCGCGAGGTGTGAATCGAGATGCGGAGCTTTTGGCCCGGACGGTCCACTTCGATGGCGCTCAGGCCGGCGGCCTTGAGACGCTCGGTGAGGGCCTCTTTCAGGTCGAGATCTTCCTTGAGGAGCTTGGCGTAGTCGGCCTTGGAATACCAGCGCGACCGCCAGGTCTTGGTGACGCCCAGCCGGAAGCCGTAGGGGTGAACTTTCTGACCCATCCTGATCCTTTTCCTTACTTCTTCTCTGCCACGGTGAGTGCGATGTGCGCGGTGCGCCGCTGATAGCGGTATGCGCGGCCCATCGCGGCCGGGCGGATACGCTTCTGGCGGGGGCCTTCGTTGACGTAGGCCTCGGCGACAAACAACTTGTCGGCGTCCACTTCGTCTGATTTGTTGACGGCGTTGGCGATGGCGGACTGGAGAACCTTCTCCACCACCGGCGCAATCCGCTTGTTGGTAAAGCGTAGCGCGTTGATGGCGTCACCCACGGGGAGACCGCGGATCTCGTCGACGACGAGCCGGGCCTTTTGGGCCGAGATGCGCTGATTGCGGGCTTCTGCTCTTGCCTCCATGGTGGCTCCTTACTTACCCTTGGCCTCGGCCGCTTTGGCCGCGTGGCCCTTGAAATGGCGGGTGGGCGAGAATTCACCCAGTTTGTGGCCCACCATGTTTTCGGTGACGTAAACCGGGATGAACTTCTTGCCGTTGTGCACGGCGATCGTATGGCCGATAAAATCTGGCAGGATCGTCGAGCGGCGCGACCAGGTCTTCACCACCGTGCGCTGGCTCTTTTCGTTCATGGCCACCACCTTTTTCACCAGGTGGTCGTCAGAGAATGGTCCCTTGGAAAGTGAACGGCCCATACTATCTCGTCTTCTTCTTCCTGCTGACGATCATGCGATCGGTCCGCTTATTGTTCCGGGTCTTGAAACCGCGCGTGGGCTGGCCCCAGGGCGTAACCGGGTGGCGCCCGCCCGAGGTGCGGCCCTCGCCGCCACCGTGCGGGTGGTCAATCGGGTTCATTGCAACGCCGCGGTTATGCGGTTTGCGGCCCAGATGGCGCTGGCGGCCGGCCTTGCCGAGCGTGACGTTCTCGTGGTCGACGTTGCCCACCTGGCCGATGGTGGCCTGGCATTCAACGCGGACGCGGCGCACTTCGCCTGAAGGAAGCTTCAGGAGCGCGTACTCGGTTTCGCGCGAAACGAGCGAAGCCTGCGCGCCGGCCGAGCGGGCCATCTGCGCGCCCTTGCCTGGGCGGAGTTCGATGCAATGCACAATGGTGCCGGGCGGGATGTTCTTCAGCGGCAGCGCGTTGCCCACCAGAATGTCGGCGTTGGGGCCGGATACCACGGTCTGGCCCACTTTGAGACCCACCGGGGCGACGATGTAGCGCTTTTCGCCGTCCGTGTAGTTGAGCAGCGCGATGCGGGCCGAGCGGTTCGGATCGTACTCGATGGCGGCCACGCTGGCCTCGACACCGTGCTTGTCGCGCTTGAAGTCGATATCGCGAAGGGCGCGCTTGGCGCCGCCGCCGCGGAACCGCATGGCGAGCTTACCGTAGTTGTTGCGGCCGCCCTGGCGCTTCTTGCCTTCGGTGAGCGAGCGTTCGGGGGTTTGCTTGGTGACGTCCGAGCGGTCCTCCACCGTCATGTAACGGCGGGCGGGGGTAATGGGCCGGAATCCTTTAACTGGCATGGCGCGTGTTATACCTCGGCGAACTCGGGGAGCTTTTCGCCCGCTTTGATGCGGACGTAAGCCTTCTTCCAATCGGATCGATAGCCTGCAAAGCGGCCACGGCGGCGAAGTTTGCCTTCGGTGATCGAAGTGCGAACATCTTCCACCTTCACGCCGAACAGCTTCTGCACGGCCTGGCGGATCTGGGTTTTATTTGCGGCGGCGGAGACTTCAAAGCAGAGAGTCCGCTCGTCGTCCTTCTTGATGACGGCCTTTTCGGTGATGAGCGGCCGGACGATGACTTCGTAGTGATTCATTACGCCAATCCCTCCGACAGCTTCTTGGCAGCGGTCTCGGTGAGCAGCACGCGCTTGTGGCCAAGCAGATCGTAGGTGGTCAACTGTTTGGAGTCGACAGCCTTGACGTGCGGCAGGTTGCGCGAGCCGAGCGCGAGGTTCCGGTTGTCGCCGGCATCCACCAGCAGGCAGGAGTTGGCGGCGCTGAATTTGCTGAGCGTCGAGTGCATGGTCTTGGTGCGATGGTCGGCCAGAGCCAGATCGCGCACCACCGTGATTTCTCCGTCGCGGAGCTTGGCGCTGAGTGCCGACTTGAGGGCACCGAGAATCATCTTCTTCGGCAGCTTGTAGTCGTAGCTGCGCGGCACCGGACCGTGCGTGGTGCCGCCATGGCGCCACAGCGGGCTGCGAACCGAACCCACACGGGCGCGGCCAGTACCCTTCTGCCGCCAGAGCTTCTTGCCCGAGCCGGCCACTTCACGGCGAACCTTGGTCTTGGCGGTACCCGAGCGCTGCGCGGCGAGTTGATGCTTGACCGATTCCCACAGAAGCGCTTCGTTTACAGCGGCGCCAAAGACGGCTTCGCTGAGTTCGACGCTTCCCACTTTTTCGTTATTAAGATTGACAACGTCTACGGTAGGCACTTGCCAATCCTCCTTACTTCGCCCGCCGGACAATGACATAACCGCCATTCGGTCCGGGCACGGCGCCCTTTACTACGAGTAAATTGTCGTCGGCGTCCACCTCAATTACTTCGAGGTTCCGCACCGTGACGCGATCGGTTCCCATGCGGCCAGCCATACGCATGCCGGGGAAGACGCGCGAGGGGAAGCTGGAAGCGCCGATGGAGCCGGGCGCGCGGTGGAACATCGAACCGTGCGTGGACGGGCCGCCACGGAAGTGGTGGCGCTTGACAAGGCCGGCAAAACCACGGCCCTTGCTGATGCCGATGATGTCCACTTTGGTGCTGGGTTTGAACTCGTCCACCAGGACGCGGTCGCCTTGCTTCAGGTCGCCGCCGTCGCCGGGCTGGAGAAGAAACTCACGCGTATACTTGACGCCTCCAGCGCCCGACTTTTTCAAGTGGCCCTGCGCCGGCTTGGGGAGCTTCTTCGTCTTGGCGCCCTCAACGAGGCCGAGCTGAATCGCATCGTAGCCGTCTGTGGTGGGCGTCTTGCGCTGCACCACCACGCAGGGGCCGGCCTTGAGCACGGTCACCGGGACCACCTGGCCGTCCGGGCGGAACACCTGCGTCATCCCTAACTTTTTGCCGAGAATTCCTGGGCTCATAGTTCGCATCTGAAGCTTACCGGGGCGCGCTCTCCTTCAAGGAGTCTCAGCCATTTCCGGCAGCGGCTTGCCGCTCCTACCTACCTCTTTCCAAAGGCCTTGATTTCAACGTCGACGCCAGCCGGCAGATCCAGCCTCATCAGAGCGTCCACGGTTTCCTGGGTGGGCTCGAGAATGTCCATCAGCCGCTTGTGCGTACGAATTTCAAACTGCTCGCGGGACTTCTTGTCCACGTGGGGTGAGCGCAGCACCGTGTACTTGTTCTTGACGGTGGGCAACGGAATGGGACCGGCCACCTGCGCGCCCGTGCGTTTGGCCGTGTTGACGATCTCCGTGGTCGACTTATCGAGCACGCGGTGATCGTAGGCCTTCAGCCGGATTCGGATTCTTTCTCGAATTGCCATTCTGATTAACGCTCTTTCTCGGAGTGGACCGGCCCGGTGAGGGGCCGGCCCCGCTGAAACACTGCTCGGACGGTGAGTGCTACTCGATGATCTCGGTCACGGTGCCGGCGCCCACGGTGCGTCCGCCTTCGCGAATCGCAAACCGCAAGCCCTTGTCCATGGCCACCGGGGTGATCAGCTCGATGGTGAGCGAAACGTTGTCGCCCGGCATCACCATCTCGGTGCCCGCCGGCAACTCGGCCACGCCCGTCACGTCCGTCGTCCGGAAGTAGAACTGCGGACGGTATCCCTTGAAGAACGGCGTGTGTCGGCCGCCTTCTTCCTTGCTCAGCACGTACACTTCGCCCTTGAACTTCTTGAACGGCTTGATCGAGCCCGGCTTGGCAATCACCTGCCCGCGCTCGACGCCTTCCTTTTCGATACCGCGCAGCAGCAACCCGACGTTGTCGCCCGCGCGCCCTTCGTCAAGCAGCTTCTTGAACATTTCCACGCCCGTCACCGTGGTCTTCTTGGTGTCGGCAAAGCCTACGATCTCGCATTCCTCGCCCACCTTCACAATGCCCCGCTCGATACGGCCCGTCACCACGGTGCCGCGGCCCTGGATTGAGAAGATGTCTTCAATCGGCATGATGAACGGCTTGTCAATGGCGCGCTCGGGAATCGGAATGTAGGAGTCAACCGCAGCCATCAGCTTGTCGATCGCTTCTTCCCACTTCGGCTCGCCGTTCAGACCGCCCAGGGCGCTCACGGGCACCACCGGGATTTCGTCACCCGGGAAGCCGTAGCTCTTCAGCAACTCGCGCACTTCGAGCTCGACGAGCTCGAGCAGCTCGGGATCTTCCACCATGTCGACCTTGTTCAGGGCAACCACGATGAACGGCACGCCCACCTGACGGGCCAGCAGAATGTGTTCACGTGTCTGGGGCATCGGGCCGTCGGTGGCGGCCACCACCAGAATCGCGCCGTCCATCTGCGCCGCGCCGGTGATCATGTTCTTGATGTAGTCGGCGTGGCCCGGGCAGTCCACGTGCGCGTAGTGACGGTTCACCGTCTCGTACTCCACGTGCGCGGCGGCGATCGTGATACCACGCGCCTTTTCTTCCGGCGCGTTGTCGATGGAGTCGAAGCTCCGGAACTTGACCTTCGGATTGTTCTTGGCGAGGCAGCGGGTGATCGCGGCCGTCAGCGTCGTCTTGCCGTGGTCGATGTGTCCGATCGTGCCCACGTTCACGTGGGGCTTACTGCGGTCGAATTTCTCTTTCGCCATTGATTACTTAGCTCCCTGCACCTTGCTGATGATTTCTTCGGCGATGTTGCGCGGCACTTCTTCATACTGCGAGAAGTGCATGGTGAAAGCCCCGCGGCCCTGCGTCTTGGAACGTAGGTCGGTGGCGTAGCCGAACATTTTTTCAAGCGGCACCATCGCCTTGATAATGTGTGTACCGCCGAGAATTTCGGTGCCTTCGAGACGGCCGCGGCGAGAGATAAGGTCGCCGTTGACCGAGCCCATGTATTCGTCCGGCACCACTACTTCCACCCGCATGACCGGCTCAAGCAGCACCGGCTTGGCCTTGCGGAAGGCTTCCTTCACGCAGATGGACGAGCAGATCTTGAACGCCATTTCCGACGAGTCGACGTCGTGGTAGTCGCCGTCGAACACGGTGACCTTCACGGCCGCCATCGGGTAGCCGGCGAGCACGCCCGCGTCGAGCGACTCGCGAACGCCTTTTTCGATGGCCGGAATGAATTCTTTCGGCACCGCGCCGCCGAAGACTTCGTTTTCAAACACGAACTCTTCTTCACCCTGATAGGGCTCCACGCGAAGCTTGACCTTGGCGTATTGGCCGCTGCCGCCCGTCTGCTTCTTGTGGGTGTATTCGGCTTCGGCCTTGTTGCGAATCGCTTCGCGGTAGGCCACCTGCGGCTTGCCGACGTTGGCTTCCACGTTGAACTCGCGCTTCATGCGATCAACGATGATTTCCAGGTGCAATTCGCCCATGCCGGCGAGAATCGTCTGGTTGGTCTCCTTGTCGGTGGAGACCTTCAGCGTCGGGTCTTCGGTGGCCAGCTTGTGGATGGCAACACCGAGCTTTTCCTGGTCGGCCTTAGTCTTCGGCTCGATGGCGAGCTGGATGACCGGGGCCGGGAAGTCGATGGCTTCGAGAATGACCGGGGCCGACTCGGCGCAGACGGTGTCGCCGGTGATCACGGTTTTCAGCCCCACCGCAGCGCAGATGTCGCCCGCCAGGATGTCCTGGATTTCCTCACGCTTGTTGGCGTGCATCTTTACCAGGCGTCCGATGCGTTCCTTCTTGCCTTTGCCTGCGTTCAGGACGGTGTCGCCTGAATTCAGCTTGCCCGAGTAGACGCGCAGGAAGCAGAGTTGGCCGACGTAGGGGTCGGTCATGATCTTGAAGATGAGGGCCGAAAACGGCTCGTCGTCGGCCGAGCGGCGCTCGAGCTGCTTGTCTTTGTGATCCGGATCGACGCCGGTGACGTTGGGCACATCGAGCGGCGACGGCATGTAAGCCACCACGGCATCGAGCATGTTCTGAACGCCTTTGTTCTTGAACGAAGAACCGCAGATGACCGGAAACATCTTCTGAGAGATGGTGGCTTTGCGGATGCCGGCGATCAGTTCAGCTTCCGAAATCGGCTCGCCGCCTAGGAATTTCTCCAGCAGCGTGTCGTCGCATTCGGCGACGGCCTCGATCATTTGTTCGCGATACTTCTGGGCGGTTTCAACGAGGTCGGCCGGGATGTCGACATCGTCGTACTTGGCGCCGAGCGATTCGTCGCGCCAGATGCGAGCCTTCATGGTGACGAGGTCTACCACACCGGCGAATTTGTCTTCCGCGCCAACGGGGATTTGGATCGGCACGGGCTTGGCATTGAGACGGTCAACGATGGTCTGGACGGACTTATAGAAGTCCGCGCCGACGCGATCCATCTTGTTCATGAAGCACACGCGGGGAACACGGTACTTGTCAGCCTGGCGCCAAACGGTTTCCGATTGCGGCTGGACGCCGGCAACGGCGTCGAACACGGCCACCGCACCGTCAAGAACGCGCAACGAACGCTCCACTTCGGCAGTGAAGTCGACGTGGCCGGGCGTGTCGATGATGTTGATGGTGTAGTCCTGCCACTGGCAGGTGGTCGCCGCGGAGGTAATGGTGATGCCCCGCTCTTGTTCCTGGGCCATCCAGTCCATGGTGGCAGTGCCTTCATGGACTTCGCCGATCTTGTATGTCCGACCGGTGTAGTAGAGGATTCGCTCGGTTGTCGTGGTCTTACCGGCATCGATGTGGGCCATGATGCCGATATTGCGCATTTTCTCTAATGCAACGGTGCGGGGCATAATCTCCTGGGCAGGTTTCCTAAAACGCTTCTACTACCAGCGGTAGTGGGCAAAAGCCTTGTTCGCTTCTGCCATACGATGGACTTCGTCCTTCTTCTTGATGGCGCCACCGCGGAGGTTGGCGGCATCGCCAAGTTCGCCGGCGAGCTTTTCCGCCATCGACTTTTCCGGACGGCTTCGGGCATTCTGGAGAATCCAGCGGATGGCGAGACTGGTGCGGCGGTTGTTCGGCACTTCCACCGGGACCTGGTAGTTCGCGCCGCCCACGCGCCGGGTCTTCACTTCGAGGACCGGCTTGGCGTTTTCGACGGCTTTCTTGAAGATCTTCAACGGATCGTCGTTGGCGCGTTCGCCCATCTTGGTGAGAGCACCGTAGAAGAGGCGCTGCGCGACACTCTTCTTGCCGTCCCACATCATGGAGTTGACGAACTTTTCAGCTAGCGTCGAACCGTACACCGGATCGGCGGCAACTTCGCGGATTTCTACTTTGCGGCGGCGCATGGACTACTTCTTCGCTCCTTCGGCCTTCGGGCGCTTGGCGCCGTACTTCGAACGGCTCTGTTTACGGTTGGCGACGCCGGCAGTGTCGAGCGTGCCGCGAACGATGTGGTAGCGAACACCTGGCAAATCCTTGACGCGGCCGCCGCGGATGAGCACGATCGAGTGCTCCTGCAGGTTGTGGCCGACGCCCGGAATGTAGGTGGTCACTTCGATGCCGTTGGTCAGACGGACGCGAGCCACCTTACGAAGTGCCGAATTTGGCTTCTTCGGCGTGGTGGTATACACACGCGTGCAGACGCCTCGCTTTTGCGGGCACGACTGCAGCGCGGGGCTCGCCGTCTTGAATCTGGTCGGCTTACGACCCTTGCGGACAAGCTGATTAAAGGTAGGCACGGAATCTCTTCCCTTTATCCTTTGCTCGAAACAAAACTTTTCGCGAGAGAAAATCAGGAGGCACGCGCACGGCGCAGCCGCCAAGTATATCCCCAACCCAACAGTAGAAACGAGATACTGCGCTGTATCTGCCCGGGAGGACGCTCCCCTTGAGGAAGCCCTTTCGCCGCGGCACGCAACAACCAGGAACCTGTTGTCTTTATTACGTTCCCGAACGTTGGAGCGACAGTGATGAGTCGGACACGCCCATGCTCCAAAACGCCGCTATGTGCGTTGAAACCTCGGGGCGGGCTCCCAGACCAGCTACCTTAAACTACAGGCGCAGACGAGATGGGAGCAGAACACACTTCTCGCCAAACCTTCCTAGTATCCCGGATGGCGGAGCGTTTGTCAAAGGGCCTGTGGAAAAAAGATGAAAAACCCCAGATGGCTTAGCAATATTGACTAACTAGTTAACCAACTAATTTGAAATTGTTCGCGAGCCTGGTACAGCGCACTAGATTCAGCGGGCCCAGGTATCCCAATCTCTCCGGCTGAACCTCGATCGCCATGCGGAGTGTTTCGAAGTCTAATGGATTGTCATGGATAAGGCCTCGCCTTCCTGCGCATGAAGCGGTATCCGGAGGCCGTACGATTTGGCGAAGAGTCGCTGGCGAAGATGCATGAGGTGCGCCGGATGGATCCGGTGAGCGCCGCGGCCGCCACCGAGTTTTACTTCAGCCTCATGGACCTCGCCAGCAGCTATGCAGCGGCAGGCCAGCGCAACCGCTGCCCGCTCGCGCGTGAAGCCGTAGCGCTGCTGGACAGCGGCTCCATCCGCCAGTCTGAACTCGCATACTCCAACGCCACCGGGCCGATGCAGAAAATGGCGGCCGAGTGTGCGGAGCGCAAACAGTGGCAGGGGCGTCGCCGCCGCTATCGATCGAACGCGGGCAGGGCAAATGCGAACACCGCGGTCTTGGTACAAATCGCGATGTACTGCCGCCCGTCGACAGAGTAGCTCATCGGCGAGGCGCGAATCGTGCCGCCGGTATTGAAATTCCAGAGATACTTGCCGTCCCGGCCGTCAAGTGCGATCAACTGCCCGTCGCGCCCGGCCACAAACACCAGGCCGCCCGCGGTCGAAAGTGTCCCCGCGTGTGCAACCAGCTCCTGATTGCCGAGGAACGGATACTCCCACCGCACCTTGCCGGTTCGGATATCGATCGCCTTCACCGATTGCTTCGGCTCGATCTTCTCGTGGTCGTTGCTGAATCCGGTTGGATAGAAATAGCCGCAGGCATCGCGCGCAACCAGGTAGAAGAGCCCGGTGACGGGATTCCACGAAGGGGACTGCCAGTTCGTGCCTCCGTGGACATCCGGGCAAACGTAGTTGCCCTTCGTGGTGGGCGTGGTGCCGGGCAGCCGATCCGGCCGGCCATTGGGCAGAATGCGGCGCGCCCACGTTTGCTGCGCGAACGGTTCGCCGAGCAGGAACTCCCCATTCGTGCGATCGAGCACGTAGAAGAACGCATTGCGATTGGCGTGGAGCAGCAACTTGCGCGGGATGCCTTGCCACTTCGAGTCCACCAGCATCGGCACCTCGTTGGCGTCCCAATCGTTCACGTCGTGCGGTGTGAACTGATAGTGCCACTGGAGCTTTGCGGTGCTCGCCTCAAGAGCGATGACCGAGCAACTGTAGAGGTTGTCGCCGGCTCGATTCGAGCCATCGTAGTCATCCGGACCCGGATTGCCGGTCGTCCAATAGATCAGACCGAGTGCGGGATCGTAGGTTCCCGTGGTCCAGGTGGCGCCGCCGCCAGCCTTCCAAGAGCCGTTCTGCGAGGGCCAGGTCTCATGTCCCCTCTCACCCGGACCCGGAACCGTATCGAACCGCCAGGCGCGCTTCCCCGTTTCGACATCATAGGCGTCGAGAAACCCGCGCACCGTGCCCGTATCGCCGCCACGAACGCCGAGCAACACGAGATTCTTCACCACCAGCGGAGCAGCGGTCGTCCCATACGACAATCCCGGATCGGCCAGTTGCACGCGCCACAGCAGGCTGCCGTTCCGCGCATCGAGCGCGATCAATGAGCAATCGCTCGTTGCCATGAACAGGCGGTTTCCCGAAAGCGCGAAGCCGCGATTCCAGTTGGTGCGGCGAAGGCCGCGCGTGGGCGGCGGCGGGCCAGCGGGCGTTTCGGCCGGATACTGAAAGCTCCAAATCACGCGGCCCGTGCGGGCGTCGAGCGCATGGGCCTCTTCGCCTCCTACGGTGACGTACATGATGCCCGCGCGTACAAGAGGCGTTGTCTCGCTGCGGGCGGGCAGCCGCGGAGTCTGGAACGCCCAGGCCGCCGCCAGCCGCTTCACGTTCGCCGTATCGATCTGCCTGAGAGGGCTGTAGCGCTGACCTGTGTTGTCGCGATCGTGACTCAGCCAGTCCGCCGGATTGGCAAAAACAGGATCGATAAGTTGCGCGGGTGCGGAGAGAGCACAAAGCACGGCCAGGAGTCGCATGGATCAGTAATTTTGAAAACCGATTTCGGATCGAGCGGTAGCCGCGCGCTGGCGATCGAGGAAGGCCAGAAGGTTCTGGAATTGCTCCGGCGAAAGCCGGCTTGCCAGACCGAGGGGCATCAGCGATGGGCGGCTCTTCACCGCCGTGACTTCAGCCCGGGAAAATGCGTGCGGTTCGCCATCCATGCCGATCAACTGAATTGAGAAGTTGTCCTCGTTCTTGAGGATGCCCTCCACGGAGCGGCCATCGGCGAGTGCAACCGTGACAGCGCGATAGCCGGGCGACACCCGTGCGGCTGGATCGGCGATCGACTCGCGAATCGCAGCACTCGAACTCTGCAGCGCGATACCGGTGAGATCGGGCCCGAGCACTCCTCCCCGTCCTTCCACGATGTGGCAGCGGAGGCAGCCCGCTTCCTGAAACACGGCGCGCCCCGCGTGGGGATCGCCCGGCACGGGCAGTCCCATGCCGGCCTTCGCAATGCTCTGAACATAGGCGACCACTTCCCAGATCGCCGCATCGGGCCCAGTGAGCGGAGGCATGCCGACTCCAGGCACGCCCTCTTTCAACACATCAAAGAACCGCTGATCGGGCGAAAGCATGACGATGCGGCTTTTGTGCAGACTCGGCGCCTCGCCTCCTTTTCCGTCGCGCCCGTGGCATCCGGCGCAGCGGGCGGCGTAAGTTGTTGCGCCGCTTGCGATCGGCTCGCGGTCCGCAGCCAGCGGGTTCGCGCCACGCCGGCCCTGGGCGGCCAGCAACGCGCAGAAGAATACGCCGGCCCAGACCCTAGCCCGCATGTGTCGCATCCCAACCGAACGCCGGCATGGCGGATTCGGCTACAAACGGCCGGTGGCTTCGCGGCCTTGTCCGACGGCGGCCACCTTCGGATCGGTGATGGCAAAGCGGATCACCGGGCGGCTGTAGCTGGCGCCCACCGCGCCATAGAACGACGCGGGTGAGGACTGCAACAGCACAAAGGAAATGTTGCGGGTGGTCTTGCCTTCGATGAGGCGCGCCATGCCCGTGCAATCCGGCTGGATCGAATAGCTCCCGCTGATCTGGAGGAGCTTTCCAGCGGTGGTGTCTTCAATGAAGAGCTTCCCGTTGCCATCGGATACGATCCGTCCCACCATGGAATAGATCGCAAGCGTCTGAGGCTTGGCCTCTTCCTCAGCGGTCCACTCCACGCCGTTCGCCGCGAGTGCAAAGCCGCCGCTCATCGTGGCGTTGCTGCAGTTGTGGGCGACCGCGGCGAGACCGATGGAGAGGGTGACGCCGTTACCGCCGCTGGTTTGAATGAGCGTGGATTCACCGCCCCGCGCGCCGAGTAAGCCCGTGAAGCGCACCGTGCCGGTGGTGAACGGCTCCAGCAGGTCCGGCGTGAGGAAGCCGTCGGTGATGGTGAGCGTGAGCGTGCATTCCGTGGTGACCGAGTAAGTTCCTACCCGGGTGGTAACAAATACCGCATCCGGCGCGGAAGCAAACAGGCTGCCCTGGCCATCGGCCACCAACCGGCCGGTGACGGCAAACGGTGCGGTGTCAAGCGCGCCCTTCAACAGCGCGCCTACCGGCGTGGAGCTAAACCGGGGCCGGGCGTTGGTGACGTTGGGCGCTGGTGGCAGGGGCTTGGAAAACAGCATCCGTGAGCTGGCGAAGACGTAATAGCCGGAAAAATCGGCCGCGCCGCTGCAAGTGGAAGACTGGGCAAAGACCGAGCCGGCGATCAGAAATAGGGGGAGGATTTGTTTGTAAGTCATTGGGTATTCGAGTCTCCGTGTGTTATCTCAAGCATAGTGCCTTCCACTGGCGGCAAAGCGCGCCGCCGGCCGCAGGGGGCAAAACCACGGCGGCGGTGGCCAAGGCGTCCGCCAGCGTGGCGGTGGGGGCAATCACAGACACCATGCCTGCATTTTGCAGTCCAAGCCCGGTACGCGGGTCGACGATATGGGCGTAGCGCGTTCCCCCGATCTCCACGCTCTGCTCACCCGGACCGGATGTGGAGACGCCGCGGCGGGTTACGCTGTGGATGGCTCCGCCGGTGAGCTCCACGCGCCAGCCCTCGGGGCGCGCGGGTGGCGGGTCACCCACGGCGAGATCGCCCGACGCGGCAACCAGACCGCGGCGATGGCCGAGGCGCTGCTCCAGGACGGCCAGCATTTCATCCGCGGCAAATCCCTTGGCGATGCCTCCGAGATCAAGCTGCATATTCGGCGCGGTGAGACGGATGCGTCGGGAACGGCGGTGGAGTTTCACGCGGCGCCACCCGGTGCGGGCGCGCGCAGCGGCGAGCGAAGCGGCGCCGGGTAGCGCGCCGGTACGGACGGAGTTGCGCCACAGGCGCGTGAGCGGGCCGACGGTGGGATCGAATGCACCGCCCGAGGCGCGCGCGATGGCGAACGCTTGCTCCAGCACGCGGAATAGATCCGCGCTCGCGGTGATTTCTCCGGCGCGGCAAAGATAGCTCAACTCGCTGTCTTCGCGATAGTCCGACAGGCGCGCATCGAGTTCTCTCACGCGGGCGAAGGCGGCATCGCAGGCCGACCGGGCTTCGGCGGCAGAGGCAGCGAAAACGGTGATGCGAAACAGCGTGCCCATTGCAGGCTCCACCGCTTCAAAGCGCTGCGCTTCGGCCCCCGCCGCGAGCGGTGCGGCGAGCAATACGCGCCGTGTTATTCCCGCTCGACGCCGTTGTTCCACATCTTGTACATCACATCTGGCGCAGGCAGCTTGCGCGGGCGCACCAGACGGAAGCCCAGCCACTGCGCGTCGGTGTGATACCAGATGCTTTTCGGCAACTGCGGATCCTGCATCTTCCAGGACGCATCAGACCCGGTGCGCGACGTGCACGCGCATTGCTCGGCCGGGCTCGCCCACCCGCCGCCACGCACGGCATGCGGGTACGGTTTACTCGAAGGGTTCCACGGGTTATCGAGCAGCGCGGGCGTGGCCGCAAGCGGCGTATACGCATCGAGCGTCCACTCCATCACGTTGCCCTGCAGATCATGCAGGCCCCAGGCGTTGGGCTTCTTCGTGCCCACCTTCTGATACTTTTCGCCCGCATTGTCAATGAACCAGCCGTTGTCCGGGAGTTGCGCTTCGCTCGCACCGCTGCCGCCCGCGCGGCAGGCGTATTCCCACTCGGCTTCGGCCGGTAGCCGATAGAAGTGGCCGGTGCGCGCGCTCAGCCACTGTGCGTACTTGTTGGCCGCGTGCTGCGTCATGCTGATCGCCGGAAAGCCGTTAATGCCCATGCCAAAGCTCATCTCCACGTACGGGCGCGTGGGGCGGCTGACGGCGTCCACCAGGTCGTCTTTCGGATCCTTGGGAAACATGAAGAGGCGATACTCTTCCCAGGTCACCTCGAACTTCGCCATCCAGAAATCGTCCACCTTCACGCGGCGGCCGGGCACGGTCATTTCAAATTCCCCGCCTTTCACGGGCGCCATTTCAAACGCGACGTCCGTGCCGGGCACGGTGTGCTTGTAGGCTGTGAACTCGGGAGCGGGCGTGGCCGTGAGACGCGCATGAATGCGGCCGGCGAGATCCGCGTCATCCGGCGCTTTGGCGGCCGGGTTGCGAGAGGCGATGGCGAATCCAGCGGGCCACGCGGAGCCTTCGGCAATCCACGTCCGCAGCGCGGCGGACTGCGCGGCCGTCAACGCCGGACCTCCCGGCGGCATCGCGCCTTGCTTGCCCACGGGAAGCTGCGTGCGCGTGAACAGTGGACTCGCATCCGGCTGGCCTGGACGCACGGCGCGCGCGATGGCTGCCGCGGAGTCAACCCGCAAACCGCCGGCGGCGAGCGCCGGACCATGGCATGCGAGACACGCCTGCTCCAGCACGGGCGCTACCTGCTGCTCGAAATTGACCGCAAAGGCCAGAAGGACGGACGAGGCAATCCCCATGGAAGCTATACGAACTTAGTGATGCCCGGGCGCGCGAGCGGGGGCGGTTCAAACGAGCCGTCCCACTTCAGGTTGTCCGGGAAAAGCTGCTCCTGCGAACCGAGCGCCTGCTCCCAGGTGATCTGCTGGCCCGTGTACGCGGACATGCGGCCCATGATCGCCAGCATCGTCGACGTCGCCATCCACGTGCCGTTGTTCAGCGGCTCGCCGCGGCGGATGGACGCAAACAGCGCATCGTGCTCGGCCTGGTACATGTCCACCTTGGCGCCTTCAAACGTCCACTTGTTTTCGCCGGTGATGCGCGGCATGGGACCGCGGCCGATGAGCGCGGCGCCCTTGGTGCCCATGATGTAGTCGGAGTTTTCGTTGTGGCAGCCTTCAATCTGACGCTGGCCGATGAAAGCGCGGCGGCCGTCGGGCCACACGTAGTTGATTTCCATGTGGTCGAAAATGTTGCCGGCGTTGGCGGGAATCTGGCGTCCGCCCACGCCCACGCAACTGGCGGGCGGCAGGTCTTTGAAGGCCCAGGCCACCTTGTCGACGCTGTGTACGGCCTGTTCCACAATGCCGTCGCCGCACAGGTACGTGAAGTTGTACCAATTGCGGATCTGCCACTCCACGTCGCTCATGCCGGCGGGCCGCTCAGTGGCGGGCGGCATGGGCTTCACCGGGCTGGTGTAGTAGGTGGCGTAGTAAGAAACGATGTCGCCGATGGCGCCGCCTTCCACCCGCCCCATGATGTCTTTTATCTGGTTTGCATGCCGCCAGCAGAAGCCGGAGACGAGCGAGAGCTTCTTCTCCTGGGCGAGCTGGGCGGTTTCCAGTACGCTGCGTACGCCGGGCGCGTCGACGGCCACGGGCTTTTCGCAGAATACGTGCTTGCCCGCTTCGATCGCCTCGCGCAAATGCTGCGGGCGGAAGCCGGGAGGCGTGGCGAGCAGTACGACATCGACGCCGGAAGCAATGACCTGCTTGTAGGCGTCGAGGCCGTTGAACATCATGCCGGGCGCGACCTTCACTTTGTTCTCGGCCACTTTTTTGAGGCGCCCGAGGCTGTCGTCAATGCGGGACTGCTCAATATCGGCTACGGCGACCAGCTCGGAATAATCGTCCGCCTTCAACGCCTGCGCCGCTGCGCCCGTGCCGCGCCCGCCGCAGCCGACGAGTCCCACTTTGATGGGTTTCGAGTCGGGTGCGCCCTTCAGAAATGCGGGGGCCGCGGCCAGCAAAGCGCCGGTTTTGAGGAAGTCTCTGCGCAAGTCCATGTTCAACGCTATTCTATCTTGGATGACGGCTCCGGGCCGCGCGAAGTTGCCTACTGTCGAAAGGGCAGCAGGCGCGTGAAAAATCGGGCGGGCTATTTGCGCTTTCTGTTTTGAACCGCAAAGGAGGAGAAGCAGATGGCAAGTGGAATCCTGCAGGGTGAATACAAGGAATACCTGTGGAACGTGGACGCGCACGTCGGACCTGGGTGTCCGAATAAAGTGGACGACGTGAATCGGGTGCAGATGGGGCTCGTCGCAATGAGCAAGAAAGGGACGGAACCCGCGGATAAGGCCGCCCTCGCCGGCGTCAAGCTGGGCGCGCCCTACACGGGCAGGGCCGCCGACCCGTTGACGCTGGCAATCAAGTACATCCAGAAGAGGCGCAGCGGTCCGCAGGATGGGCGCGCGAGCCCTGCCCGCTACGTGGCCATGCTGGGCGAGGCGAGCGGCACCTGGATGATCACCGTGTTCGCGCGTTACATACGCGGAGAGCTGAAGGACAACTGGCCGCGGTTGGAGAAGTGGCCGGGTTGTCCTCCGGCACTACTGGCCGCCAGCCGGAAAATGTTCATTGACCGAATGGACATCTAGCCGCGGCGCTAGCCGGCGATCGAATACTCCATGCGCGGGAGCTGTCTTCCAGACGCCACGGATGACGCGATGACGCCCACCCTTCGCGCGCCGCGGCGAAGGTAGAAGGGCTCTCTGCGTACGGATCGGCAGTGGGAGCCAGCTTGGCGTAGCCCAACGAGCATGCGGTTTCCACGGCGTGGCTCCACGGCGCTGAGCCGAGCCCGCGGCCCATCGCGGCCGGATCCAGGCCGGGGCAAAACGCTCGGCGCGGAAGGTGAACTTCGGCGTCGCCGCCCGCATGAACTCGGTATCGTAGCCCCAGGAGGCTTTGGACCGCAATGTAAGCGCGGTGAGCGCATCGGTCTCATCAGTTCGGGCTTGCCTGATGACGTAGTTCATCGAAGTGCGTGCACCTTCTTTGCCAGCGCCGACTCAAATGACCGGCGCGGCACGGCCAGCTTCTGGCGCATGGCGGGGTCGCGCAGGTCTTTGCGCGAAGCCGAGGGTATGAGTTCGGCGGCTTGGTCGAAGGTGCGCGCGTTGGTCTCGCGGAAGCCGGCGAGAGCGCGAAAGTAGCCGGTCTGCCCGTCGATTTTGCGGCAGCCTTTCACCAGCGCGTCTATCACCTCGGCGCGTTCGGCGAGATTGAGGGCTGCATGCGTGGCAATCGTCGAGCCCCAATCGTCAAAGAGCGGGCCGATCGGCAGCAGCAAGTCCGGCGACTTGCGCAGCGGCTTCACGGCGCGCAGCGGGTAGTGGCGATGACCCTCGGCGTTCACTTCGAGGTAGAGCTTAACGGCTTTCTGATAGACCCCGCCGTACGGGGTCTTGTCCTCGTGCGCGAGCCGGGCGAAGCGCGCGCGACGCTGCCATCTTAGCGGCTGAGCCTTCCCAGAAGCTGATGCCCTGGTCGAGATCGCCGAAGTTGTGCGTGAGGATGCAGGAGAGGCGCAGCGCTTCGATTTCGAGGCCCGGCTTGCGCAGCGCGGTTTGAAACGCCGCGGCCTCGCGCTCCAGCTCGGCGTGGATTGCGCCGCCGGTTTTCTCCGCGTACTCGGCATCACCCAGCGCAAGAAATCGCCCGTGCGCGCCGGCCAGCACGCCGAACCACTCGCCGTGATGGCCGCTTACGGGCGTGGATCCGGGCACCAGGCTCCAGCGCTTGGAGACGCGATCCGTGCTCCACGACATGGCAGCCATCGCGAGGTCTGCCATCGGCCGCAACGCCTGCGCATCGCGCGACTCGCGCCACAGCAGCCCGCGGATTTTCGTGTCCACATCCGTCGGCACGAACGTTCCCACCGTGGCGTGGTGCGCGGCGACACAGAGGGCGAAGTAGTCCTGCAGTTGCTCGGCGCGCGTTAGCTGCACGCCGGTTTCACCCAGGCTACGCGCGGCCGAGAGGATCTGTAGGTACGACGGCTGCGTCACCAGGCGCGCGCCGGCCGACGCCGGCAGCTTGTCGAACAAATACGGGGCGGTGTTGCGAATCTGATCGAGAATCGTGTCTGGGTGAATGAAACCGGACCACAGGGGCGGTGCGAGTTCTTCCAAAGAGGTAAGATCGCATCTATGCGAAAGCTAAAGCTGCTGCTGATCGTGGCCGCCGTCCCGTTGTCCGTGTTTGCCGAAGAGATCAAACTCCCAACGGGCGCGGACGACTTGAAGCGCGGCAAGTCGCTCTACATGGGCGCGTGCACGTACTGTCACGGACCCACGGGCGATGGCGGCAAAGGAGCCGATCTTTCTCGCCGTGACTTACGTTCTGCGAAGACCGATGGCGACCTGGCCCGCATCATCGAGGTTGGCCTGCCCGGTACGGAGATGCCCGGCATGATGCACATGACTCGCAATGAAGTGCTGCAGACCGCGGCGTTCGTCCGCACGCTGGGCCGCGCCGAAACGCCAGCCGCCGCACTGACAGGCAACGCGGCTAAGGGCGAGGCGCTGTATGCCAAACACAACTGCGCGGCGTGCCACACCATCGATTCAAAGGGCGGCTTCATGGGACCGGATCTTTCCGTGATCGGTTCGCGCCGCAGCGCCACGCATCTGCGCGAGGCGATTGTCGACCCCAGCATCACCGTGCCCAACAACTTCCTCTACACCACGCTCACGCTCGAAGGCGGGCGCAATATCACCGGCGCGCGCTTGTGGGAAGACAGCTTCATCATCAACGTGCGCGACTTTGCGGGCAACAACCACTCGATCGACAAGAGCCGCGTGACGCAAGTGACGAAAGAACAGAAGAAGTCGCCGATGCCGAGCTATAAAGAGAAGCTCTCGGCGGCGCAGATCGAAGACCTGGTGGCTTACATGGCCGCGCGCAAGGAGGCCCGGTAATGATCCCACATTTCCGTTTTGAGCCGCGCGTGCGAGTCTCTCGGATGCTCGTCCGCATCAATATCCATGAGGGTTTGAAGGCAGTGAAGACCCCTGCGGAGGACAGCACCCAATGGGTGATAAACAAAACCAGCCTTTTCAGCTCTCTTGCAACGGCCGTCTCAAGATCGACTGCCAGGGATCGCGCGTTACCTACGATGGCGGTCTGATCCTGGTGCGTGAGTTGGACGAGCGGCTGGGCTTCGGTGATCTCATTGCCCAACACCTGACCGACTCACGGCGCGGCAAGAATACCCAGCTTCCGCTGGCGGACTTACTGCGCCAGTCCGTCTACAGCCGGATTGCTGGCTACGAGGATGTCAACGATGCCGAGCGGCTCTCGCAGGATCCAACCTTCCGGCTGATTGGCTCCGAAAAGACCTGGGAACGTGGCGCAGCGC
>VFZP01000020.1 GCA_016871115.1 Acidobacteriota bacterium
GACTGCCTTCAGCTCGACTTCACCGTCTTTGACCTTGCCTTCGAGTTTGTCCTTCTGTGTCTTCACCTCGAACGCCTCGACTTCCGTCCAATCGAAGGAAAACGAAGCGCCGCGATAGCGGATCACCAGTTTCTCGGTGTCGAGGCCGCTCTGCGAGGGCTTACCTTCCTCTAGAAGACCATCGAAGTTCACCTTCGACTGAATCGTCAGCGTTCCTTCACCGTGCAACGGCGAACCGTCGTCCGCGATCACCGCGCCGCCACTGATCTCGATATCTGACATCTTTATCCCCTTTACGGTTGGTTTCAAACGATACGCGCAAACGGGGCGCGATAGGTGCACGCCTCAAGGCAATTTCACTCCGCCAAAGTCTGGCCGGGCCAAATAAGTTGCGAACACCTGGTCAGGCCATGCCCGCCGGAGTTCTGTGAGAGCCGCCTGTTGCGCCGGCCCATGCTCAATGCCACCACCCAGCGCGCGCCAGCACCGCCACACGGCCTCCCAATTCCGGTGCGACTCAAAGAACGTTCGCGCCGCGGCCGCTTCCGCGGGGGCCGGCATCGCCTCCGCCAGCCGCAACCGTGCCATAGCCACGGCGTGCGCGCTGCCCCCCGATTTCTCCAGCGCTGCCACGACGTTTCGGGCGGTGGCCGCGGCGCCGGCCGCATGCCGCAAATGCCAATCGCTCAACGCCTCTACTGGCGCTGCTTGTTGAGTTACTTCTTCGTCGCCATGCGCTGCCCGCGATTGCCGGGCGTGCCGCAACGCCTCCGCCCAGCGTCCCTGTTGAAACGCCACCTCCGCTTCCGTCATCGCCACCATGGCCCGTACCTGCGCAGGATTTCCTTGCAGCCGGGCCGCCCATTTCTCCGCCTCGGCCAAGTCGGCTTGCGCCCGCACGTATTTGCCCAGCAACGCGTGGAAAAAGGCGCGGCTGGAAATCGTATGGGCCGCCAGGTATCCACCCCGCAAATCCCCAAATAGCTCCAGCGCGCGTGTGAGAGCGTCCACCGCTTCAGGTAGCCGGCCGGTTTGCTGGAGCAGTCCGGCCAAATAGGCATGCGCCAAGCCGAAATTGTCCCGATCCTGCAGGCCCTTTCCCCGCTCCACCGCCTCGCGTAGAGTTGCCTCCGCCGCCTGATACTCGGTCTCGCGAGTCTCAATACTGCCTTGTAGCAGCGAACCCTGCACCGCTTCCCGGTGATGGCCGCCAGACCGGAAAAACGGGAGCGCGATATTCGCGATATTGAGGAATGGCGTGGCGCGTGCGGGCCGCTTGTACTGGACATGCAGCGCCGCCCATTGCAGCGCCGCGCGCGCCTCGGTGAAATCCGCCTGTGCGCTCGGGGCAAAACTCAGGCTTTGCTCCAAATACCGCTCGGCCTCTGCCGGCTTACCTCCCTGCAGATACGCGGCGCCCAGATCGCTCAGGCCTACGGCCGCGATGGCTTCCTGCCGGTTGCCTTTCGCCACGCGAACCGCTTCCTCCGCCACGCGCTGCGACTCGGTCAAGTTACCCGAGTTGCGATGCGCAAACGCCCTGACCAATTGCAGCCGCACTTCATGAAAGTGATTGCCGGTGCTCCGTGCGATCGGTAGCGCCCGATCCACCAGCGCCAACGCCTCGGCCGGGCGGTTGGCCCGCGCCTACACGCGTGATTGCTGCCACAGCGTTTCCGCCACGCCTTCGAGGTTGGTGGCCGCGCGGAAGAGCGCCTCAGCTTCTCCAAACGAAGCGAGCGACGCGGCTACCTGTCCCGCAGTTTGAGCCTGTACAAGTGCCATCCGGAGCTTCACGCCCGCATCCGAAGGTGCCAGTAAAGCGGCGGCTTCACTGTATTTGCGCGCTTCGGGCAAGCCTTGCCTGCGCTGGCTAACCCAGGAAGCCTCCACCAGCGCCCCCGCTTTCTCACGACCGTTCGGAGCGGTCTCCACCAATCGCGCAAACCGTGCTGAGGCAACATCGAATTCCCGGGCAATCATGTGCTGGATGCCCTCAACCGCAAGTACATCGCGTTCGTTGGGCGAGGGAGAGTGCCTTGAGAATTTCATCTTGAGCGGCCGAGGGACGGTCAAGTTCGCTCAAGGCAGCGGCATGATACGCGCGCGCAGTGGCGTAGTTTGGGTCCAGCGCCACGGCCTGCTCCAACGCTTTTCGCCCGGCTTCGGAGGTCAGCGCATGCAACGCTGCGCGTCCCTTTTCCACCCACTCCTGTGCGGCTGGCTTCACCGCGTACGTCCGCGCCCCCGGCCACAGCATGAACGCCGCCGCCGCCACCGTCCCCGCTCCCATCCACACCCGCCGCGCCGGCAGCCGCGACGGCCACGCCGCCCGTCGCTCGTCCTCTGCAAAATGCGCCGCAATCGCCGCCGCCGACGCAAAGCGCTTCGCCGGCTCCGGCTGCAAACACCGCTGAATCGCCGACTCCCACCGGGCGTCGATATCCGGCACCTCACTGCGAATCCACGGAATCTGCCGGCTCGCCCGCTGCACCGCCGAGTTAATTAAATGCTTCCCGTCAAACGGGAGCCGCCCGGCCGCCATCTCAAACAACACAATGCCGAACGAATAGATATCCGACGCCGCGGTAACCGTGCCGCCCGTCAACTGCTCAGGAGACATGTACCCGACAGTGCCCGCCAGTTGCCTAAAGGAAACGGCGGTATCGCCCGCCTCTTGGCGGCGTTCCGCCCGCGCCAGGCCGAAATCCATAATCGCCGCGCGGTCGCCCGTCAACATCACGTTGCCGCTCTTGAAATCGCGATGCACCACACTCGCCGTGTGCGCCGCATGCAAGCCCTCGGCCATCTGCCGAATCAGCGGAACCGCCTCCACCGCGCGCAAGCCGCCCTCGCGCTTTATGCGAGCGGCCAGCGTTTCGCCTTCCAGCAACTCCATCGTGAAGTAAGGAAGACTGCCATGCACGCCTACCTCAAACACGCGGCACACGTTGGGATGCGTCACGCGGCGAGCGGCCAGAATCTCTTTCCGGAATCGCGCCAGCATCGCCGGATCCCGCGCCAATTCCGGTTGCAGCGTTTTCAGAGCGATCGGCTCGCCGCGCAGCATCCGGTCGCGCGCGGCGTACATCTCGCCCATGCCGCCACGACCGATCAGGCGCTCGATCTCGTAGCGTTCGTTCACCAGTTCGCCTGGTTGCAGGGATTGGGTCGATGGAAGGACCGGCGAATCGAGAAAATCGCCTGCCGAATCGGCTTCGCGTAATGGTCGCTCTACTTCGTGGCGCAACGCGGCGTCGCCCGCGCGCCGCAGGTCCAGGACACCGGGAGGGTCTCCGGGCGGTAAATCAACGGTGGCGTCGAATACCTCCTTGACGCGCTCCCAGTTTTCAGGGCTCATCGAATTGGAGTCAGTTTACCCCATTTTCGCGCGCGAGCCGTTCTTAAATTATCGGTTAATTGTTTAATCGTCGAGACCCACAACCGTCGGCCGGTCCACCTGCGGCACCGGCACGGGCGTACTCTCCATTGCGGTCACCGTAGTGACAGCCGCCGCAGCGGGCGCCGTCGCGGCTTCGGCGTTCGCCACCGTGCACACAGGCGCCATCTGCGTGTACTTGCCGAGCACCCGCCGCACGTACGTCCGCGTATCTGAATAAGGCGGCACGCCGCGATACCGGTCCACCGCGCCCGGCCCGGCATTATAGGCCGCAATCGCCAGCGCCACCTGATCCGGGTGATGCTGGAACTTCACCAGCATGCTGCGCAGATACCGCGTGCCGGCGTCGATGTTCTCCGCCTCGTCGCGCGGGTTGGCGCCCAACTCCGCCGTCGTGGACGGCATCAACTGCATCACGCCGATGGCGCCCACCGGCGAAATCGCCTTCTGGTTGTAGGCAGACTCGGCCTGCGCCACGGCGTGCACAATCGCCGGGGGCAAACCATGCCGCCACGCTGCCTCGTCAATCATCTTGCGTGTCGGGTTACGGTCTTTGGAGGATCGCGGCGGCGGCGGCGGCGGTGGTGGTGGCGGAGCAGCAGCAGGCGGCGGTGCAGCCGCCGTGGATTCACCTGGTGGTTTGGTCTCCTGAATCGATAAAACGTCCGCCTTGGCCACATTCTGAATGCTGCCGTTGCGCAAGTAGAGCCACACGCTGCCATCCGGCTCGCGTTCGCTGCGCTCCACTTCGAGTTGGACCCCGTTGTGCAGACGCACCCGCTCGGCCCCGTCCGCGAAGGTAGCGGCGGCAACGACACCGGTTGCGAGAAGACCAATCGTCCGCATAAGTCCGTAACTCTATTCGGCCTGAAATGCGCCATCTTCTCAATTAGGCAAACGCCTGAGTCGTCCTCGGTTTCGCCGGACTGGAACGAGAGGTTGCCGGCCATCCCCCCCCGTCAGGCCTCCCCAAGCCCCGCCGGTTCTTATAGAATGTGGACACGCCATGCTACGCCTGCTTTTCGTCCTCGCGGCGGCCAGTTCCGCGCTGGTTGCTCAGTCCGTGGATGCTGCATTCTTCGAATCCACCATCCGGCCCATTCTGCGTAACAACTGCCTAGGCTGCCACTCGGACCGCAAGCTGACCTCAGGCGCATCGCTCGAAACCCGCGAGTCAATCCTGCGCGGCGGCAATCGCGGCGCGCTCATCAATAAGGAAAAGCCCGCGGACAGCTTGCTGCTGCACGCCGTGCGCCACACCGGCGACGCGCCGAAAATGCCGCCAGGCGGCAAAACGCTCACTGAGGAACAAACAGCCGCGCTTGAAAAGTGGATCGCCGGCGACGTGCCGATGCCTGCCGCGCTGCTGAAGACCAAACGCGCGGGCGCCAGTCATTGGGCGTTCCAGGCGCCCACGAAAATCGCCCCGCCGGCGGTATCCGATGGGGCCTGGCCGAAGAATCCAATCGATCACTTCATCCTCGCCAAGCTCGACGCGGCTAAACTGAAGCCCTCTGTCGAAGCGCCGCGCGAGACACTCCTGCGCCGCGTTTCTCTCGATCTGGTGGGCTTGCCGCCCACGCCCAAGGAAGTGACCGAGTTCCTGGCCGACCAAAGCGGCAACGCCTATGAAAAAGTGGTCGACCGGCTCCTCGCTTCGCAGCACTACGGCGAACGTTGGGGCCGGCACTGGCTGGACCTCGCGCGCTATGCCGATTCAGACGGCTACACCATCGACGCGCCGCGCGAAATCTGGAAGTACCGCGACTGGGTCATCAACGCCATCAACGCCGACATGCCGTTCGATCGCTTCGTGCTGGAACAATTCGCCGGCGACCTGCTGCCCAATGCCACCGACGATCAGCTCACCGCCACCGGCTTCCACCGCAACACGCCGTCCAACTACGAAGGCGGTATTGACTTCGAGCAGTATCGCGTCGAAGCCGTAGCCGACCGCGTAGCCACCACCGGCTCGGTGTTCCTCGGCCTCACCGTTGGCTGCGCGCGCTGCCACGATCACAAATTCGATCCCGTTTCGCAGCGAGAGTTCTATCAACTCTTCGCTTTCCTGAACAACGTGGACGAAGTCGACAAAGAAGCCGACCGGTACCTGTTCAACAAGCCGTTTCTCGAATTCGGCAAGCCCGATGAGATTGCCAAGAAGGCGGCCGTCACTGCGCAACTGCGGCTCATCGAAGGCGAACTGGAAAACTACCGCCTCACGCTCTCGACTTTAAGCGAAGCAGAACGCGCCAAAGACATCGGCATCAAAGAGCGCCAGGCAGGCATTCGCGCGCTCCGCCAGCGCTTGCCCAAGATCGACAGCACGATGGTGATGCGCGAACTGCCGAAGCCGCGCGAATCCTACATTCACCTGAACGGGGACTTTCTGCGCAAGGGCGCACCGGTTCAGCCCGGCGCGCTTGGCGTGCTGAATCCGCTGCCCGAACCCGCGCCCGGCCAGCGCCTCACGCGCGCTGACCTCGCCCGCTGGCTCACGCATCGCGACAACGCCCTCACCGCGCGCGTCACCGTGAATCGCATGTGGCAGCGCTACTTCGGCAAGGGCATCGTGGAAACCGAAAACGACTTCGGCATCACGGGCGACAAGCCGTCGCACCAGGAACTGCTCGATTGGCTGGCTGTTGAATTCATGGATCGCGGCTGGAGCCAGAAGGCGATGCACAAGTTGCTGGTGATGTCCGCTGCCTATCGCCAGTCATCGCTCGCGCGCCCCGACGCCGTCGCGGTGGACCCGGACAATAAATTGCTGGCGCGCCAGGGGCGCCTCCGGCTCGATGCCGAGATTGTGCGCGATTCCTCGCTCGTCGCCGCGGGTCTGTTCCATCCCGCCGTGGGCGGCCCCAGCGTGTACCCGCCGCAGCCCGCCGGAGTGTATCAGGTGACGCAGGTGCGCCGCGAGTGGAAGACCTCCACCGGTGGCGACCGGTACCGCCGCGGCATGTACACCTTCTTCCAGCGTTCGGCGCCGCACCCGTCGCTGATTGTGTTCGACGCACCCGACGCCACGGTCACCTGCACGCGCCGCGTACGGTCCAATACGCCGCTCCAGGCGCTCACGCAATTGAACGACGAAGCCACCAAAGAGTTTTCAGAAGCCATGGCCAAGCGCATGGCGGCCGCCGCGGACGACCAAGCCAAGCTCGAGCAGGGCTTTCTGCTGGCGCTGAATCGCGCGCCGCGCACCGCCGAATCGGCCCGGCTCATGCGCTTCCTTGCTGTGCAGCGCGACGCCCAAGCGGGCGAAGAACGCGCCTGGGCTTCAGTGGCGCGCGTGCTTCTGAACCTCGACGAGTTTCTCACCCGGGAGTAGATGTCAATCATGAATCCTGAACAGCGCTACCTGCAAGGCCGCACCCGGCGTCACTTCTTCCGCGAATGCGGCATGGGCGTCGGCAAGATGGCTCTCGCTTCGATGCTCGCGCGCGACGGCTTTACCGCCGGTACGCCGGTGCCGCGCGGCCTGATGAAAGAATTCCACGTGCCGCCCAAGGTGGATCACGTCATCTATCTTTTCCAGTGCGGCGGCCCCAGCAACCTCGAACTGTTTGACTACAAGCCCGAACTCACCAAGTATCACCAGAAGGGCGTGCCTGAGTCGCTGATGAAGGGCAAACGCTTCGCGTTCATGGATACGTTCGCCAAAGAGCCGCCGAAACTCCTGGGGCAAACGCGCAAGTTTACTCAGCACGGCAAGAGCGGCAAGTATCTCAGTGAACTGCTGCCGCATATCGGCAGCGTGGTGGATGACCTCACTTTCTTTGAAGGCGTGGCGACCGACAACTTCAATCACGGCCCGGCGAAGCTGTTCCTCAACACCGGCTCCGTTCGCACCGGCCGCCCCAGCATAGGCTCGTGGGTCACCTACGGCATCGGCACGCAATCGCAGGATCTGCCCGGCTTCGTGGTGTTGCAGTCCGGCCCGCGTGGTCCGCGTAGCGGCGCCGCTTTGTGGGCTTCTGGCTTCCTGCCCACCGCCTACCAGGGCGTGCCGTTCCGCTCTACCGGCGACCCGATCCTGAATCTTTCCAACCCTGCCGGTACCAATTCCGACCAGCAGCGCCAGACCATCGACATTCTTCGCGACCTGAACGAAATGCGCTTCAAAGAGACTGGCGACGCCGAGATCTCCACGCGCATTTTGCAGTACGAGATGGCGTACAAGATGCAAACCTCCGGACCCGAGTTGATCGACTTCAACAAGGAGTCGAAGGAGACGCTGGAGATGTACGGCGCCAAGCCCGGCGACGCGTCGTATGCCAACAACTGTCTGCTGGCGCGGCGGCTCGTCGAGCGCGGCGTGCGTTTCGTGCAGCTCTATCACGCCGATTGGGACCACCACAACGATCTCACCAAGCCGCTGGATGACGTGACGAAAGAGATCGACCGTCCCACCGCGGCGCTGATCAAAGACCTCAAACAGCGCGGCCTGCTGGATCGCACGCTGGTCATCTGGAGCGGCGAATTCGGCCGCACTCCGATGGGCGAAGTGCGCGACGCGGGCAAGGTGGGACGCAACCACCACATCGACGCCTATACGCTGTTCATGGCGGGCGGCGGCCTCAAACCCGGCATCACCGTCGGCGGTACCGACGAACTCGGCTTCAGTCCCACGGGTGACCCGATGCACATCCACGACGTCCAGGCCACCATCCTGCAACTGCTGGGCATCGAGCACACCAAGCTCACCTTCCGGTTCCAGGGCCGCGATTTCCGGCTCACCGACATCCACGGCCACGCCATCAAGCAGGCGCTGGCGTAGGCCGTAGAATCCCGCCGGGCGAAGAATGCGGCCGTGGACACACGATATAATCGAGCTCCATGGGGCGCTACCTATTCTTCGCTTGCGCGATTACACTGCACGCTCAGAACTCCGTCGAGCCTGGCAAATTTCACGTTGAACATCCCACGTTGAACAACCTCGGCTTTGAGTGGCCAATCAAGGGCGACGCCAACCGCAACGCCACTGTCGCCGTGCAATACCGCGAGGCAGGGCAGCAGCAGTGGCGCCAGGGAATGCCGCTGGTGCGAGTCGGTGGCGAGAACGTTTATCGCCGCCGCGAGAATCTCGACTACACCGTGCCCGATGGCTTCGCCGGGTCGATCCTCAATCTCAGGGAGGGCACCGAATATGAGTGCCGGTTCGAGATGAACGACCCCGACGGAGTTGGCAACGGCGCTACTCAAACGGTGAAGGTGAAGACGCGCTCTGAACCGCAGCCCTTCCAAGGCGGCCGTGTTCTGCATGTTTATCCGCCGGATTATGAAGGCAAGCGCGAAGAGCCCAGTTTCACGGGTCTGCTGCATGCCTACTACGGCGCCGGGCTCGGCGATTGGTCCGTGGTTTGGGAGCGCCGTGCGCAGCCCGGCGACACGATCCTCGTGCACGTCGGCATGTATCGTTCCGAGCGGTTGAGCTACGTCGATCCGTTAATGGCGCCGTTCGATGGCGTCATGTCGCTGGCGTTGAAAGGCACCGCGGAAAAGCCGATCACGATCAAAGCCGCCGGCGATGGCGATCCGGTCTTTGACGGCGATGGCGGCTCGCGCATTCTCGACGTGATGGCCTCGCGCCATCACATCATCGAGGGCATCACGTTCCGCAACGCCGATACGGCGATCTTCGCGGGTTCAAAGGAAGTGCTCGGCGCGGTGGGTCTTACGGTGCGCAACTGCCGCTTCGAGAACATCGGCTTCGGTGTGTGGACCGAGTACGCCGGATCGAGCGGCTTCTACATTGCCGACAACCTCTTCATCGGCCGCGATGACCGCTTTCGCATGATCGGCTGGGGCGGGGCATCGCGCAGTCCAGGATCGCCCGGTTACAGAGCGCCCGGCGACTACGGCCCGCTGGGTCATCAGATGAAGAGCTACTACGCGGTGAAGGTCTACGGGCCGGGCCACGTCATCGCGCGCAACGCGATCGCTTATTACCACGACGCGATTTCCATCTCCACCTACGGCACTCCGGAAGAAGACCCCGACTTGCGCGCATCGTCGATCGACATTCACAACAACGACATGCATCTGTTTGGCGACGATTTTGTTGAAACCGACGGCGGCGTACACAACATTCGCGTCTACAACAACCGGGGTGTCAACGCGGCGCACGGCGGCTACAGTTCGCAGCCGATCTTCGGTGGCCCGGCCTACTTCATCCGCAACATTCTCTACCACGTGCCGAGCGGCGTGGCCTTCAAATTCTCCGGCAAGCCGGCGGGTCTGTTCGTCTATCACAACACCATCATTGGAGAGAACGTGATTGGCGACCCGTCGGCCAACATGCACTTCCGCAACAACCTCTACATGGGGCGCGGCACGGCGGACCGCGGGGTTTTGCGCCTAGCCAACTCGACGGCGGAAAACACGACGGACTATAACGGCTTTCGGCCAAATCCCGGCGTGACGGATCAGTACGCGTTTTTCATGCCGCCGAAAGGGCAGCGCGTCTACGAGCCGCGGCGCGAGGATTGGAAATCGTTCGCAACGCTGGCCAGCTATCAGGCAGGGACGGGGCAGGAGGCGCACAGCATCGAAGTCGGCTTCGACATCTTCGAAAGTTTGCAGCCGCCCGACCACGCCAAGCGGCACCGGATCTATCACGCCATGGATTTGAACTTCAAGCTCAAGCCCAATAGCAAGGCCGTCGATGCCGGCGTCGTGATTCCGAATGTGAATGAAGACTTCGCCGGCCGCGCGCCGGATCTGGGCGCGCTCGAAACGGGCAAACCGGAAATCAAGTACGGCCCGCGCTGGTTGACCTGGCAGCCGTTCTATCGCTAATCGATCCTGGCCGGCGTCACTCGCTGCGCAGCGCGGTCAACGCGCGAAGATGTCAGAACGCGTGTCCACCGTCTTGTTCTGCACCTGCTCGGGCGACATATAGCGCAACGTGCCGAGCCCGCCGACGCCGAAGCTGGACTCCAGGTCCGCCGTGCGCGTCTTCTCCAAATCGCCCGGCCCGCCAAGCCGTTGCGCAATGCCAAAGTCCAGCACCTTCACGCGGCGCTTTTCGGTAACGATGATATTTGCCGGCTTGAGGTCGCGGTGCGTGATGCCCGCCGTGTGCGCCGCCACCATGGCATCGGCGATCTGAATGGCATAGTGCAGCACTTCATCGAGCGGCACGGGCGCGGCGGCCTTGATCGAGTCATGCAGCGTGCGTCCAGGCACAAACCCCATCGCAATGAAGTCAATCTTGGCGTCAGGCTCCATGGTCTGCCGTCCTACTTCGTAGATGGTGACGATGTTCGGATGATTGAGCGCCGCCGCCGCGCGCGCTTCGTTCAGCAACTATCTCTGCTGCGGTTCGGTGCTGGTGAGGACCTTGATCGCCACCCAGCGACTGAGTCGCGTGTCCCAAGCCTGAAACACGGCGCCCATACCGCCCCGTCCCAGGCGCTTTTCGATTTTGTATTGGCCCAAACTACGCCCGATGAGTTGCGTCTCTTCCATGTGGTTGCGTAGTTTCGGTCAGTTGACCGGTCTGCTTTCAGCGACAGACTCGTAGATCTTGAGGTATGACTCTGTCATCGCTTGCCGGGAAAAGCGGCGGCGGGCGTGGCTGCGAACCTGGCTACGTTCCATCCCCCGAGCCGCCGGCAGTAGCGCCGCCAGTTCTTCGGGCGAATCGGCGTGGTAGCCTGTGATGCCAACGTCAACCACCTCCGGCACCGAGCCATGGCTGCAAGCCAACGCGGGCGCGCCGCACGCCATCGCTTCGATCATTACGATACCAAAGGGCTCATCCCACTGAATGGGAAATAGCAGCGCCGCGGCGTGGCGCCGCAAATCGTTCTTTGCCGCGTCGTCTACCGGCCCCGCCCAACGCACTTGTTCTCCGTCGAACACCGGACGCACCCGCGCCTCGAAGAACTCTTCGTCCCGCACCTCGTGCGGTTCGCCGGCGAGGATAATCGGGAGCCCGGCGGCGCGCGCCATGTCAATGGCCTCCAGCGGTCCCTTCTACTCGGCAATGCGTCCCAGGAAAAGCAGGTACTGGCCGGGAGCCTGGGCCAGCGTGTAGCGGTCGAAGTCAACGCCGTTGTAGACGACGCCGATGCGGTTCCGGCACTCTTCCGGCAGATCTTCAATCTGGTTGTGCGATCGCGCGGTGATGTGCGCGCGCGGAAATCGCTCGATCATCCATTGCACGTCCGGGTGAACGGTGGAAGGGAGCGAATGCAGCGACGGTGCGCGGCAGGCGGCCGCAAACGGCAGTGAGAAGCTCCCGAGGTGAAAGTGAACGATGTCGAATCCGGCGCTCTCCTTCAGCACTTCGCCCACCAGGGCCGCTTGCGCCAGTTCGCCGCGCCAGGGCTCGCGCGCCCAGGTGGCAAATAACGGTTCGTTCCGCATGCGGCGTAACTCCGCGCGGGTGCGTGAACCGGCGGCGGCGAACAGAGTTACTTGGCGGCCCTGCTCCACCAGTGTTTCGGTGAGGGCATGGACGATGCGCTCGGTGCCGCCGTAAGTGTCCGGGGGGACGCAGGCGTACAGCGGAGCAACTTCGGCGATGCGCATCGGAGAGCCTATGCTATCAGGCGCCCCAGGCGCGTTTCAGCGCTGCGCCAACAGCCGGAATGCCACGATAATCTCCGGCTTTGTTCCGATTGTTCCCAACGCAGCGGATGGCGGCTTGATGCCGTAGTCCGTCATCTTGAAGCTGGACTCGCCGTCCACTTCGAGCCCCCTCGGCTCGGGCTTCACCGTCAGCGTTGCCGTCACCGGCTTGGCCTGGCCGCGGATGGTCAGCGTCCCCTGCACATCGAACTGCCCTGCTGCCGCGCCCGGCTTCACGGCTGTCGACTGGAATTCTACCCGGGGATGCTTGCCCGATTGCAGCGCGACGTCGAGCGCTTCCTTCATGATCTTGCCGAGACTCCCCTTGGCGGGGGACCAGTCGTCGTGGCACTTCAGGCTCGCAGCTTCAAACGTCACGTCCACCTTGGTGGCCGCGGGGTTCCGGGCATCGTACTCCACCGTGCCCTGGTAGCGCTCAAACGTGAAGACGTGGACCTTGCCGGACAGCAGGCCCGTCTTGTACACCTCCAAGCCGAACCGCGCGCCTTGCGCCGGAGCAACGGTCAACGTCTCGGCCGCCAGCGTAGCTGCCAGCGTCGCCAGCACGAATACACGAGTCATGTTACACGCCCCGGTCCGCCGCCAGAGCTTCCACCTGTGCCGCGCTCAGCGTGGTGGACTCGTTGTACTTCGGGTGATCCACATACAGGCGCACGCCGTCGCGCACGGACTTCAATGCCGCCTCGCCCGTGGGGAACTTGATGTACTGCACGCTCGAAATGCGGTCCGTCGCAATCTGCCGCGTGTCAAACCGCGCGCGCGCCGGCGGGTGATTGCCGATCTGTACCCACACGTGATTCTCCAGGCCCAGCAGCGCGCTCAGCCACACACTACGTTCTTCCGGCGAATCGTATTCAATCAGCAGCGAGGTCGAAAGTTCACCCGGCCCCGGGATCAACTCGTTGTAAGTCTCCAGTTCATACCGGACATCACGCTCTTTCACGATCCGCTCAATCCGCATCATTTCCTGCACCTGATACCGCACCGTTTCGCGGTTCTCAAACAGAAAGGTGAGGTGCCCGCCCACGCGCACCCGCCGCGCCTCCTTGATGGCCAGCACGCGCGGACGCCACGTCTCCCGCTCAATCTCATACTCGGCGATGTTCTTGATCTCTTCGTACGCTACGGCTTGCATGGTTTGCTTAGTCCTTCTTAGGTTCAACAGGCGTCGGGAAGCCGCCCGGCCGGTAGGCGCGGGCCAGCACTTGAATCGGATGAATCGGACGCGTGCCCATGGCCTGATCAAATTGGATGGCGGCCATCGGGCAATCGGTGGCGTATGTTTCGGCTTCGGCTTCTTTCATCTCCTCGAAAGCCTTCCGTCCGGCCAGCATCGACAGCGGGAAAAACTCTTTCTTCATGGCCCAGGTGCCGTCATGTCCGGAGCACTGCTCCACCAGACGGATCTGCGCGCCCGGAATCAGGCGCATCATGTCGCGCGAGCGGAAGCCGATGTTCTGCGCTTTCAGATGGCACGGCACGTGGTACGCCACTTTGCCCGGCGTCGATTGGAAGTCCCGGTTCAGTGAGCCTTCCTGCTTGCGCTGCCACAGAAACTCATTCATGTCCATCGTGGCGGCTGCCACGCGCGCGGCTTCGGGCGTGCCCAGCAACTCGCCGTACTCTTTGCGCAGTGTATAGCTGCACGTCGGATTGATTGCCAGTACTTTCCTGCCCGCGCCCACTTCCGGCAGCAAAGCTGCGACATTCGCCTCCGCATTCTTCTTCGCCAGTTCAAAATCGCCGGCATCAAGCGCGGGCATGCCGCAGCAGTTCTGCTTCGGGCAACCGAGCGAGATGCCGTTGCGCGAAAACACTTCCACGGCGTCTTTGCCGATCTGCGGGTTGTTGTGATTCACAAAGCAGGTGAAAAACAACACGGCCTTTGACGGGTCGCCCACGGGCTGCGGCTGGTTGCCGTACCAGGTCTCAAAACTCTCGGCATGAAAGTCGGGCAGAATTTTGTCGCGATGAATCCCCATCGCCATTTCCATGCCCGCGCGGAGCAGCGGTTGGCGGTTGCCCCAGTTGGCCAGGTCTGCGGTCAGCCCTCCCATCGTGCCCACTTCATTGGGGCGCGAAAGCATGCGCGAACGCAAATCGATGCCCGTCTCTTTGCGGCGAATCGCGTTGGCACGCATCATCAGCCGTGGAAAGTCCAGTTGGAACGAGTGCTTGTCGTCGGGCGTGTAGGGGCACTTCACGTAGCAGAGCTTGCACTGATAACACAGGTCCAGCACGCGCGTGTTTTCACCGGGCGTGAGTTTGCGCACGTCGCCGTCGTGTTCGTCCACGGAGTTGAACAGGGCGGGGAACGACGGGCAGAGGTTGAAGCACAACCGGCACCCGTGGCAAATCTCAAAGACACGTTCCACTTCCCCGGCCAGCGCCTGCGGATCCCAGTACGCAAGATCGTTCGGATTGTAAGTGAGTCCGGGCGTGGGTTCGCCCTTAATGACGGCCATGAATGCTCCTCATCGGAACGCGGCTGACCATTCGTGGTCCGCCGCAATCCGTCCTCGTATCGAAACCTGGAAACCCGCGCACTCGGCGTCCGTGTAGGGCGGGCTTTAGCCCGCGCGGGACTCTCCAGGAACTCACCGCCAACCTGTTGATTCCAAGGGAACGGGCAAAGTGCCCGGCCGTGAGTTCCTGGGACAAGAAACGCGCCCCCCGCGTTGGCGCTTCAGTCCCGCCCTTCCGCCCGTACACGAATGCTGAAAAGGCGGGACTTGCCCACGGGGTCCTGGAGAGCTTGCGGCGGACTTCAGCTGATCGACTGCAGACCCTGCGTAAACCGCCCGGCGTGCGACTTCTCAGCCTTCGCCAGCGTCTCAAACCAGTCAGCGATTTCCGCGAAGCCTTCTTCGCGCGCCGTCTTGGCCATGCCCGGGTACATGTCGGTGTACTCGTGGGTTTCACCCGCGATGGCCGCCGCCAGATTGGCCGTCGTGTCGCCGATCGGCAGGCCCGTGGCCGGGTCGCCCACTTTCTTCAAATAATCCAGGTGGCCGTGCGCGTGACCGGTCTCGCCCTCGGCGGTATCGCGGAACAGGCCCGCCACATCGGGGTAGCCTTCCACGTCAGCCTGCTTGGCAAAGTACAGGTAGCGGCGATTGGCTTGCGACTCGCCGGCAAAGGCGGCCTTCAGATTGTCGTGGGTCTTCGACCCATTGAGTGCGGACATCTTGCTTCTTCTCCTTCTATCTACTTCTTCAACGCCGCGCAGGCCACGCACAAACCCAACACTTCAACACTGAGGCGCTGAACTTGAAACGGCTCTGGGAGCGGCGTACGAAATTCAATCGGCGCTACCGTGGCCTCGGGCAGATCCGTGACCGACTTGCAGCGCGTGCAAATCAAATGATGATGCGGGTCTAGGTTCGCATCCCAACGTTGCGACTCGGTGAACGGGTTCACTTCGCGCAGCAACCCGAGATCGGCAAACGTCTTGATCGACTTATAAACGGTGGCGAGCGAAATGTCCGGAATGCGCGCCCGGACGCGCTCGTAAATCATCTCCGGACTCGGATGCTCCATCGACCCGGCCAACTCTTGATAGATTACCGCGCGCTGATGCGTGACGGCGAGGCCATGCGACAGGCAACAGTCGCGAAAGCGGGCCATCCGCTGTTCGAGAGGCTGTGGCAGAGTCTCCATTGGATAATGATTATTTGTACCAGGAATTATTCTCTCCGTCAATGGGCGAGCAAGAAGACGCCATACGCGATATCCGGTGATGGGCTTTCGGCGGTGTTCGCACAGTACGAGAAGAAGCCAATTGGCTCCTCATAGGAAAAGGAGACTTCGACATGTTCAATCTACTCGCCACGGCCGCGGTCATCATCCTGGTCACCGCTCCTGCCGCCAGCGCTCAAACAGATCGGAAGATCGTCAGCGGACTCGTGTGCCAGCCCGAGAATCCGGAGGACCGTGCCAATCTGCACTACTTCGCACGCGGTGTGCACGCGCGAAACAAGGCCGTTTTGATTAACTGCCCGATCACCCGTGACAGCACCTTGAGCGGTCTCAAGTTCTTCCAGGCGCGGTATCAGCGTGGCTTCGAACCACCTCCGCAAGGGCAGTCCGGCGATCAATTCGTGGGGGAATTCACGGGCACGCTTTTCAGTTGTAGTGACAAGGAGAGGGGCAACCCGTGCGTTGGAATCAACGTCAGATCCGACCGTTCGAACGACCCTACCAGCGCCGCGGCGACCGTCATTGACTTGCCACACGAAGACGCCCGCTACTACGTGTTCAAGACGCTGCTGCGCAAGAACGCGATCCTGAAGAGCCTTTACTACATTAAAAAGCAGTGAGACTACGCCAACCCGCAGCCCCATTCGCGCCAAATAAAAAAAGGTAGTGAGTTCTGGTGAACCCACTACCTGGAGGAGTTGAGGGCAAGCTTGGAGGAGATACCTGCCCTCTCGGAGGAAGAACAAAACGACGATTGCCGAGAACTTTAATTTACGTTACGGTTCGGTTACGGTCAACCTGTATAAGCCCAGGTATACCCCATTCTTAGGGGGTACGCAAGCGAAAAGTACTAAAACTTTTTCGAAGATTTGTCGCCCTTGATATGTAAGGTAAATCGATACCTATACAATCTGTTGGGGTGTGCCACCCGCAATATGGGGTGGACTAATGTCCGAGGGCGACCATAACGCGTTCGGTGATTTCTTCCACCAGGCGGGGGAAGGAGGCGTCAAGCGCGAGGGTAATGGCTGCCCTTACACGTTCCTGGTCGATGTTCGGGGGCTTGGATCGTTCCTCGGCCACCGCAGCCGCAATGGCTGACTCCACGGCCGCCTGCTGGTTCGCCATGTGCGCCCCGAACAACCCGCGGGCAAAACGGGAGGCATCCACCAGCGGCTTGATCGTTTGCACCACCGATGAGGCTTCGAACGGCTTGCGCAACACGGCGTCGCAGCCCGCCTCCCGCGCCGCCGCCTCATCGAACGGCTCCAGCACGCCAGCGGTCAATACGACGCCAATGTGACGCAACAGGGCTTGGCCCTTGATGTGGCGGCAGATGTCAAAACCGGAGCGCGTGGGCAGGTAGGCGTCGGCCAGGACCACGTCCGGCATCACGTCGGTCAGGCGGACAAACGCGGTCTCGCCGTCGGTGACGGAGACCACTTCAAAGCCTTCTTCGGTCAGGATTCGCTCGCCCATCCGCTGGGCGTTTGGGGAGTCGTCGGCCAGCAGAACGCGCCGCGTCATTTCTTGGGCGGTTTGGGCGCCTTTTCCTTTTTCTGCCTCTTGCCGTTGTTTGTGGCAGCAGGCGCAGCGGCCGGCGCCGCCGCAGTCCCCGCCGCAGCTGCCGTGCCTGCCGGCTTGGCGGCCGCCGCCGCACCGGGCGCGTTCAACCGCGCGTCGGGCCTCTGGTCAATCGCCTGATTGCCGCCCTGAATCACTGTCGCGCCCACTTCCGCCGTTGCCTCGGTTGTCTGCGCCGCGCGGGCCCGTTCGTTTTCGGCAATCTGCTCGGGCGTCGGCACGCTCACGGGAATCGTCGGGCGGATGCCGGCCAGGGCGGGCGTACCGCTCTTGGCCGCCGCGTGCGCATCCGGCCCCTTGCCGAAGATGCTCTTCATGGGCGCCATCATGCCCGGCTTCACGTAATTCTCCTGCTCAAACTTCATGCGAGCTACCGCCGTCGGATCCGGTTCCGGAATGTCTCTCTCCATCGACTTCAGCCGGTTCTTCGCTTCCGTGGCCCACGTGCTCAACGGATAATCGCGCACAATGCGCTGGTAGCTGGTGGCGGCGCGGTCCTTAAACCGGTCGCCCAGCCGCCCGTAGCTTTCGCCCGTCAGCCACAGCGCGTAGTCGGCTTGGCTGTACAGCGGATAGGTATTCACCATCGTCTCCAGGCGATTAGCCGCCGAGGGGAAGCTTCCCTTTTTGTAATAGAAGACACCCACTCTGGATTCGCCTTCGGCCAGCGCTTCCTGAATATTGCGGAGCTTCTGCGCCACGCGCGGCGCAAACTTGGAATTGGGGAACTGCTGCAGCAGGTTGCGGCACTCGTCCTCGGCGCGCATGGCGTGATTCACATCGCGGTCCGGCTTTTCCATCTGCCGGTAGTGGATGTCGCAAACCTTCTCCTGCGCTTCGGCCGACTCTTCCATCGTCGGGTAGAACAGAATGAAGTCCTTGTACTCGGCCTCGGCCTGCGCCAGCGCATGCGAGCCGCCTTCGCGCATCCAGCTATCGGCGATCGCCAGCTTCGCCTTGGCCATGTACTCGCTCGAATCGTAGGTGTTCATCAACGTGTTCAGCGTCAGGCGCGCCACTTCATAGCGGCCCTTCTCCACGTCTTTGATGGCCTTGTCAAACAGCGCCTTGTCCGGTTGCTCGGTGTCCTTGCCGATTGGGTTTTCGTATTTCTTCCGGCGGAACCCGCAACTGGAAAGCAGCGCGGCCACGGCCGCGGCCACCACCAGGGAGCGTACGAACTTGCTTGCTTGGTACATGTTTTTCTTTTCCTACTAGACGCGGACGGCGGTGGCCGCGCGCGTGAGCTGGTGCATTTGGCGGATGGCCGCCGAGGGATCCTCGTTGCCGAAAATCGACGAGCCCGCGACGATCCAGTCTACCCCGGCGCGCGCGGCGTCGGCGGCATTCTTGTGCGTAATGCCCCCGTCAATTTCAATTGGAAAGTGCAGGCCCAACTCGCGGCGGCGCGTATCGAGCTGCATCACCTTGCTGAGCGTGCGCGGAATGAACTGCTGGCCGCCGAAACCCGGATTCACGCTCATCAGCAGCACAAAATCGGTGAGCTCCAGCACTTCGTCCAGCACACTCACGGGCGTCGCTGGGTTCAGCACCACGCCCGCCAGCACGCCTTCGGACTGGATGGCGCGGAGGGTGCGATGCAAATGGCGGCAAGCTTCATAGTGCACCGAGATGGAATTGGCGCCGCACTCAACAAACGTGCGCAGATACCGGTCCGGATCTTCAATCATCAAGTGCACGTCCAGATGCAACTCCGTGATCGCCCGGATGCTTTGAATCACCGGCGGGCCGAAGCTGATGTTGGGAACAAACCGTCCGTCCATAACGTCCAGATGGAGCTTGGTCACCTCGGCCTGTTCGGCAAAGGCAATCTCGCGGTCCAGCCGCGCGAAGTCGGCGGCGAGCAGGGAAGGAAGGATCTCCACCATGGGCAATTAAACACTACGGGGAACACTCGATTTTATCACCGCGGCGAAGAAGCCGTCGCCCGGCTCCCTTCCCGGCAGCCGCTGTACCGTCCGACCCAGGGCAAATGAGGGGCCAACCCGCATCAGCGCCTGCCTCACCACCGCTTCGTTTTCCTCGGGTTCCAGCGAACAGGTGGAATAGACCAGCCGGCCGCCCGGTGCCAGCACCGCCAGCGCGCGCGTCAAAATCTCCACCTGGCGCGCCCGATGCCGTTCGATGTCAGAGGGTTGCAGCCGCCAGCGGATCTCGGGGTTCCGCCCCAGGGTGCCGGTGCCGGAGCACGGCGCGTCAACCAGAATGCGATCGAACGGGCGCCCGGCAAACGGCAGTGGCCGCTCGGCGTTCAGCGCCACCAGCGGGCACCCCAAGCTCTGGACCGCGTGAAGCCGCTTCACGCTGTGATCGCACGCCACGGTGCGCGCACCCGCTTCCAGCGCCTGCGCGGTCTTGTTGCCGGGCGCGGCGCAGAGGTCAAGGAAACGTTGGCCCGCGGAGAGCTCAAGGAGCGGCACCAGTGCCTGCGAGCCGATATCCTGAATCCAGAACGGTCCGGGCCCGGCGCCCGGCGGCAGCTTGTAGCACCCGGCTAGCTCAGTACGCTCGGCGCCCTCGGGCACTTCGGTCTCGCGCCCGGCTGGCACGTGGATGTAGGTCTCGGGCGCACGCGACGCTGCGTCGGCCAATCGCGCCGTCGCCGCGCCGCCGTAGTTGGCCAGCCACCGCGCATGCAGCCACTCCGGCAGCGCCGTGGCCACCGCGCCGCTTGGCCACTTCACCGGCGACGAGTCCACCTTGCGCAGCACGGCATTCACAAATCCCGCGGCGGATCCCTTGCCCGAAGACCGTGTGAGCGACACGCTGTCGTTCACCGCCGCCGAGCGCGGAATCCGGTCGAGGTGCCGCAGTTGGTACGCGCCCAGCCGCAGCGCCACGCGCACCTCGGCGTCAAACTTTGGCGCGGGCCGCCCGCTGAAGTGGGCCACCAGGAAGTCCAGTTGATTCTGCTTCCGCAGGCAACCCATCACCAGCTCCGTGGCGAGGTTTAAATCGCGCCGGTCCATCGAACCCGGCAGCGCGGCCAGCAGGTCCGCCGCAAAGGCGCCCTGCGTCTCTACTCTTTTCAGGATGTCGAAGGCGGCGCGGCGCGCCGGGGCAATGGTCACGTTCCATCATCGCGCGAATCGTGGCAGAATCGGGTGAATGATCCCAATGCCCAATTCGCTGCCGCTTCGCACCTTGATTGTGGACGACGAGCCCATTGCCCGCCGCCTCCTCACCGAAGAACTCGCGGCCATTGGCGGAGTTGCGATGGTGGGCGAAGCGTCCGACGGAGAGCAGGCCGTGGACCTGATTCATCGCCTCCACCCGGATCTCGTGCTTCTGGACGTTCAAATGCCCGTGTTTGACGGCTTTGAAGTGGTGCGACGGCTCTTCACCCTCCCGCCGTCCATCGTGTTTGTCACCGCCTACGACCAGCACGCCCTACGCGCGTTCGAAGTGGGCGCGGCGGACTACCTGCTCAAGCCCGTGCGCGCGGACCGCCTGCGCGCGGCCGTCGAACGGGCCCAGCAGGTCCGTCGCCACCCCGCTCAAGCAGCCGAGACCGTCGCACGGACCCTGGATGCCAATGCCAACACCCCCGTGAATCGCCGCCGTATTGTCGGGCGCAAAGGTCAGGAGTTCTTTCTGGTCGACCTCGACGATGTCTATGCCTTCCGCGCGGACGGCGAAAGGGTTTCCATCGTCACGCGCCAGGGCACCTACCTCGCCAGCCACACGCTGCTGGAGCTGTCGGCGCGGCTGGAAGGCGCGCAATTTCGCCGTATTCACCGCAATGCGCTGGTGAATCTCGATCGCATCCGGAAACTGGCGTCCATGTCCAGCCAGCGCTGGCTGGTCACGCTCGACAATGGCATGGAACTTATCGTCAGCAAGCGCCACACGGCGGCGATCCGCGAAGAGTTCAAGGGCTGATCTCAATCTGCTACAGCGTGCCCTGCGGCTCCAGCATTGGCTCCACCATCGCCACTGTATTACCCGCGTTGCTTGAAGCCGTCTCCGCTTCCGCGGCCACCGGTACAGGCACAGGGGACGGAGGCGGCACAGGGAGACGTCCGGCAACAAACATCTTCAATAGCAGGACGTCGCTGGCATGATATGTAGTCTGCGGTGAGTTGTCCGTTTCGGCCTCGCTGGAGCCCAGGTGCTGGCGCAACAGGTAGCGGAACTCCTGCGGCGATACACTCAACGCGCGAGCCGCTTCGGTCTCGTTATAGAACGCTTTTGGCAATTTTGACGGCATGCTTACTTTGAATTCTACGGGCAGGAGGCGTTGAGGCGAATCAGCAGGAGTCCCTAAATGGACCCGCGCTTTGTCCTGACGGACCTTCGTACTACGCGGCCACCACGCCAGAGCCGCCATCGCGCCGCGGAATCGCTATATACTACAATCGAGTTGTGCGTCCTGCCACCCTCGTTTTCCCCTTGCTTGCTGTGGTTTTAGTGGCTTTCGAAGGCGCCTCGCCGGCTGAAAAATATACCTCCGTTGAGCGCCGCCACTGGGCTTTTCAGCCCCGCGCCGCCGTCCAGCCGCCTGCCCTAAGGCCCCCGGCCCAGCATCCTATCGATGCGTTCGTGCGCGCCAAACTCGCTGGCAAGTCCCTGCGCCAGGCCCCGCTTGCCGACAAGGCCACCCTCATCCGCCGCGTCCATTTCGATCTCACTGGCCTGCCGCCTTCTCCTGCCGACGTGGATGCGTTCGTGCGCAACCGTTCGCCCAAGGCTTACGAAGATCTCCTTGACCGGCTCCTCGCCTCGCCCGCCTACGCCGAACGTTGGGCACAGCACTGGCTCGACGTCGTTCGTTTTGCCGAGACCGACGGTTTTGAATACGATACCCACCGTCCTGACGCCTGGCGTTTCCGCGACTACGTCATCAAAGCCTTTGCCGAAGACCGCCCGTACGACCAGTTCCTCCGCGAACAGTTGGCCGGCGATGAGATCGGCAACACAAATCAAGAACTCCGCACGGCCGCGGGCTTCCAGCGCCTCGGCGCGCTCCGCAAGAACGCGGGTAACCAGGAAGTGGCCTCCAGCCGCAACGAAGTGATGACGGAGATGACCAACATCGTCGGCGCGGCGTTCCTTGGCGTCACGCTGGGCTGCGCCCGCTGCCACGATCACAAGTTCGATCCCATCCGCCATACCGACTACTACCGCATGCAGGCATTCTTTGCGCCCGTCTGGGAAAAAGACCTGGACCTCGGCTCGCTCGAGCAGCGCTCGGCGTGGGAAGCGGCCAAGAAGGAGCATGACGCGAAGTTGAAGGAACTGCGCGGGCAGATGAAAAAGGTTGTTGACGGCGAAGAGAAAGGCCGGGTGCTTGCCCGCATTCGCGACCTCGAAGAAACTCCGCCGGAGCCCCCGCCCGCTGTCTTCTCCGTGGGCAACGATTTCAGCAAGGCGTCGCCCGTGCACGTGCTGGCCCGCGGCGACTATCAAAACAAAGGCGCGCGCGTCGGCATGCGTCCGCTGGGGGTGCTGCTGCCTGACGGCGGCGCGGCTGAGTGGCCGGCGGACCTGAAGAACCCGCGCACCAAACTCGCCGAGTGGATCACTTCGCCCAGCCATCCTCTTACCGCGCGCGTACTCGCCAATCGCCTCTGGGCTTATCATTTTGGGCGCGGCATCGTGGTCACTCCGAATGACTTTGGCCGTATGGGTGGACGTCCCTCGCATCCGCAACTGCTCGATTGGCTGGCCAACCAACTCGTGGATGGCGGCTGGCGCGTCAAGCCCATGCACAAGCTGATCATGATAAGCGAGACCTATCGCCAGTCGTCCACCAACGATGCGATGGCCGCGGCCGGCAGCGAGGTGGATCCGGAGAACGCGCTGCTGTGGAAGTACTCGCGGCGCCGTCTCGATGCCGAGCAGATCCGCGATGCGATGCTCGCCGTCGCCGGGCGGTTGAATGCCAAGGCCGGCGGTCCCAGCGTGATCGTTCCGGTGGACTCGGAACTTGTCGGGCTTCTCTACAAGCCCGCGCAATGGGCCGTCACCAAGGATGTGAGTGAGCATGACCGCCGCAGTCTCTACCTGCTGCACAAGCGCAACCTGCGGCTGCCGATTATGGAAGTGTTCGATGCGCCGGACTTGCAAACGTCGTGCGCGCGCCGCGAGTCTTCGACGCATGCTCCGCAGGCGCTTGAACTGATGAACGGTCCGTTTGCCAACGATCTGGCCAATTCGTTCGCCGCGCGGCTCGACCGCGACGCGCGCACGCCGGCTGAGCAAGTGGATCTCGCGTATAAGCTCGCTGCCGGCCGTGCCGCCACGGTGAAGGAGCGCGCGCTGGGCGTTAAGTTCCTGGCCACGCACCCGCTGTCGGAATTCGCGCTGGCAGTGTTGAACCTCAACGCCTTCCTCTACGTCAACTAGCGGTGACACCGCTCGTCTCCCACGACGCGCCGATCGCTGCTTACGAAGAGCAAGCCGCGACAGCCGGCCATCTCCAGGTCGCCCGCCACTACGGCTGCGAAGACTGGGCGGCACTCGTCGCCTACGTGGAGTCTCTCCAGGATCCTGCCGTGCATCGCTTCGAAGCGGCTGTCCAAGCGCTCATCGCCAGTGGCCAAGCCACGCTGCGCCGTCTCCTTGACGAAGACCCCTCGCTCGTCCACGCCCGTTCACGCCGGTCCCACCGCGGCACGCTCTTGCATTACGTGGCTTCGAACGGACTCGAAGGCTGCCGTCAAAAAGCCCCGCCGAGCCTCGTCGAACTCACCCGCCTCCTCCTCGAACGCGGTGCCGAACCCGACGCGCTCGCCGATCTTTACGGCGCCCCGCACGCGCCCATGCCGCTGCTGGTCTCAAGCTGCCACCCCGCCCAGGCGGGTCTGCAGTCCGCCGTCGCGGAGTTGCTCATCGATTTCGGCGCGTCCGTTGAAGCCGTCCCGGGCTCCGGCAAATGGGCTTGCCCGCTCTCCACCGCCCTCGCCTTCGGCTATCTCGACACCGCTGCTGCTCTTGTCTGCCGCGGTGCGAAGGTCGATCGCCTCGACAAAGCCGCGGGCCTTGGGCACCTGGAAGCGGCAGCGCGCATGTTACCCGCCGCGGACGCTGAAACGCGCCACCGCGCCCTCGCTCTCGCCGTCCAAAATGGCCACGCCGCGGTGGTGCAGTTCCTGCTCGATGCTGGCGAAGAGCCCAACCGCTTCAACCCCGACGGCCTTCACAGCCACTATACGCCGCTTCACCAAGCCGCTCTCGCGGCCACCTCGACGTAGCGCGCATCCTCATTGCCGCCGGCGCTCGCCCCGATACCCAAGATCTCGAGTTCCACGCCACGCCCCTCGGCTGGGCCGAGCACGGCGGTCAGGCGGCGATGGCGGAGTATCTGCGGCCGGCGGCGCCGCCACAGCCTTGACCGCGGTTGTGCTGCTGGCGTTCCTCAACGTGGTGGTTTGATCACACCAAATGGGTTCCCAACGCATTGAACTCGACAGGCGAGACGATCAACAGATACCGGGCGCCCGCTTATTCGCGGCCTGCGGTCGGGCTTAGGTCCACATGGTAGACATCGCCCCGTTTCACTTAGAGCGCTTCCCGGCCGGCCCTCGGAGAATCGAGCCACTCCCGATCCTCATCGGAGATGGGAGCAGTGGCATCGCACCGAGCTATCAAGTCCACTAGACGGTACTTGCCTTCGCTCTTGGACGGCATCGCATCCATGCCGGCGAGCTTCTTCAACCAGTCAGCGAGGGTGAGCCCTTGCTCGGCGGCCCGGGCCTTCAATGCCGCAGCTTGGTCGTCGGGGATTTGGAGTAGAGTCATACCAAACTTCCACCGCTAGAATAGAGCAAAGCGAATGATCTGGCCCAATGCGCGCCGCGAAGCGGACGAGGACGAGTTCTAAATTCGCAGCCTCACTACCACGCCGCCCGCGAGGCCTTCCACCCGGCGTCGAGAGTATCCCGCATGGTCTTCAAAACCCCGGCCTGCGCAGGCACTGCCGCCAGGTTGGTGAACTCGCGCGGGTCCTTGCGGTGGTCGTACAACTCCTCGCCCGGATGCGTTCCGGTCCAGCAAATATAGCGGTAGCGCTCATTCACCACGGCGCGGCCCACCACATCCTTCGGCCCGTACATTTGCGTGAACGCGGCGCGCTTCCCCGGCCGCGAAGGGTTGTCGAGGAGCGGCGTCAGGCTCTGGCCTTCGAGCGTCTCCGGCCCGCGCAGCCCGGCCAGCTCGGCGAGGGTCGGATAGATGTCGACAAACTCCACCAGCGACTTTGACGCCTTGCCATTGCCGCGGCGCCCCGGCGCGCGCAGGATCAGCGGCGCGCGGGCCGATTCCTCAAACAGGCTCCGCTTGTGCCAGCGGTGATGCTCGCCGAGATGCCAGCCATGATCGCCCCAGAACACCACCAGCGTGCGGCTGGCCGCGCCGCTCGTCTCCAGCGCCTCCAGCACGCGCCCCACTTGCCAGTCCATGTAGGAGATCGATGCGTAGTAGGCGCGGATGGCCTCGCGCTTCTCCTTGCCGGTGGTCATGCCCATGTCGTTGGCGCGTGTGTTGATTGCCAGTTCGCTCGCCCGCGGAATATCGTCGCGGTCGCCCGCGGGGTTGAAGGGCTCGGGGATTTTGCTGAGCGGATACTGATCGAAAAAGCGCGCGGGTGCGACGTGCGGCAGGTGTGGCCGCAAGTATCCGAGCCCGATAAACCACGGCTGCGCGGGCGTGCCCTTGCCGATTGCCTCAAGCGCTAGCGCCGTCGCGCCCTCGTCGGCCTGATCTTTCCCCTCACCCGGAAACGCCACCCACTGCCAGCCGTTGGGCCGCGCCGTGATGACGTTGCCGCGCTCGCCCTGCGTGTGCTGCTCAGCACCCGGCGGGCTCAAGGCGACGTCCCACGACGGCGGATCGTCCCACTTGTTCGTACCCACCGAGCCCGGCACGTCCATGTGATACATCTTTCCGGCCCGCACGCTGCGCCAACCGTTCGTGCGAAATAGCTGCGGGAGCGTCACCACGTCAGGCATCGTGTCGCGCGGCGCGATGTTGTTTTCAAGAATCTTCGTCGTGTCCGGCCGCAGCCCGGTCAGCAGCGAGCAGCGGCTGGGGCCGCACAACGGGAACTGGCAATAGGCGCGGTCGAAGCGCACGCCGGCTGCGGCCAGCCGGTCGAGATTCGGCGTCTTGACGATCGGATGGCCGTAGCAGCCGAGGTTGTTATTCATGTCGTCGGCGGCGATGAACAACACGTTTGGACGATCGGCAGCGGAAGCGTAAGTCGACCCAGCAGCGAGTGAGGCAAGAAAAGCGCGGCGATGCATGAATTTAAATGCTATCAGCTTGACGGCTATCGCGCTCCGGCTCCCACCCTGGCCTTCCACCATCTTCCGCGTTCGCGCTTTGTGCAGACGGTGGCCTGACTCAAGCAACGGAGCAGGCAGGAGCGTACGCTAAAGAGCTGAGCTGAAATCTCACGTTCACAAAAATCTCAAGTTGTGCGAAGCTGTGCGCCTGTTGAATGTGCTGTGGTTTTCGCGTTGCAAAACTTCGCCGCAAAAGCAGGAGGTTCTGCGAGGACTTTTGCAGGAACCTCGCAACCCGTTGATGAGCCTGGCGTTGCGGCTTAGCGTACGTTTCTGTTCCGATACTGGCGGAACCCCTATTGCGCGTTGTGGTTTCTCCCGCTACAACTGCCGAATCAAATGTTGCTGGCCGTCAGGCCGCAGTGATCAGGCTGTATCGTGACCCGCCGGAGGATTGCGTTTGAGTAGTGTTGCCGAAACTGCCACCGTGCCCTCCAGCGCCAACTCCTCGCCCAAACGAGAGGGCGCGGCCGTTGTAGTGGGCGCGGGTATCGCGGCAACATCGGAATTCGGTCCGGTCTTCGGCCCCCTTCATCTCCAGCTTTCGGCGGGCGAATTCCTCACTATCGTTGGTCCCAGCGGCGTCGGCAAGACAACCCTGTTGCGTGTGCTTGGCGGCATGCGGGCGCCAGACGGCGGTAGCGTGGTGCGCCCGCCGGGTCGGGTGGCATGGGTGGCGCAGGAGCGCAACGTCTTTCCGTGGATGACTGTGCTGCGGAACGCCGCATTCACTCTGGAAATAGCCGGCGTGGGCAAGACTGGCCGCGAGGCGCGTGCCGCGCAGATGCTTGAGCGACTCGGACTCGCCGGCTTTGAAAATGCGTGGCCGCACCAGTTGTCGGCCGGCATGAAGCAACGCGTCGCCCTCGCGCGCGCCTTCCTGGGCGAACCCGCGTTGCTGCTGATGGACGAGCCATTTTCGTCAGTGGACACCGCACGCCGTGCCAGCCTTCAGGAGGAGTTGCTGGCGTTGTGGGACCGCACGCGAGTGACGGTCATTTTTGTCACGCACGAAGTGGAAGAGGCGGTCTTCCTCAGCCAGCGCATCTTGGTGCTGGGCGGCCGGCCCGCTACGGTGCGCGGGGAAATCGCAGTGGACCTGCCGTATCCACGGCCGTTCGGCGTCACACTCACCGATGCCTTTCTGAAGATCAAGCGCCAGGTGCATGCGGTGCTCGGCGCGCACACCGGCGGCCATGCTGGCTGAGGTGGCCTACTATGCCCGCATGGCGCGAGGGCTGGCTGAGTATCAGCGTTCGCCGGTCTCCTCGAACCCGATCCAGGCCGTCGAGCTGCAATTGGCGCGGCGTAATGAAACGTTCCTGGCCCTGGCGCGCCATGTTCTTGAGCAGCAGCCGGGCCATTTCTAAGCCGAGATTTTTCGCGTAGCGGGCGCTTCCTATGCCGACCTCGCCGCCGGCGTTCAGCGCGACGGCTTGCGCCCAACACTCACGCGGCTGCTCGAAGCGGGTGTCTGCGTGACCCACGACGAGTTCAGGGGACGCCAACCCATCGTGCGGAGCGGCCCCGAGATTCCTTCCTCGCCGGCTGATTGGGTGAATCCGGCTGGCCGCGGACGCGTGGAGCACTCCACCAGCGGTTCCACCGGGAAGCGATTCACAACGATGATCGGCACCGGTTTCCTGCGCTACCGCGAGGCGTACGAAATCCTGAACGCGCGCGAGTGGGGCATGTTCAACCGGCCGCGCGTGCTGGTGTCGTCGGTGCTTCCTTCCATCTGGCCCATCCGCTGTCTGATTGCGTGGCGCCGGCCGGCATGCCCTTTTCGAAGTGGTTCGCGCTCGGCACCGGCGGGCAAGCCGCGCACTACCGTGTCATGACGCGCTAAATGGTGGCGCAGACGCGGCTCCTCGGCACACCGATTCCCCAACCCGAATTCCTTCCCGCCAATGACTTCACGCCGGCCGCTCAATACCTGGCCGGCCTGAAGGCAAAAGGAACAGCGCCATACCTGCGCGCCTCCTTCAGCCCTGCCACCCGCGTGGCCGCCGCCGCGCGCGATAAGGGCCTGGACATCGCCGGCACCGTCATGGCGGTTTCCGGCGAGCCGATCAGCGATGCCAAACGCGCGGTGATGGAGAGCGTCGGGGCCGAGGTTCTGTCGCAAGATCACTCCGCCGAGTTCGGCACGATCGGCTACGGCTGCAGCAACATGCGCTCCGGCAACCGCTTGCATCTGTTCGAAGACGCGCTGTTGATGGTGGCGCACCGCCGCCGGGCGCCGCCTTCGATTCGCCCTATGGTTCCGGCCTCGCTCCCGGCAGCCCGCGCATTCTGATCAACGTGGAGGTGGACGATGGAGCAACCGTCGAACCGGTGGATTGCGATTGCGAGCATGGGCGGATTGGCTTGTCCATGCAGGCGCGCGACATCTTCAGTTATGGCAAAGTCACCGGTCAGGCGGTGACGCTCGAAGCCAAGGATCTGCTGCGGATTCTCGAACACTCTCTGCCGGTGCGGTTCGGTGGAGTGCCTGGCGACTATCAGTTGGCCGAAACCGAAGGGCGCGATCAGACACAGATGTTGCTGCGCATCAGCCCGCGTCTGGGGCTCGTCTCGGCTGAGGCGGTCCGGGAACATTTTCTGGCCGAATTGAAACTCCTCCATGGCGGCCATCTGTCGGCGCGTCTCTGGGCCTTCACCGGCGGACTGCGAGCCGAGATCGCCGAGCCTCACTTAACTTACACCGGCAAAGCGCACCCGTTGCGGCTCTTGGGCGCTGGAACCGGCACTGGCCCCACCGGAGATCGAGTGGAACGGAATTCACCAGAAGGGAATACTGTTCCGGAGTGGCGTCGGCCACTCTGCTGGCGAACTGTGGCGGCTCGCGCAGCGACTCGCCGCCGCCGCCTATTCGCGTGGGTGTGCCGATCGTGCTCACCATGGCGCCGTTCTATCTCGCGCTTGAGCGCGCCTACTTTCGCGATGAAGGCCTGGTTGTGGAGCCCGAGGAAGTTCAGTTCGCAGGCAACCAGGCGCAATTGATGGCGGCCGGCCGGCTTGACGCCGGGTTCATGTCCATGTCGCCGGCACTGCTCAGCGCCGTGAGCCGCGGCGCGGCACTGCGCGTGGTGTGCGGGCGCGAATATATTTCATCCACCTGCCGGATGACCGGGGAAATCGCCGGGCGTATCGCCTCGTTCCCAGCGGGTTGAAGGACCTGAGCGAGCTCCGCGGCAAACAATTAGCCTTCACCACCGCCGGAAGTCTGAGCGAATTTGCGTTGGACATGATCCTCGAATCCGCTGGCCTCAATCGCAATGACGTGCGCGGCGTGGCGCTCTGGCAGGCTGAGTCCATGGTGGCGCTGGCGGCGGGCCGGTTGGACGGTGTGGTGAGCGTCGGCTCGCTCGAGGGAGTGCGAATGCCGGAGGGGATCGCCGTCTACCCCGGTCTGTCGCGCGCTCAGGCAGGGCTTACTGTTACCTTTGTCGTTTTCGGACCTCGCTTGCGGACGGCCGGGCGTGCAGCGGGCGTTCGTTTCTTGCGCACGTATCTGCGCGGCTTGAAGGCATTCGCGGTCTGAGAGACGCCGGAGTTGTTCGCAATGCTGGCGCGGAAGAGTGGCATCGATCCGGACACCGCGCGCAGAGCGTGCCGGGATTACTCGCATCTCGATGGCGCCCTCAATCCCAAGGGGATTGAGATGTTCGCTCAGTGGGCGCTGCGCAAAAAATATGTAGATGCGTTGCCGCCCATAGCTTCGCTCATTGACGAATCGCTGCTGAAAGAAGTGGGCGCCGCATGAAGGGCCGCGTCCTGCTCTGGGCATTCGCGGCCCTCGCGCTCTGGGAAGCGCTCGCGCGCGCCGGAATCATCAGCCCCTGGGCCGCTCCGGCGCCTTCTCGCTTGCCCGCCGCCTTCTGGGCGCTGTTGCAGAGCGGCGAGCTCGCCTATGGCGTGGGCACGACCCTGCTGCGAGTGGCGGTAGCGTTCGCGGCAGGCAGCGCGGCCGGCTTTGCCGCCGGCATCGGCGAGGTCAGCCGCGCAGTGCCCGCGGTGCTTGCCTGCTTCACCATCGCGGCGCTGCATGGAATGGACGCGGTGGCCGGAGTCAGGCGCGAATTCATTGAACTGGCCCGCTGCAGCGGCGCTCACGGTTGGGCGTTGATGCGCGCCGTTCTGATTCCCTCGTGCCTCCCTTCGGTGTTCGCCGGTTTGCGCCTCGCGCTTGGCATGGCGCTGGTGATGGTGGTTTCCGTGGAGATGGTGGGGCAGCCATCGGGCCTGGGAGGAATGATCTGGGTGGCCGGACAATCGCTCGCAATCGAAAAGTTGTTCGTGGGGATGATCCTGGCGGCGGTCCTCGGATCCGCCCTTCTGCAGGGAATGCGGAGCTGGAACGGAGGTCTGCGCCGTGGGCCAATGCAAGCTAGTGTTTTGTAATGGAATTAGCCTGCAATAGCGGCAGCCAGGGATTCCCGCGCCCTGGTGATCTTTCGGAGGATGTCTTCGCCGTTGGCTTTCCATTTAGATGGCGTCGGGGCCTCGGCGCGAACGGCCAGAAATTCCTCGATGGCGTCAATCAGTTCGCGGACGCTCTGAAAGCTTCCGTCACGGATGCATCCGTTGGTGAGGTCGGCAAAGAACCGCTCCACCATATTCAGCCACGAGCTACTGGTCGGCGTGAAGTGCATGTGAAAGCGCTTATGCTTTGCCAGCCAAG
>VFZP01000021.1 GCA_016871115.1 Acidobacteriota bacterium
CCAGCAGTGGCTGGTTGGAAAATTGGGGTACCGCTCCCCAGCCCAAGCCCGCCGCGAGTACTTTCAAGCGATTGCAGCATGAACAAAGGTGTGTCCAAACAATCGGGTGCGGTACACGCAGTGGAACGGCGTTGGCGTCAACTTCCAGCAGCCGGCCACGTTCGGGCGCATCACGTCCTCCCGGAATGAACGCAGCTTTATGGTTGACACTCGCATTCAGTTCTGACGCGAGCGCCGCCTGCACGCTCTGCCATCTTGAGATCGCGGCGGCCTTTGCCCGCACAGGCATGGGCCGCTCGATCTCGCTTGCGCCCGTGCGCGACACCGCGGCGTTCCATCACCGGGGGTCGAACCGCCACTACCGGATCTCGGGCAGCCTCATGCGCCGCCATCAGATCGACGCGCAAGGCGTGGAAGTGAATGTGGTCGAAAAGCGGATCGGCTTCGCCATCGGCTCCGGCAACCACGCGGTCACTTACGTGCACCGCTCGTCGGAGGGGCGCCTGGTGCAGTTGCCAGTGAGCAAGTACGCACTCGATGGCTGGGCCATGTCGCCTGGCTACGATCGCGCGGCCCATCTGGACTTCCGCCGCGAGGTGGGTGAGGCCTGCCTTTTCTGCCACTCTGCCGGGCGCCAGCCCGCGCCCATCGACTGCGCACGCTGCCATGGTGACGGCGCGGCGCACGCAGCGAAACCGTCGCGCGGCAACATCGTGAATCCCAAGCGTCTCCCGCCCCAGCGCGCGCTCGATGTGTGCTTGCAGTGTCACCTCGAAACCGCCTCGCGGGGCTTTCCCGATTCGCTCCGGCTGCCCGGTCGCGCCGCGTTTTGCTTCCGTCCCGGAGAAGCGCTCGCCGACTACAAGGCCTTCTTCGACCGGGCCGATGGCGCCGGGCGGTTTGAACTGAATCACGCAGGCTATCGCCTGTTGCAGTCGCGCTGCTTCACGCAAAGCCCGCCCGGCGCGCGCACGTGCACCACCTGTCACGACCCGCACACCGCGCAAGTCAGGAAGCAGTCCTGCGCCGGGTGCCACTCCACGCCACACTCGCGCGAGCCGTCCAACTGCGCCGGCTGCCATTTGCCCAAGCGCCGCACCGAAGACGCGATCCATGTGCACATGACAGACCATCGCATCAGCCGGCGACCGGTATTCAACGAGCCCACCCGGGAGGACCACACCTTCGCGCCCGTTGATTTGACGCCCTTCTTCTTCCCTGCCCCAGCAGCGTTGCTCGAACTCGCGCGCCTCCGCCACCTGGCTGACCTCGGCCGCGCCACCCCGCCGGACCACCGGCGCTGGCTCGCACTCGAACCGCAGTCACCCACGGCCATGACCGCCCTCGCCGTAGCGCTGCTGCGTGCTGGCGAGCAGAACGAAGCGGTCGCCTTTTTGCAACGGGCCTTGCTGGCCGAGCCCCGGAATCTCTCCGCCCTCAACGCGCTCGCCGTGCACCACGCCGCCCACGGCCGCTACGCGCCGGCTCTCGATCTGTTGCAACGTGCCCGCACCGCCAACCCCGATCATCCGCTCACGTGGATCAATCTCGGCGTTACCTTCGAAGCACAGGGCCGCCGCGCCGAAGCCGAAGCCGCGTACCGCCAGGCGATCCGTCATCAGCCCGACTCGAGCGAAGCCCGCCGGCGTCTGCAAGCACTACGGCAGCCGCAGTGAAGCCTCAGGAAAGCAGCATTTCCACATCTTCGCGCTTCAACCCGCGCACCAGGCTGTTGTCGGCGTTGATAATGGCGTCCGCCAGGTCGCGCTTGGTCTCCTGGAGCTTGAGCACTTTCTCCTCCACAGTGTCGCGTGCAATCAGGCAGTAGGCGAACACGCGGCGCGTCTGCCCGATGCGGTGTGCACGGTCAATCGCCTGCGCTTCTACCGCCGGGTTCCACCAAGGGTCCAGCAGGAACACATACTCGGCGGAGGTGAGATTCAAGCCCAAGCCGCCCGCCTTCAAGCTGATCAGAAACAGCTTGCACGACTCGTCTTCCTGGAACTCCTGCACTGCCCCCTGACGGTCGCGCGTGTCGCCGTCAAGGTACGCATAACGGATGCCGTCTTCATCGAGTTGCTGGCGCAGCAGCGCGAGGAAACTGGTGAACTGCGAAAACACTAGGGCTTTGTGCCCCTCGGCCAGAACCTCACCGAGTTGCATTCGCAAGATCTCCAGCTTCGCGCTCGGCGCGTTGGCGCCGCGTTTTTGTCGATGAGTCCCGGATAGCATGCGGCCTGACGCAAGCGCAGCAGCGCCTCCAGCACCTGCACCTTCGACTTGCCGATGCCGTCCTTGTCGATCTTGCCCAGCAGCTTGCCACGATAGTGATCGAGCAGATCCTGGTACATCCGGCGCTGCTGGGGCTCCAGTTCGCAGTAAAGTGTCTGCTCCACTTTGGCCGGCAGTTCGCTGGCTACCTGTTCCTTGGTGCGCCGCAAAATGTAGGGCCGCAGCGCCTGGGCCAGGATCTTTCGCGTATCTTCGCTCGGGTTGCGCAGCGAGGCGCCGGCGAGCTGCATCACGGTGGAAGCGCCCATCATGCCGGGGTTCAGGAACTCAAACAAACTCCACAGCTCACCCAGATGATTCTCCACCGGCGTGCCGCTCATCGCCAGACGGTGGCAGGCCTTCAGCAGCCGCACGGCCTTAGCCGACTCGCTGGAGGCGTTCTTGATGGCCGTGGCTTCGTCCAGCACCACGTAGTCGAACTCAATATTCTGGAACTCAATCACGTCGCGCCGCAGCGTGCCATAGGTGGTGAGAATCACGTCATGCCCGGCGAACTCGTCGCGGCTGCGCCCGGCGCCCGCGTACTCCAGCACGCGCAGCTTGGGCGTGAAGCGCGCCGCTTCCTGCTGCTAGTTGAACACCAGCGACTTCGGCACCACCACCAGCGACGGCCCCTTCGCCTTGGCCGCGCGCCGCGTCTCAAGCAGCGCAAGCACCTGTGCTGTCTTGCCCACGCCCATGTCGTCGGCGAGGCATCCGCCCAATCCGAACTCGCGCAGAAATTCCAGCCAGCCCAAACCTGCCAGCTGATACCCGCGCAACTGGCCCACAAACCCGGCCGGCTGCGGCGCGGGCGTGATGCCGTGGAAGTGCTGCAGTTGCTGGCGCATGCGGCTGAACTGCTCGTCAAAGCGGATCTCGGGCTGCGAGGCCAGCAGTGCGTCGAGGAGCCCGGCCTGGCTGCGCTTGAAGCGCATTTGCTCGCCCTGCTGCTCGCCCATATGCAGCACCGTGCCAAAGCGCCGCAACCAGTCCTCGGGCAGTATGCCGTAGGTACCGTCATCCAGGCGCACCATCGACTCGCCGCGCCGCGCCGCGCGTAGCAACTCAGGCAAGGCCGCGGTGGCGCCGCCGCCGAAGTCGATGCCGCCCTGCAGGTCGAACCAGTCGATGCCGCTGACAACTTCGATATTGAACTTGCCGTTCGAGCGAACCAACTTGCCTTCGGCTTCCACCGTCCAGCCTTCGGAGACAAGTTCGCGGACAACTTTCAGCAGCTTGGCAACCGGCATGGTCCAGCCCGGCTCTTTGTGCCAGTAGTCGCGCTGCTGCGGCTTCATGCCCGCAGCCGATAAGCGCATCGTGGCCTGTTCTTCGGCGGCCACATCGCGCACAATCATGCGGCGCTGCTCTTTCGGGATCAGCGGGGCGGCCGCCCCGCCGAACGGCACCACCACTCCCGCATAGTCAAACGGCAATTGTACAAAGAGCCGCTCGGCGGGCGTGTAGCCGCCGGTGTCGCGCGCAATCCACGCGTGCGGTTGCGGCGCCACGGCCACCCGCTCAAACTGCAATGAATCGGGGGCTTCCACGCGCGGCGAGTTCGGCAGCGCCATCAAGGAAAGAAAGAGCTCCTCATGTTCGCCGTCCGGCACGGCCACCGGCCCACGCCGCAGCGCGTCCACCCAATCGAGCGGAGCCGACGGATCGAGCCGCGCGGCATGCGACACCGTGAAAAGCAGCCCGCCCGGCAAGAGTAATTCCGCGTCGGAGAGGCTCAAAGTATTCCCAGGGCGGCGAAACTCGCCTCTCAATTCTCAGCCGGAACCGCGCGTATCGGGAAACAACGATACATGCAGACGCCAGGGTTCCTCCTCCGGATCCCACTCGACGGGCCGCCAATACTCCGGCTTAGCCGACTCCTTCCACATGCGGAGCCGTCCCGTGGCGGGCAGTTGCGGCAGTACCTGAAGAGCCATGCGTCCGTCCACCAGAAACACGCCCGAACCCGAACCGTAATGATGATATTCGTGATCGACAGACCAGCGGTCGCCATAGCGCGATCCCGCCAGTTGCGCCAGCACGGCGCGGTCCGCCGGCTCCGGAATCTGGTCGATCAGGCTGCGTTGAAAGCGCAGTGGCTTCGCTTTACCCCACTCGCCGTTTTGCTTGTGATCACGCGTGTAGAGCTCCATGCTCAGCATGCGTTTGGTTTGCGACATCGGTCCGTCGATGACCCACAGAATCTCGCGCCCTGGTAGCCAGGCTTCCTCCGCGTAACGAGGCAGGCTCACCATCGGCCGGTTGAGAATGGTCGCAAGCTGCGTGCGCCATGGAATGGACGGAGGCGGAGGCGGACCACCGCGCGGCATGGGTTTGGGGGTATGCTTCGGCGGCTGGAACACATCGAAGTCTTCGTCTTCGAGATCCTCTTCCATAACCAGAAACTCGCGGACGCCCCCGCCCAAAAGCATCTTCCGTTCCGCGGCAATCAGCGCCGCCCAGATGCGCTTGCAAGGCGCGTTGTCCTGGAAGAACTGACACGTGCAGTTCACCACCAGGGTGCCCCCGTTGGCGCGCAATGCCACACTATAGTCACGCGCGCCTTGCACGGTGGCGTGAATCTCTTCCTCGCCTTCCAGGTCCAGCCGCACCGCGCCCGACATGTAGTATTCGAGGCCGCATTGCCGGACGCCCGACCCGAACATGTCACCGAGCGTACGCGACAGATAAGTGGGTTGCTTCATTCTTTTTTTAGATAGCTCCCTCCAGTATGAATGAAGGCGCCCCGCGCGCCGCCCTCTACTTCATCTCGGCGATTTTCACCGGTCGGCCCTCGGCTGCCGAACAGTCCGCTGCGAACACCACCCGGTGCGTTTCAAACGCCGTGGCGAAATCGGTGAGCGGCGTGGGCTTCTTTGCTTTCAAAGCGTCCACAAACGCCTGGAACTGCGGCTGGTAGGGATGATCGCTCACGTCGCCCGAATCCACCACGGGCACGCCCAACATGCTCCAGCGGTCTTTGCCGAGACCCGCCCACTTCAAGCTGGTGAACTTGTCATCGAGCACGCTGCCGTTGCTGCCCACCAGATGCATGTGGAAGTAGTAGGGCTGCAGGCAATCGGTGACCGATGCGACCTTGCCGATGCGCCCGTCTTTAAACTTCAGGATCGACACCGACGTGGTGGGGTACTCGTAGGGCTTGAAATACTTGCTTTGCGACGAAGTCTGGTAGCTCATTACTTCTTCCACTTCGCCGCCCATGTAGTCCAGCAGCAGATCCATCGCGTGGCATCCGGCCGTCAGCAGGCTGCTGCCGCCCATCGCTTTTTTGATGTTCCAAGCATACTGTCCATACCAGGGCCCGATGCCGTGGAGGTAGTCCACTTCGCCGTAATAAACCTGGCCGATCGTGCCATTTGAGATGGCGGCGCGAATCGCCATAGTCTAGCGGCTGAAGCGCATTTCAAAACAAACGCACGCCTGCACCTTGGCCTTCTTGATGGCCGCCTGCATGGCCCGCGTGTCCCCCCAGTCAATCGAAAGCGGTTTCTCAACGATGAGGTGCTTGCCCGCCTCGGCCGCGGCGATGGCCTGCGCCGGATGCTGCGGATGCGGCGCGCAGATGTCTATGACATCGAGTTCGTTGTCGCGCAGCATCTCGCCGTAGTCCTGATAGACCCGCAGCGGAATGCCGAACTGCCGCTCCAGTGCCGCCGGGTCGAGCTTGCGCCGCGAGCAAACCGCCGCTACGTCAGCCCCCTTCACATTCTTAAACGTCTCAATGTGCGCGCCGGCTACCCAGCCCACGCCCACGATGCCGATCTTGAAGTTCTTCGCCATGGCACGCTGCTCCCTATACTGCCGGCCAGAACTGCCGCAAATAGCGCTGGCTTTGCCGGAGCGACTCTTTGCGGAACTCGAGCGACCCCTCGTAGCTCCGGTCTTCCACTTCCACACACACCGGCCCGCGGTAGCCCGCGTCGGCCAGCACCGAGAAGAACTTGCCCCACTTCACGTCGCCCAGGCCGGGCAGCTTCGGTGTGTGGAACTGGTTGGGGAAAGCAAACACGCCCACGTCATTCAACTTGTCGGTGTCGATCCGCGCGTCCTTGGCGTGCACATGCACGAAGCGGGGCGCAAACTCGCGGATGGCGCGAAGGTAGTCCATGTGCTGCAACACCATGTGCGACGGGTCGTAGTTCAGCCCGAAGTTGCGGCTGGGAATCTCTTCGAACATCCGCCGCCAGATAGCGGGGCTGTGCGCGAGGTTCTTGCCGCCTGGCCACTCATCGCGCGTGAACGACATCGGACAGTTCTCAATGCCCACGCGCACGCCCTGATCCTCGGCGTACTTGATCAGCCCCGGCCAGATCTTCTTAAAGCGCGGCCAGTTTTCGTCCACCGTCTTTGTCCAATCGCGCCCGACGAAGGTGTTCATCACGCCGATACCCAGCATCGAAGAGGCGCGGATCACGCGCTTGATGTGATCCACATAAGCCCGCGACTCGTCTCCGTCGGGCGTCAACGGATTCGGGTAGTAGCCCAGCCCGCTGATGCTGACGCCGGTTTTGGCGGTCGACTCCTGCACGCGCGCGGCATCCTCCTTCTTGAAGTTCATCACGTCGATATGCGTGACGCCGGCATAGCGGCGTTCTGCTTTGCCGACGGGCCAGCACATCACTTCCACGCACGCATACCCGCTCTGCGCGGCAAACGTCAGGACGTCCTCAAGGGGCAGGTCCGGCAAGATGGCGGAGACAAATCCGAGTTGCATCATCCTCAACAGGATAGGCGGGGGCAGCCCCAAAACACAAACGGGGTCCAGCCATTTGGTCGGACCCCGTTTGCCCTTGGCAGGGCGTCGCGATGGCTGATTAGGAGCGGCGGCTGCTGCGCAGCGCCAAGGCCAGCAGGCCGGCGCCGGCCCGCGCCAGCGTGCTCGGTTCGGGAACGTCGCCGCCCGGAGGCACGTCCGAGATCCGGATGTTGTCCACGGCGACATCCACGTCGAGGCCGTTGCGCTCCGCCGTCAAACGCAGGACCGGTGAATTCCCGCCGTAGATGAACGAGAACGAGAACTGCTGCCACACGGTGGACGTAGGACTACCGAGCGGCACGTCGAACTGGTGCACCACACCATCGGTTTCCACGCCGAAGGCGTTCGGGTTGTTCGACAACGCGCCGCAGCAGCGGTAATAGTTGCGGAAGTCACCCTGCAACGGGTACGACTGGCCGATTGAGAGGCCAGTGACGGATTGCTCGATTGAAGGATTCGTGGCGCTGGCGCCTCAGTTGTTGATGAGGAACATGCCGTCCGGATTGCCCTCGGTGGCGCGGCAGCCACCGTTGGAGTCAACACTGCTGGCGGTCCAGCCCGTGCAGTTGCTATCGAACGTACCGTTGGTAATAGCTGCGGCAGAGGCACACAGCGATGAGGCAACGACGGCCAAGATCAATTTGAATTTCATTTGCTTTTCTTCTCCCCCAAAAAAATGCTGTTCACCATCGACTTTATCTTTGCGTATGGTGACTACCGCTTCCATCGCCAGTCTACGCCCAAAGTACTAGGACCTGCAACCCGGCACCATTACCCAGGTAGCCGTACCGTTCTACTGAGAATTACCGAAGGGTTCTGCTTAGCCATTCGATAAGGTGTTTCTTGTAGCCGTGGTGGCTTGGGTCTTTTTCCCAATTCATTACGCCATGTACGCCGTCTTGCACGGTGTATAGATCCACCGGGATACGCCTCTCCCGGAACAGCTTGACGTGGAGTTCGGCCTCGGAATAAGGTACGCCCGCGTCCTTGGTGCCGTGAATCACCAGGTGCGGCGGCGTCCGTTTGTTCAGCCAGGTATGCGGTGAGGCGTCGGTGAGAATCTTCTTTGCCGCGTCGTCCCAAGCGCGGATGGCAAAAAAGCCGCCATACTCTTGTTGGGCGGCTGAGGCTCAAATTGCTGGGCAAACACAAGCATGCCGATCGGTCCGTAGAAGCACACCACGGCCGCAACGCCGACACGATTGCGCGCGCCGGCCAGGTTCACCAGATGCCCACCGGCCGATTCGCCCATCAGTGCGATGCGCTTCGGGTTCACTTTGTACTGCCTGGCGTTCTCCTTCACCCACGCCACGGCGGCTTCCACATCTTCAAGCGCGGCTGGATAGGGATGCTGAGGCGCGAGGCGATAGTCGATGGTGAACCACGCCATGCCCGTTTGGTCGAGGACCGGGAACAGGTCTTTGACGAAGTTGACGGTCTTGTGGCCGGCCGTCCAGCCGCCGCCATGCACGAGGATCACAGCGGGAAACGGTCCGGGCCCTTGAGGGATGTGCACGTCGAGCTTGAGGCTCGCCGCGCCCGAGTGTGAGTATTCGAGATCGGGGTACACCCGATAGTGGGCAGCGGCGAAAAGCAAAACGAGAGGAGCAAGCATAGCCCGTCCAGTGTATGTTTTTTGCGGTTCGTGAGCCAATGCGCGCGGCGTCTGCGCGCGTAGAGGCAGGAACCAAGACAGGATGCAACGCCACGCCGGAGGGCCCGCGATTCGCGGCCACCCTCCTGAACCGCGTGGGGCCTTAAGGGCGTTATTGGCAGCGCTCAAGGCGGTAGCGGCCGCGGGCGGTGATCATCAGAATCACCGCCGCGGCCACGCAACCGGCGGCCACCCATTGCAACAGCCCTGCGAATCCGATGGTGGCTTTCAGCATTCCGGCGAGATAGATAATGACGGCCGACGCAACGCCGCCCACGCTGTTCAGCACACCAGCCGAAACGCCGTAGTTGCGCGGCGCGGTGACGTCGTAAGCCGAGGCAAAGATGTTGGCGATCATGAAGCCCGCCGTGAAGCCGTAGCCCGCCGAGAACAGCCGCGCAAGGCTCAGCGAGTCGGCGGCGAACGTGAGGTAGCCGAGCGGCGCGCTCAGCAGAATGCCGGCGGCGGCGATGGAGAGTCGAGCGGGAGGATGCGCCCGCGTGAGACGGTCGGCGAGCGCGCCGCCAGCCAGCACTCCTAGCCCGCAGGCGAGTTGGACATAGATCGTGGCGTTGAAGCCGCTCTCGGTCATGCTGAGGTGAAAGCGCTCGTAAAGGTGCGACGGATACCACGCGTAGAACACCCAGAGCATCGAGCAAAACGCGTAGAAGGCGGCGGACAGCGCGAGGTAGCAACGCGAGCGCAGGAGATCCGCGAGTGCGGCGCCCAGCGGCGCGGGAGTGCTGGCCGCTTCCGCCGCGGCGGGCCTCGCGTCGGGAATGCGCCAGGCAAGCACGGCGGCATATGTGAGGCCCAGCCCGCCCGCGGTGATGAAGCCCGCGCGCCACGAAAACGTGTCGGCCATCCAGCCGCCGTACCAGCCGCCCGCGACGAGCCCCGCAAACTGCGCGGACTGGTGAATGCCCAGCGCGCGCGAGCGCTGCGCCGCGGTGTGGAGTGAGGCGATCAGGCCCACCGCCGCCGGATAGTAGAGCGCCTCGGTCACGGCGATGGCCACGCGCCAGAGGAGAAAGACCGTGGCCGAGCCGGAGAGGCTGCAGGCGATCGTCGAGAGGCTGAACAGCACGAGGCTCGCGACGATGAGCCGTTTGCGCGAGACGAGGTCGGCAAGGCGCCCGGCGACGGGCATGCTCAGGGTGTAGACCCACGCGAACACGGTACCGATCAACCCGAGCCGCGCGTCGGTGAAGCCAAGATCCGTCTTCAGCGCCGCGAAGATGGCGTAAGGAATCTGGCGATCGAGATAGTTGATGGCCAGCGCAAACCAGAGCAGAATGACGATGGCCATGGCGTCATGACCGGTGGCGAGCGTACAGCTTAACATGCGGCGTGAACTCGACGCCTTCATCGAGCGGGAAGATGGGACGCGCGCAGCGGCGATGGCCCAGCGAATGGAGATTCGCGCTCGTCGCGCCGGGCGCGTCAACGTTGATCAAGGCCTCGGCGCCGTCGGCGAAGAACTGCGGCTGGCAGTGCGGCGACTTCACCACCACGCTATCGAACCACGCCGGGTTCTGGCCGTGCGCAAGGAACAGCGAGCGGTCATAGAGACTCACCGCGCGCGACGTCACGACGATGGTGAACGGCCCGGACTCCAGCACCGCCGTGCGGCCGCCGTTCCAGGTGCTGCCGTGGGACTCGTTGCGAAAGCTGCCATCGGAGAGCAGACGCACCGTGACGTCGAGCTCCAGGGGCCGGTGCCGCGCGGGGTCAAGCGCGCCGCCGATGGGCGTACGAATGCGCGCACCCACGCCGGCGGCAAAGGCGCGCTCCACGGCGGGCGCGTCCACCAGAGGCATGAGGGCGGTGCGCCTATGACCGCTTTCCACCATCGCGCGCAGGATCGCGTTGCTGTCGCCCGGCGCGCCCGAACTCGTGGCATCGGCGGCGTCCACCAGCACGATGCGGCCGGTGCCCGCGGCGGCGCACGCGATGCTCTCCGCCAGCGGCGTCAATGGCTGCTGCAGATGCTCGCGCATGGCCCAGAACTTTTCGGCGATGCGGATGGCCTCGGCGCGCGCCCGTGCCAACTGCGACTCGCCATCGGCGGCAAGGAAGACGTTCGAGCACAGGTCCGGCACGTCGGTGAACGGGTTGCCGATGAACATGCCGCCGGAGAGGCCGCCGGGGCTGCGCTCAAACGCGATGGCATCGCGCACGCACTCACCCCAGCACCCGGTCTCGGTGATCAGTTCATAGCCACGCACGAGGGCCGGGATCTCAAGGCGCAGTATGATGGGATTGATCTCGCCCGCCAGCAGGCGCACGAGGAGCCGCGCGGCGCGCTCGCCGGTCTCATAGAAATCCACGTGCGGGTACGTGTGATAAAGCGTGAGGATGTCGCAGTGGGTGAGGATCCGGTCCGTCACGATGCCGTGCAGATCGAGCGAGACGGCGATGGGCACGCGCGGCCCGACGATTTTGCGCGTCTCTTCCACGAGGTAGCCCTCGGCGTCATGCTCGGTCTCGGAGGCGAGCGCGCCGTGAAGCGACAAGTACACGCCGTCCACCGCGCCCGCCGCGCGCACGGCCGCCAGGAACTTGCCCGACATTTTGTGCCAGGCTCCGTCAGCGAGCGTACCGCCAGAGGTGATGGCGCGCGACGAGTAGCCCGGTACGACTGCGATGTCAGGATGCGTGGCGAAGACTTCGAGCGCGCCGCACATCTCCGTGCCGACCTTGCGGTGCACGTCGAGGAGAGCGGGGCCGGAGCAGATCGCGAAGTCCTCGTAGCGGCCGAGGACGGGGTTGAAGGAGGAGACCTCCTGCTTGCATTCACAGACGAGAACGCGCGAGCGAGACATAGAGCATCCGTGATGATACTAGATGGGCGGGCTCGAACTTGGGCCGCGGCAGCCGAGCAGAGTATGATCGAACTGGTGCGATTGGCGATTCTATTCCTTCTCGTCGCGGCTGCGGCGTGGGCGCAGACTCCCTCGGCGGAACACTTCGAGCGCCACGTGCGGCCCGTGCTTGCGCAGCGCTGCTACGCATGCCATGGGCCGGACAAGCAATTCAGCGGCCTGCGCGTGGACTCGCGTGCGGCGTTGTTCGACGGTGGCAAGCGCGGCGCGGTCGTAGTGCCCGGTTCGCCCGAGTCCAGCCTGCTGCTACGCGCCATACGTCATGAGCCTGGCCTCACGCCGATGCCATCCGGCGCGGGAAAGCTCAGCGCGCCGGAGATCGCCGCCATCGAACAGTGGATCAAGCAAGGCGCGGAGTGGCCCGCCTCCACTGCCAAGCCAACAGAGGCTGGCGGACTGCCCGCGTGGTATGACCGCGCGGCGAAGACCCACTGGTCTTTCCAACCCGTCAAGCCCGCCACGCCGCCGCCGGGTTCCGCGCCGCATCCGGTAGACCGCTTTCTGCGCGCCGCGCTCGCCGCCAAGGGTCTCGCGCCCGCGCGCCCTGCGGAAGCGCTCACGGTCATCCGCCGGGCCAGCTTCGTCCTCACGGGCCTGCCGACCACTCCGGCTGAGATCGAAGCCTTCACGCAAGACCGCGCGCCCGGCGCGTTTGACCGCGCCGTGGACCGCCTGATCGCCTCCCCGCACTTCGGCGAACACTGGGCGCGGCATTGGATGGACGTGGTGCGTTACGGCGAGACGCGCGGCTATGAATGGAACTACGAGATCGTCGGCGCGTGGCGCTATCGCGACTACCTGATCCGCGCGTTCAACGCCGACGTACCGTACAACCAGTTTGTGCGCGAACACATCGCCGGCGATCTGCTGGAGAAGCCGCGCCTCCATCCCGCCAATGGCCTCAATGAATCTGTGATCGCCACGGCCTTCTTCCGCCTCGGCGAAGCCGGCCACGATGACTGCATCAAGTTCCGCGAGATCTCGCTCGATGTGGTGGACAACCAGATCGATACGCTCGGCAAAGCGTTCCAGGGCCTCACGCTTTCCTGCGCGCGCTGCCACGATCACAAGCTGGACCCGATTCCCACGGCGGACTACTATGGCCTGTTCGGCGTGCTGAACAGCTCCCGCGCGCAGACGCACACCATCGACGCGCCCACGGCGATTCCGGCTGAGCTCGCGGCGCGCAAGCGGGCCGTACGCAACGAACTCGCGGGCGCGTGGACCGCGCAGATCGCCTCGCTCGAACTCAGGTCTTCCACCGGTAAGACGAGCTTTGATCATCCCTTGTTTCCCTGGCTGGCGATGCGGCCCACTGACACTGCGGTCTTCGCGGCCACGTGGCGCGCACTCGCCGCGCGGTATCGCGAAGAAAGCCAGGAGCGCGCCCAGTTCAACCGCGAGCACTTCACGCCGTACCTCGATTGGAGCGCCTGGTCGCAAGACGGCCTCGGATTGCGCAACGCAGCGGGAGTGGCGCGCGCTGGTGACGTGGCCATCGCCACCGAAGGCGCGCAGGCGCTCACGGCGATCCTGCCCGCGGGTCTGCACACCAATCTCTATACAGACCGCTGGAACGGCGCCTTGCGCTCACCGCTCCTGCCCAAGACGCACAAGTATCTCAGCGTGCGTTTGATGGGCGGGCGCCTCGCCTCGTGCCGCACGGTGCTGGATAACTGTGCGATCGGCGATGGCTACCGCGTGCTCGAAAACGACTCGCCGCGCTGGCATCGCCTCGATACCTATTCCCGTGAAAAACTTCCGGCGTTTGCCGAAATTGTCACCAAGCGCGACAACCCGCGCATTCCAGACCGCCCGCGGCAGATCAAGGCGACCGAAGCCGAGATCGCCGCGCCCGGGTCCTACTTTGGCGCGACGAGCGCCGTCTTGCATGACAAGCCCGAGTCGCCGCGTGAAGAGCTGGGCCACCTCGCGCGCCTGTTCGAAGGCGAAACCCCCACTTCGCTCGAAGAACTCATCCAGCGATACCGTGCTGTGCTGCGCAATGCTATTGCCGCGTGGGCCGCTGGCCGTGCCACCGATGATGACGTCCGGTGGCTTGATGCGGCTTTGCGCGCGGGGCTCCTGGAAAACAGCGTCGGCCCCGCCTTGGCTGCTTATCGCGAACTCGAAGCACGCCTGCCCGAACCACGCACGATCGACGGCATGGGTGACGCGGGCGCGGGCTTCGATACGCCCATCCTGCGCGCAGGCGACCCGCACGCGCCCGGCGAAGTTACGCCGCGTCACTTTCTCAGCCGCATCGGCAATCACGCCCCGGCGCTGAACTCACCGGGCAGCGGCCGCCGCGAGCTCGCCGAGTCCATCGCCGATCCGGCCAATCCACTCACCGCGCGGCTGATGGTGAATCGCGTGTGGCACCATGTCTTCGGACGCGGCCTCGTACCAACCGTCGACAACTTTGGCCGCGAGGGCGAGCGCCCCTCGCATCCACAACTGCTGGACTACCTTGCTACGCGTTTCGTGCAAGAAGGCTGGTCGGTCAAGAAACTGGCGCGGCTCCTGGCCACGTCCGAAGCCTTCCGCCAATCGAGTGAGGGCCCTGCGCCGGAAGCCGATCCCGCCAACGCGTTGCTGCACCACTATCCGGCGCGGCGTCTCGCCGCCGAGAGCATCCGGGATTCGATGCTTGCCACGTCCGGTGCGCTGAACCGCACGCTCCACGGACCCAGCATTGCCCCGCCGCGCAACGAGCCGCAAGCCTACCGGCGGCTGTTTGCCGGCCCGCTTGACGGGCAGGGCCGTCGCAGCCTCTACACGCAGGTCACGCGCATGGAAGGGTCGCGATTCCTCGAAATTTTCGACTATCCCAACCCGATGGCCGCCCGCGGCGCGCGCGACATCACTAATGTCCCCGCGCAGGCGCTGGCGATGATGAACGATCCGTTCGTGCATGAGCAGGCACGGGTGTGGGCCGAGCGCCTCGCCGCGCAAGGGGATGCGCAGCAGCCCGAGGCACGCGTGGACGCGATGTTCCGCGCCGCGCTCGGCCGCCCCGCCACCGCCGCCGAACGCGCCCGGTTTGCCGGCCTCGCCGCCGAACTCGCCAGCCTCCACCGCGCTCCCGTCAACAGCGCCGCAGTCTGGAAGGATGTTGCGCACGCCCTCTTCAACCTGAAAGAATTCCTGTATCTGCGATGACCATCACCCGCCGCCGCGCTCTCCAACTCGCTTCGAACGGCTTCGGCTGGCTGGCCGCGTCGTCCATCCTGCAGGGCGCGACGCATCACGCCGCCAAGGCCAAACGCGTGGTGTTCTTCTTCATGCCGGGCGGCGTGTCGCACATGGAGTCGTTTGACCCCAAGCCGAAGCTCACGGAACTCGACGGTAAACCCGCCAAGCTCGACAACTACGTGGCCGGGCCGAACCGCAAATGGCTCCGCCCGCTTTGGGAGTTCAAACAACACGGTCAATGCGGCGCGCCTGTGTCCGCGCTGTTTCCAAACATCGCCAGGCACATCGACGATCTTGCCATCATCCGCTCGATGAAAAGCGAGTTCCCCCTGCACGCGCGCGGCAACGTGTTTCTGCACACCGGAAAAAACATCGGCGGCTTCCCCAGCCTGGGCTCCTGGATCACTTACGGGCTGGGCACGCTGAACGCCAACCTACCGGGTTATGTGCTGCTGCGCGACGCGCACATCCCGCCCGGCGGCATTGAAAATTTTTCGAACGGCTTCCTCCCCGCCACCCATCAAGCCACGCACATTCGCGACGAAGGCGCGCCGGTGGATCACATCAAGCCGCTCGATACGGATGCGCGGATTCAACGCGCCAAGCTCGACGCGCTGCTGCAACAGGATCGCCACTTGCTCGCGTCGTCCGGCGGCGGTCACGGCGCTATCGAGTCGGCGATCGCCAACTACGAAATGGCGTACAAGATGCAGTCGCTGGTGCCCGACGTGCTGGATCTGGCGAAGGAGACCGAGTCGACGAAGCGCATGTACGGGCTGGACTCAGCCGACAAGCCGAAGCGCCTGTACGGGCTGCAGTGCCTGCGCGCGCGGCGGCTGCTTGAAGCGGGGGTGAGGTTCGTCGAAGTGACCTGCCCGAATCTCGTCGGCCAGAACGGCACCTGGGATCAGCACGATCATCTCACGCGCGACCACGAACATAACGCCGCTGTGACGGACCAGGCGATCGCAGCGTTGATGACGGATCTCAAACAGCGCGGCATGTTCGACGACACCCTGATTCTCTGGGCCGCCGAATTCGGCCGCACGCCCGACACCGGCAACGGCGACGGGCGCGACCATCACCCGTTCTGCTTCTCGCTGTGGCTTGCAGGCGGCGGCGTGAAAGGCGGCGTCACGCATGGTGAGACGGATGAGCTGGGCGATCAGGTGGTGCGCGATCCAGTCACGATTCATGACCTGCACGCCACCATGCTGCATCTGCTGGGGCTGAACCACGAGCACCTGACCTACCGCTACGGTGGGCGCGAGCAGCGCCTTACCGACGTCTACGGCAATATCGTACGCACCGTCGTCGCTTAGTTCTGGCCGCCCGCGTCGATGGTGACCGGGAGTACGAACGGGGCCGGGGTTTCAGGAACCGTCGGCGCGGCCTGCACGGGGGGCTCAACCGGCTGCAACCGGCTGACGGTGGCCTGCCTGTCCGTCTCCACCAACTCGCGCAGCAAGGGATACGGATTCACCGTGCCCAGATCGCTCGACCAGCCGCCGGCGGGGTCCACCACCAGAATCTGAAAATGGAGGTGCGGACCGGTAAACCGGGCATTGCCCGAGTTGCCGACGAACCCTAACACCTGACCGCGCAAAACGGGCATGCCTTCGGTGAGGCCCTCGGCATACTCGGAGAGGTGCGCATAAAAGAACCGAAAGCGCCGCTCGGCATCCACTATGTAAATGCTCGTTCCGCCCAGCCGGCTGGTGGCCATCTTCTCCACGACGCCGTCTACCACCGCTAGCAGCGGTGTGCCGGTCTCGCGGGAGATGTCGATGGCGCGATGTGCGCGATAGCCCGAGCGGGCTGAATGGTAGGAGTCCTGCACTTCACCCGGTCCAAGTTCAGGGACCGGCGGCACCATTTCCGGGAAAGTGGCGGGGTCCGGCGTAACGGCGGCGGCGTAGATGAACCTCGGCATCACCGGGCGACGCCGGGCGCCTACCCGGCGCCGGGCACTAGCCATCCTGCTAGGTGTAGCTTTGGTTACTTTCGCCGTGGGCCGCTGCTGCTTGGCGACCGGGGCGGCGGCGGCCGTCTTCCGGGCCGGGGCCTTCGTTTTTGCTGCTACGGGCTTAGGTGCTACCCGCTTGGTGGCAGCCTGCAACCATGCGGTTGAGGCGGCGAGGAGCGGCAGGCCACAGGCCGCTTGTAGTATTACTCGCTGCAGAGTCCTGCTCATGCCAATTCGTCTAGAGTACCAGAAGCTCCCTAGCTTTTGGGATAGACCGAAGACCCTAGTTTCCAAAAATGGAAGAAATTCCGGTTACCGTAGCACGAGCTATAGCGCGAGGCGCAGAACGGTGATGGGCCGGAATCCGGTGGTTTTGTTTTCCTGAATGTTGGCCATGTGACAGAGGTTGCCGCCGACAATCAGGCCCGTCGCGACTTCGTCGTAGAGCGGATGGCGGCGCTCGAGCACGTCGGCCCGTGTGATGCGCCGGCCGTCCGCGCTGAGGCAGAACCGCTTCACCACGGGGACCATGACGCCGGTTTGAATGGAGATCAGGTTGCCGCGGTGGAAATAGAGCCCGTCCACGCCGCCGAGGCTCAATGCCTCCGGGCGGGCGAGAGGCGATGCGGCATGCGTAATGGGGTCCATCACGCTGATGCCGTCCGGAAACGCCGCCACGCAGAGAAGCCGCTCGTCGCCCGATATCGTGATGCCGTTGCAGCGGCGGAACAGGCCGGGCAAGCGCGTGAGCGCCGCCGCACCGGGCGCAAGATGCCACACTGCGCCCGCGCGCGAATCGGTGATGTACACGTCGCCCGCGCGTGTGAGGGCAAGGTCATTAAACAGATGCTCGCCCTCCGGTTCGTAGCGGCCCGTCTGTTTGCCGGTGGCGAGGTCAAAGCGCACCAGCGCCGCGCGACGCCCGGGGTTGCTGAGCAGCCACAGGTGGCCGTCTTGGATCTTGAGACCAATGACAACATCGAGGCCGCTGGCAAACGGCGTGCATGCGCCCTTGGCCGTGCAGCGCACCACCGTGCCCTTGCGGAGGCTGCCAAAGTAGAAGAGCTTGTTGCGGCGATCTTCGGCGAGGCTTTCTGGCGCAAGGTCGCCCCCGGCGATGTCAAAGGCGCGCTTGCTGCGGATGACTGGCGGCGTGGAGGCGTCCATCCGGCGCACGATGGCCTGGAATTCGGGCGTTTCGCGGATGTCTTTGAAGAGCGGATCGGAGGCCGGGTCAAAGCTAGCTGCGCCATCGGCCACACGCCGCAACCATTTGACGATGTCAGGCCACTGTTTCCAGGCCGCCCGGTTGCGCGCCATCAGGAAGTCCATGACCGGTTTGTCCGCGGCATTGGTGCGGAGCTTCTCGATCTCGGCCATATCGGCGTCGAACTTCCGCTGGCCTTCTCCGTTCAACACAAGGGAAGCAGGGAGTTCGGCGAGGGCAGTAGACGCGGCGACGAGTAGAGACACCAGCAGACAGACAATCACTCTAAGACGATACAATGCCTTCAAACCCGATGAAGCTCCGTTCGACCGTCTTCCCACTACTCGCGGCGGCATCCGCCTTGCTGGCTGCGCCGGTGAATTTCGCCGATCATGTGGCGCCGCTGATGAAGGCGCGCTGCGCGGCGTGTCACACCGGCGAGAAAGCGCAAGGCAAGCTGGACGTCAATTCCGCGGCGGCGATTTTGCGCGGCGGCAACTCGGGCGCGGCGGTGAAGCCGCGGCGCACGCCGGATAGTCTCCTGCTCGCCAAGATCACCACGGGCCAGATGCCGCCCGGGCCTGCGAAACTCAGCGCGGCAGAAGTGGACGTGGTGCGGCAGTGGATCGACGCGGGCGCACCTGCCGACGCGCAAGCAGCGGCTTCGCAGCCCGTGGCACATGTGCCCACGGAGAACGAAATCCTTCCCATCTTTCAAATACGGTGCCTCGAATGCCACGGCAAGCGCCAGCAACTCGGCGGGCTTGATCTGCGCACGCGTGCGTCACGCCTGAAGGGCGGCAAGTCCGGACCGGGCCTCGTGCCCGGCGACCCGTCGGCGAGCCTTATCATCAAACGCATTGAAGCCGGGCAGATGCCGCCGATGGAAATGCTGCGCGAACATTCGATCCGCCCGCCCACGACGTCTGAAGTGGACAAGTTGAAGGCCTGGATTGCCGGCGGCGCGCCGGAGCCTGCGCCGGGTGGGAAGTTCGTGAGCGCCGCGCCGGTGGTGACGGAGAAAGACAAGCAGTTCTGGAGTTTTCAACCGCCGCGCCGCACCGCGCCCCCCGTGGTGAAGAGCGCCGCTCTCGCGCGCAATACGGTTGACCGGTTTCTGCTGGCGCGGCTCGAAGCCAAGAGCCTGAGCTTTGCGCCCGAGGCGGACAAGCTGAAGCTGATGCGGCGTGCGCATCTTGACCTGACCGGCATGCCGCCCACACCCACTGAAGTAGCTGCCTACATAAAGGACACGCGGCCCGATGCCTACGAGCCTTTGATCGACCGGCTGCTCGAATCGCCGCACTATGGCGAGCGCTGGGGCCGGTATTGGCTGGACCTCGCCGGTTATGCGGACTCGGAAGGCTTCGGCCAAGACGACGGCGTGCGCCCGTTCATGTGGCGCTATCGCGACTACGTAATCCGCTCGTTCAACACCGACAAGCGCTATCCGCAGTTCCTCACCGAACAGATCGCGGGCGACGAAATGGGCCCGTGGAAAGACGTGAAGCCCGTCACGCAAGACCTGGTGGACCGCATCGCGGCGACCGGCTTTCTGCGCACCGTGCCGGACCCGACCAACGCCACCGAGCGCGGCTTCATTCAGGAGCGCATGAACATTCTGGCGGACGAAGTGGAAGTGCTGACCTCTTCGGTGATGGGCCTCACCGTGGGTTGCGCGCGCTGCCACAACCACAAGTACGACCCGATTCCGCAGCGCGACTACTATCGCCTGAGCGCGATCCTGCAGACTTCCTACGACCCCTACGATTGGCTTTCGCCGAAGAAGCGCGAAATTGCGCTCGCGACCGATGAAGAGTTCGCCGCCGTGGCGAAGCACAACACGCCGATTGAGGCCGACATCAAACGCCTGGAAGCGAAACTGGACGACGTGGCAAAACCGCTGCGCGAAGAAGCGAAGGATCCGAAGCTGTCGATCGATGCGCTCATCAAGCGCTTCCCCGATTTCAAGGCCAAAGGCGAGCCGCTGCAAAAAGAGATCCAGGCGCTGCGCGGCAAGCTGAAGCCCAAGCCGCACGTTCGCGGCCTCACCGATACGGGCGGGCTGCCGTCCACTTCGTACCTGCTGCATCGCGGCGACGCGACGATGATGACGGAGCCTGTCGATGCTGGTGTGCCGCATGTGCTGCAGACGGCGGGGCTGGAGCCGTATCGGCCGGCCGAGCCGTTTGCCGGCGCGAATTCGAGCGGCCGGCGGCTGGCGCTGGCGAAATGGCTGACGCAACCGGACCATCCCCTCACCGCGCGCGTGTGGGTGAATCAGGTATGGCTGCGGCATTTCGGGCGCGGCATTGTCGCGTCGCCTTCGAACTTCGGCAAGAGCGGCGTCGCGCCGTCGCATCCAGAGTTGCTCGATTGGCTGGCCACGGAATTTGTGCAGCAGGGCTGGAGCACCAAGGCGCTTCACCGCCTCATTATGACGTCGGCCGCGTACCGGCAGAGTTCGTCGGCATCGGCGGAGGCCATCGCGGCGGACCCGGAGAACATTCTCGTTTCGCGCATGCCGATGCGGCGCTTGGATGCCGATGCGCTGTATGATTCGGTGCTGCGCGCCACTGGGCGTCTGGACGCAAAGCCGTTCGGCCCGCCCGAGCAGATCGAGACGCGCGCGGACAAAGAAGTGGTGCCGAAGGGCGGCGCCGACGGTTATCGCCGCAGCGTGTATGTGTTGAGCAAGCGCCAGTCGCCCGTGACGATGTTCGACGTGTTCGATCAACCGTCGATGACGCCGAACTGCATTGAGCGGCGCCAGTCCACCGTGGCCACGCAAGCGCTGCAGATGATGAACGGCACCATGGTGTGGGAACACGCCAAGTACATGGCAGGCCGCATTATCGATGAAACCGGTGAAGACGCCGGCGAGCAGATCCGGCAGGCGTTCCAGCGCACGCTCGGCCGCGCGCCGCGCCAAGCTGAGTTTGACGCGCTGTCGGATTCCTACGCCGAGTTCGGCAAGTTGTGGCCCGGGCGCCTTGCACGCGACAACCCGCAGGCGCCGCGTTCGCATCTGGCCAAATGGATGTCGCTCACCACCGTCTGCCACACGCTACTCAATTCCGCGGAGTTTGCTTATGTCGACTAGTTCTTCCCGCCGCGATGTTTTTGCACGCATCGCCAACGGCCTGCACGGCGCCGCGCTCACCGCGCTGTTGTCGCGCGACCTGTTTGCCGCCGAAACGGCGCGCACGTTCGATCTTGCGCCCAAGAAGCCGCACTTTGAACCGAAGGCGAAGTCCGTCATTCAGTTCTTCATGAACGGCGGCCCGAGCCAGGTGGATCTGTTTGACCCCAAGCCCGCGCTTCTGCGCAACGCCGGGCAAAAGGTGCGCGACGTGAACACCGATGTGTCGGACCCGCGCGCCGCCGGAGGTTTGCTGCCTTCGCCGTTCCAGTTCAAGAAGCACGGCCAGTGTGGCATGGACATTTCCGACGCGCTGCCGCACTTGAGCACCGTGGTGGATGACGTGGCGTTCATCCGCTCCATGTACGGCGAGCATTCGAATCATGAGCCCGCATTGTTCCTGATGCAGAGCGGCCGCATCGTGCCCGCGCGGCCCACGATGGGCGCGTGGGTGGCGTACGGGTTGGGCACGGAGAATCAGAATCTGCCCGCGTACGTGGTGCTGGACGATCCGAAGGGGCTGCCCATCAACGGCATTTCGAACTGGCAATCGGCGTACCTGCCGCCCGTCTATCAGGGAACGCGTTTTCGCACCGAAGGTCCGCCGGTGTTGAACCTGCAGCCGCGCGAAGAGCTTTCAACGCCGCTCATTGAGGCGCAGCGCAAGCTACTGCGGCAGCTTGATGAGATCCACCGCGTGGAGCGTCCGCATCAGCCGGACCTTGACGGCCGCATCGCGAGCTATGAACTGGCCGCGCGCATGCAACTCGCCGCGAGCGATGCGCTCGACGTCAATCAGGAGACCGAAGCCACGCGCGAAGCGTATGGGTTGAACGATCCGGCTACGCAGTCCTACGGCAAGCGCTGTTTGATGGCGCGGCGGCTCGTCGAGCGCAACGTGCGTTTCGTGCAGCTTTACATCGAAGGCCAAATCTGGGACAACCATACGAACCTCGAATCGTCGCTGCGCTATGCGACGACGAAGACGGACAAGCCGGTGGTGGCGCTGCTGCGCGATCTGAAGCAGCGCGGCCTGTTCGATTCGACGCTGATGGTGTGGGGCGGCGAGTTCGGGCGGCTCCCGATTTCGCAGGCCGAGCCGGGCCAGGAAAAAGAGGCCGGGCGTGACCATGGTCCGTCAGGCTTCACCGTGTGGCTGGCCGGCGCAGGCGTGAAGGGCGGGACGATCTATGGCGCCACCGATGAGGTGGGACACAAGGCCGTGGAAGACCGCGTTTCGGTGCATGACTTCCATGCCACGATTCTGCATCTACTGGGTCTGAGCAATCGCGAGTTGGCGTACAAGCGCCACGGGCTCGCTGAGCGGCTCACGGATCAGTTCCCGGCACGCGTGGTCAAAGAGGTGTTGGCTTGATGACACGGCGTACGGCGCTGGGTGCGATGACGGGCATGGCGTCTGCGGCGGTTCCGAAAGCCGCCAGCATTCGCGTGGACGAGGTGCAGTTCAGCTTCGAAGATATTCAGTACCGCGCGCCCTACAAATTCGGCGGCGTGGCGGTGGACCGCGCAACGCTTCTCAACGTCACATGCCGCGTGAGCAATCGCGCAGGCAAGCCGGCGAAGGGCTTTGCGTCGATGCCGCTCGGCAATGTGTGGGCGTTCCCGTCGCGCACGCTGCCGTATGACCGCACTCTGGACGCGATGAAGCAGCTTGCCGCGCTGCTCGGGCCGCTGACGGCGTCGTATAAGGAGTACGGCCATCCGATCGACATCAACACCGCGCTAGAGCCTGAGTATCTGAAGGCCGCCGCGCAGGTGAAGGTGGACCCGGCGGTTCCGAAGCTGTGCATGTTGGTGACGGCGAGCCCGTTCGACGCCGCGATTCACGATGCGTTCGGCAAGCTCCACGGGCGCAGTTGCTACCAGACGTACGGTCCGGATTTGATGGAGCGGGATCTTTCGGCGTACCTCGGCAAGGATTTCAAAGGCGAGTTTCTGAACCGGTATCTGCTCACCCAGAAGCCGCGCCCGTCGGTGAATCTGTATCACTCGGTGGGCGGTTCGGATTCACTGCTCGCGGCGGATTTGAAGTCGCGCATCAACGACGGGCTACCCGAGACGCTGCCGGACTGGATCAAGTTCAACGGCTTGCATCACATCAAAATCAAGCTGCAGGGCGACGACTTGAATTGGGACATCGAGCGCACGGTGGGGATTGACCGCATCGCGCAGGAGACGCGGCCCGAGATTCCATGGCGCTACTGCGTGGACTTCAATGAGCGCTGCCCGAACGTGGCCTACCTGCTTGAGTACCTGCGCAAGGTGAAGGAGAAAACGCCGCGCGGCTTTGAGCGGATTGAGTACATCGAGCAGCCCACGCAGCGCGACTTGAAGAAAGACCGCGCGAACGTGATGCACGAAGCGGCGAAGTTGCGGCCCGTGGTGATCGACGAGTCGTTGACGGATCTGGAGGCGCTGCTCGACGCGCGCGCCATCGGCTACACGGGCGTGGCGCTAAAGGCGTGCAAGGGGCAGAGCCAGGCGATGCTGATAGCTGCGGCCGGGCAGAAGTACAAGATGTTTTTGTGCGTGCAGGATCTGAGTTGCCCCGGCGCATCATTGATTCACTCAGCCTCGATCGCCGCGCGCGTGCCCGGTGTGTCTGGGATTGAGGCGAATTCGCGGCAGTATCTGCCAGCGGCGAACGAGCCGTGGGGGGGGCGGTTCCCGGGGATTTTTCAGATTAAGGATGGGCTGCTGCACACGGCGTCGTTGACGGGGCCGGGGCTGGGCGCGGTGGCGTAGTGGCTCTGTGGAGGTGCGGCTCACGCCGTCGCCTCGGAGTGCTGGAGTCTGACGGTTTGTGAGCTGATGGCGCGTGGCCTGCGGGCCGCTTTTGTGGGCGACCGCCTCGCTTCGATTCGGCACTCGGTGAAGCCAAACCCGTTACGGGAGCGGTGGTGTCCGCTACGTCCACAGCCAACAAACGCTACGCCACTTCGCTCACCTGCAGCACGTCGCCGGTAGACTTGCTTGAGGCGTTGGGCTTCCCCTCGGTAAGCAAGAGGAAAGTGAGATCAGACGCGGAGCGAGGCCCGAAAAGCGCGCGCGGCGTAGTAGGATTCTGCCCCGTTGTGATAGAGGAAGACTGTATCGAAGCGCCGGTCGCAGAAAAGCGCGCCCCCGAGTTGACGGATGCGAGGCGGCGTCTGGATCCAACTCGATGTCTTGGTGTCGAACTCGCCGAGCGTCTAAAGTCGGCGGTATTCGTCCTCGGTCAACAACGTGACGCCCATCGCGGCGGCCATGCAGAGCGCGCTGCCGGCTGGCTTGTTCAGCTTTCTCGCTGCGAGAGCCGCGTCGTCATAGCAAAGACTGCGGCGGCCGGCCGGGCTCTCGGCAGGACAGTCGAAGAAGATGTATTCGCCGGTGGCTTTGTCGAACGCCACCACGTCGGGTTCGCCGCCGGTTCTCTCCATTTCCTCCAGCGGCCGCAGCTTTGCTGGTGCGGCGTCCAGCCTGGCTTGCACGTCCGCCCAACGAAGCCCCGGATGGCGGCTTGCGTTGTTCTCGAACCGGTCTTGCAGGGTTGCGAGGAGTTGCTTCGCGGGCGCTGGGCTCTTCTTCACTTGGAAGAGGTTACCACCACCGGCGTTCGCGACGTGGAAAAGCGGCGGCCCGCCTCATCGATCATCGTCAATTGCGCTGCGTACTCTCCCGCAGCAAGGCTCGCTTGCAGCGGCAGTTCCACCAGCACCGGCGCAGCGGCGCGGCCGGCCGCGGTTTGCGACACCCTCACGGGTTGTGACTGCGCCACCAGCTTGCGGTCCCGATACAGGCCCACCACTGCGGAGACGGCCGTGGCTCCGTCCGTCTGCGTGGGATCGTACAGTTCGGCGTAGGCGGCCAGCTTCTGGCCGTGGCGGAACACGCGCGTCACGCTCGGCATCAATTTCTGTTTACCGCCGCCCATCACCAGCGGATGTTCGCCTTGCTTCTTCACCAGCTTTTTGTTCGCGGCGCCCACAGCCTCGGCAATCGGTACGAACTGGCTGCTCCACACCACCGAACTCACGCGCGCATTGGCGGCGGGCGAGGCATTCAGATCGGGGATGGAAAACGGCGTCTCAAACGTGCCCATGCGCCCGCTCTGGCTCTCGCGCACCAGCATGCGGGTCTTGTAGTCACCCGGCGGCAGCGTGAAGCCCGTGTCGTAGAGCAGGCTGGCGGACCCGCGTCTGCCGGTCTTTTCCTCGCGCAATTGAATCTTGATGGCGTCGCGCACGGTGGCCACCACGCCGCCACGTGAGTTGCGGACCTGGCCGATGAAGTCGAACTCCGTCGTTTCCGCCGCGCCCTTCTTCGCCAGCGGAATCGCCGACCCGGGAATCTTAACGGCTACCGGCACGAAGTAGCGGTCCTTGGCAAAGCGGAACCAGTTCACTTCCAGCGCCAGGCGCAGGTCCGTGACAGGGTCGCCGAGGAGCAGCGCGTCTTCCAGCTGCCGTTCTTTGTCGAAGCGGTTGAACGCCTTGAACTCTTTCTCGGCGAAGTAGCCGCCGCGTGAGTCGAGCTTGGCGCCGCCGATGCGCGCGAGGGCCGCAGGCGTAAACTTCACTTCCACGCGCCGGAAGCGCCCGTCGCGCCGGTCGTCGCTTGAGTAGTAGCCCAGCACATAGTAGCTCTGCAGATCCTGCTGCGCATGCACGATTCCCGTCGCGAGATTGTTGTCATCGAGGAGCGCTTTGCCGCCGGTGTCTGAGGCGAGCGCGGTCATGGTGTCCTGCTGTTGCATTGAGCGGTCGCGCTGCTTGGTTTGCGTTTGGCCGGAGAACAGCCCCGTGCCGCGCGCGCCCGCCGAAGCCGCGCCACCGCCTGGAGGCTCAGCGGTGAGGCCCTTCACGTCCACTGGGTAGAAGCTAACGTTGCCGCGCACGGCTGCGTTGATGGTGGCGCGCAGTTGCGACTCGTTGTCGCCGCCCGTGCGCCCACATCCGCTCGAAAAATAGATGAGTGCTTTCTTCTCCGGCAGCGCGCCCAATCGCCGCGCCGTGTCCTCGAGTGCAATCAGCTTGCGGTCTGTGTTGAAGATGTTGAACTCAGTCTCGTCGGCGGAGAAAGCCGCGTCTTCCGACGTGTCGGCTTCGGCGTCGCCGGTTTCGGCGAATTCGCTCGCGATGCCCGATTGGTACTTGACGATCTGTTCGAGCAGGGGGTTCTTGTCGGCGGTGAACTCAACATCCACTGTGAGCTTCGACGCAAAGCTGACCATCGATACCAGATCCGCCGGCGTCATCTGCGTGCGCACGAACTGCCCGGCAGCTTCCTTGGCGCGAACCTGGTCGGTGGACTGCATGGAAGACCAGTCGAAGTAGAGCACCAGCAAACGCCGGTCACGGAGCCGCTCGCGTTCTGACAATTCCGGCTTCGCAGCTTCCACCGGAGGCGCGACGGCGGCGGCGGGGCGTTCGGTGAGCGCGGTAGCTGGCGCGGGAACCACTGCGTCGATCCTCTGGAAATCGAAGACCGAGATCGTCTGCGGCTTGCCGTTCTCAATCAGCGTGAAGTCTTCCTTCGTCAGTCCAGCAAGCGGCTTGCCCTGTTTGTCGCGCGCAAACACGGTGACCAACACTAAATTGGACGACGCGCGAAAGACCACGTCTTCTTCGGGCTTTTGAGGGGCCGGCGGTGACTGCGGCCATAACAACGCGGCCGAGAGCAGGCAGGCGAGCATCGTACGTTTCATCAGAACCTCAATCTCAACTGCAACTGCATCGACCGCATCTCGCCGGCGTTTGTCGCCAGCCCAAAGTTCGCTGAATTCACCACCGTGCCGATGCCCGTGATGTTGGCGTGGTTCAGCGCGTTGTCCGCCGACAGCCGCACTTCGAGACTCCGGCGCGGGTCGCCATTCAACGGGAACGACCGGCCGATGGAGGCGTTCAATATGAACTGCCCCGGCCCGTCGATCGTGTTGCGCCCCGCCGACCCGAACGTACCCGCCGCAGGTACCGCGAACGCCGCGGGGTTGAAATAGTTGCCGCCGTTGACCGTCACCCCCGTCGCGTCCGCCCGCGTGCTGCCTGTTGCGCCCGTGCCCGCTGCGTCCGCCGCCGTGCCGAGCACGCGCGCCGTGAAGACCGGCCCGGAATTGGCCGTCACGCCCGCCTGCAGGTTCCAGCCGCTCAGCAAGCGCGACACCGCGTTGCGTTGCCGCAGAAAATAGCCGCGTTCGCCGAACGGCGAGAACAGCATGCCATTGAACGACAGCGTGTGACGCCGGTCGAAATTCGAGCGCCCGCGTTCAGCCGCCAGATTGTTGTCATCCTGAATCACCAGTGCACCTGTTCCACCGATGGTGGATGCATTGTCAAGCGACTTGGACCACGTGTACAACGCATTGACGGCCACGCCCTTGGACATGCGCCGCGTGACGCGCACCTGGGCGGCGTGAAAGATGGATGAGCCCTCGGTCGAGTCCCACGTGAAGCCCAGCGCGTTCGCAATGGGACGCCGCGCTTCGGCTGTCGCCGCCTGGCCCGGCGCCGCGCGGTTGGGCATCCGCTGCACCAGCAATCCGGAACCGCGCGTGCCGAGATAACCGGTCTCCACCACCAGGCCCCGGCGCCATTCCTGCTGCACCGAAAAACTCCATGTCTCGGCGCGCGGAGCAGGATACGTTGGATTCACCACGAACGTGTTGCGCACCGTCACATTCGCCGGACTGGCAAACGGATTCGCCATCGTCAACGGCGTCGAAAGCGAAGCATTGAACTGCGCGCTCTCCGCAAAGGGCGGCTACCAGCCGAGGCGCTGCGGAATGCGCGAATAAACCGAACCGTCGTAGAAGATCGAGTAGCCCGCCCGCACCACCGTGCGCGACTTCTTGAAGGGCCGTCAGGAGAGCGCCAGGCGCGGCGAGAAGTTGTTGCGGTCCGGTGCAATCACCGGCCCGCCGGTCACCACCGTCACCGCGTCGCGCGCCGGCGAAAGCAGCAGATTGGAAAGCCGCCCGTACTTCTCGGTGAAGGGCTCCCAGTCTTCATATCGCAACCCCAGATTCAATGTCAGGTTCGGCCGCATACGCCACTCGTCCTCGAAAAACGTGCTGTACTGCGACTGCCGCATGTAGGCGTCGGCCGCTCCAAATCGCACCGAACTCTGCTGAGGTAAGCCCAGCAGAAACTCGGCAAAATCATTGCCGGTGCGCGGCAGCGCATTGCCCGAAGCGTCAAGGCCGCGGGTGGCAAGGCCGCCAAAGAACAGCGTGCCGCGCGCGTTCTGCTCCACCACATGATTCCAGCGCGGGCGCGTGAACTCAAAGCCCGCCGACACGCTATGCGCGCCGCGTACCACTGTCCAGCTATTGCTCGCGCTCACCGTGTGAATGCGCCGCAGTGAGCGGTTGCCGTCGGTCAGGTCGCCGTAGTTGGTGAGGTTCAAATTTGGCGGACCGAAGTTAACTGCCTCACGCGAATTGCCCCGAATCCCCAGCGCGCCCGACACATCTTCGCCGTTTGCGAAGAACGGCTCGAGGCCGGTGCGATTGGCGTTGTAGCGCACGCGCGTGTTCATGATCAGGCGCGGTGAAAAGTTGTGTGACCACGTTGCGTCGTAGTTGCCTCCGCTGCCTGTATTCTGGTCGCGCCATCCGTATAACTGCACGCTCTCGCTTGCGCGCCGCTGATAACTGCCGCTGAACGCGAGCCGGTTCGTTGCATCGATGGACCGGTTCAGCCGCAAGCTCAGGTTATCCGAGCTCGATTGCTGCGAAGTGATGCAGCGATAGTTCTGCGTGGCGCCTGTCGAGTTGGGCGCGGGAATGAACCGCAGCAAGCCTGCCGACGCCGCGTCGATCCGCGCCGCCGGAGTCCGGTTGTTCGGAAACGGCTGGCGCGTCAACGGGTCATAGATCGGCAGACCCCCGGCGAAGTCGCCCGCGCGCTGCGCCTCAGTGGGCATGACGGCGAAGCCGGAATAAGGGTTGCGGCCACGCGTGCCTTGATAGTTGATAAAGAACATCGAGCGCTCCGCAGGCAGGAACTTTCCCAGCGAAAGCGGCCCGCCGAGGCTCACTCCGAAGCGATTTTGCGAATAGTCCGGCTTCTGGACCGCACGCCCGTTCACCGCGAACGGCGTCGCGTCGAACGCGTCGTTGCGCAAGCTATACGTGGCTTGGCCACGAATCTGCGCGCGCGTTTGCCGTCCGCCGCGATTGCCGAAGCCTTCCGCAAGCGCGCCCTGGCGCATACGTTCCGCAAACCGCCGGCGCATCTCTTCGCGCTCTTCAGGAGTCATGTTGGCGAAGCGCTCGCGGAAATCTCCCGGCGGTCCACCACCGCCCTCACGCGCTGTCGCCTTGGCCTCTTGTTTTGCGCCTTTCTTGGCGGCCTTTTGATCCGGGTTCTTTCCGGACTTGCCTTTTTGCTCGCGCCCCGAACGGCGGCCTTCACCCGGAGGTCCACCGCCAAAGCCAGGAGGAGGCCCACCGCCGAAACCTCCACCCATGCCTCGCCCGCCGCCCATGCCCGGGCCACCCGGCACGCCGCCGCGGCCAAAGCCCGCGCCGCCTGCTTCCTCGGCGCCCGCTCCGCTGCCCGGTCCTCCGAACCCCTCCATTCCGAAGCCGCCGCCGCGCCCAAACATCCCTTCCATCCGCGCCATCATCATCGCGTCTGAAACGGCGGGCAGACCCGGGTCGGCAAGGCCGCGGCTCAAGCTGCCCTGCACCAGAAAAGACTCCTCGGCGCCTGTTTCCGGACTCAACGCCGGGGCGGCCACAGCAAGCGCGGGTTCCTCTTCAGATTCCTGCGTTTTGCGCTGTTGAGGCGCTTGCGGTCCGCGCGGCCTCCGCGGCCCGCCGGCCGCCAGTGGCGGACGCAGTGTCAATTCCACGGCCACGGGTTTGGAAAGATCGGCCACGTCCAGGTTCGCCAGCTGAAACCCAAACATCTGCACCGACAACTTGCCGGGCACGACCGCATCCGGCAACTCAAACCGGCCCGCTTCGTCACTCGTTGTCACCGCGTCTCCCAGCGTGACTACAGCGCCCGGCACGGGCCGCCCGGCGGACACCACCTTACCCATCAAGCGCGGCGGCGGATCGGCACTCCAAGCTGCCATGGCGGCACACCACACGCCGGTGGCCACCCATAGGAGATTTCGCATCGGCCTCTTTCTCACCCTGGTATCGACAACGGTTCGCTGGCAGGGATTACTCAGGAACCCACGTTTCTCTGTAAAGTTGTGTAAAGTGGGCGCCTTGTTTCAGTACGCAGCCGGTTCTTTGAAGAACTTCCCCGTGTTTTCGAGCGCCGTCAAAGTGATGTCCATCAGAGGCTCAGCGCGCCCGGCATGGCCCTGCGTGTTAGCGATCATGTAAAAACGTATTTTTTTGATCTTCGGCCGACGGGGGATGACGGGGCAGCGGCGGAAAGGGGTCGACCCAGATACTGTGATGCCCGCACCGGGCGCAGCGGCACGCGCCGGGACTGCCAAGGACGGGTGCCGCCGTAGTGATCAACGGCGGA
>VFZP01000022.1 GCA_016871115.1 Acidobacteriota bacterium
ACACCGGCCCCCGTCCTTCTTCGAGGTCGCAAGACAAGTATCTTCTTTGTGTAGTTGTTCATCAGCTCCACATCCTTTGAACGAACTAGCGCTTCTTCGGACCCAAGAGCATCTGCGTACGTAGATGTCGTCGACTGCTGCGCATGTCTTAACAGATGCTGTATGGTGTTGAGCGGCACTCCCGCCTTGTTATTTTTAAACAGCATACACAATTCTGTCTGAACGGTCCTCGGCGGACGTCATATCACCGGATCGCGTAAACGCCACAGTGAAGAGCGGGCTTCACGCGTACCAGCGTCGAACACCTGCGCCGCTTTCAGTGAACCGTCCCGACCCTAAACCAAGCGCGCCACGGCCAGAAACACACCGACCCCGAGCGCAATCATCGCACCGTGCGGCAACCCCACGCTGGCCGGATGCGCGACGTCCAGTTCCGGGTTCGCCTCATACGGCGGACGGAGCCGCGCCAGTTGCAACAGAATGGCCCAGACGTTGCGCAGCGTCTTGCCGAGGCGCCCGCGCAGCAGTACCGTCACCAGCACTATGGGCCCGCCAATCAGCGACGTGATGAAGAAGATCACCAGCCAGTTGGCAGGCCCGGCAATCGCCCCGAGCGCGGCCATCAGCTTCACATCGCCCCCGCCCATGACGCGCAACGCAAACAAAGCCGCATAGATGGCCATCGCCAACGCAAACCCCATCGCCGCGGCCAGCACGCCCGTCCAGCCAGACAACGCGGCGCGCACGGCGAAGGCCGCCACCACCGCGCTTACGGTGAGCCAGTTGGGAATCCGCCGCGAGCGCAGGTCCGTGACGGCAGCCGCCATGGCCACCGCCACGAGAATCGCCTGGAGCGCCGGGTGCGGAAGAGTCAATTTTCAGGATAGAGCGTTTCTGCGATTAGAACGAGTAGCGCAGCCCCAACTGCACAATACGCGGCTCGCCCGCCGACGTGATGCGCCCAAACAACGCATTGATGCGCGACGTGTTCGGATTGCTGAGATTGGCGCGGTTGAACAAATTGAAGAACTCGGCGCGGAACTCCACTTTATGCGCTTCGCTCCACGGCATCACGAAGTTTTTGAAAGCCGAGAAGTCCACTGTGGCCAGGCCCGGACCGCGCCCGGTGTTGCGGCCCAGCGTGCCGAAGGTGCCCGGCGTGGGTTCGCGGAACGCCGCCGTGTTGAACCAGCGCAGAATCTGGTCGCCCCTGGAACGGCCGCCCGCGAGCTTCGGTTCGCCGATGATATCCACGCGGTCCTGACCGATGCCGCTGCGCGAGATGTCCACGCCGTTGACGATGTTGAGCGGTCCGCCCGACTGGAGGGTCACGATGCCGTTCGTCTGCCAGCCGCTGGCGATCACGCCCAGCGCGCCCTTGCCCTTGTACGGCAGCATGTAGTTGAAGCTGGCCGTGAGACGGTGACGGCGGTCGAAATTGGAGGGGCCGTAATCCTTTTCAATCTGCCCGAACGGATAGGCGTTGCCGTTCCCTTCAAACGCAGTGTTGGAGAGAATGTCGAGGCTCTTCTGCCACGAGTAACCGCCCAGAACGGTGAGGCCGCTGGAGAAGCGCCGTTCGAGGCTCGTCACCAGCGCATGGTAGTTGGCATACCCGTAGGTGCCCGCGTAGGTCACCTGCGTGTACTCGCGGCGCGGCCGGCGCTGGTCGGTATTGGCGAGTGTGGCGTTGGGTCCGAACACCGCCGCGTTCAGCTCGGACGCATGAAACAAACGGCGGCCGGCCGAGCCCTGGTACGTGGCGCGGGCGACGAACGAAGCCGGTAGCGCCTGCTCCAACGTCAGGTTCCATTGATGCAGGTTGGGATAGGTAAACTCGGGCGCGTAGCCCACCACGAGGAACGGAAACACGAAGCGCTGCGATGAGGCAATGGGGCGCGTAACCGGGAAGGGATTGGTGAAGCCGCGGTACGGGTCTTGCGTGGAGAACGGCGCGTTGATGTCCACGCGCACCGAGTTCGGCGGCGATGTCACCTGGCGATTGTAGGTGAGCGCCGACATCTGATCGTGGAAGCGGCCGTAGCCGCCGCGCAGGCTCGTTTTGCCCTTGCCGAAAATATCCCAGGCAAACCCGAGGCGCGGATCGATCACCGCCCACGCCGTGGGAACGCCCGACTTCGGCACGCCCGGATCGCCCGCGGCGAGCTGGCCCGGCGGCAGATTCGGGAAGCGCTGCGACCGCGTGCCCGCGCGGTAGGCCGCATCGTTGAACTGCGAGAACTGATTCGCCGGCCGGTCCGTGAAAGGCACAAACGGATTCCAGCGCAGGCCGAGGTTCAGCGTCAGGCGGCGGTTCACTTTGAAGTTGTCCTGAATGTAGCTGCCGTACAGGTTGCGCCGCAAGTTGTAGTAGAGCGTGTTGATCTGCGAGAACGCGCTCGGCTTGCCAATCATGAAGTCCGCCAGGTTGTCGCCGGAAAAGCGCGAGCCGAACGTGAAGTTGCCGTCCGAGAGAAAGTCCTGATCGAGGATGGTGTGCTCGTGCACGACGTCCACGCCGAAATCAATCTCATGACGCCCCCGAATCAGCGTCCATGAGTGCGTGAGGTTGTATTGGTTGCGCGGCACGCGGTACAGCGCGTTGTAGCTCTGGCTGAAGTACTGCGTAATGCCCATGCGGAACGTGGTGCCCGCGCTCATCGTCGGCACATTGATGCCGAGTTCGCGGTGGCCGGGAAACTGCGTGGGGCCGAAGGCGATGTTCGACGTCCGGTTGAAGGAAAGGCTCGTGTTGGAGATCACCGTGGGGCTGGCCGTCAGCGTGTAGTTAAAGACGGCGCTTTGGCTCTGCCACCGGCGGTCGGGGAGCGCCGTGAGTAGGTTCGCCGAATCGACGATGGCTGGAACCTTCAGCGAGTCAAAGAAGTAGCGTCCTGAGATCTGGTGGCGCATGGAAAACAGATGGTCCACGCGGGCAAGGTATTGATTGTCGGTCTGCTTGTCGCCGCGCTGATAGCGGATGAGCCCGTCGGCGGCGTCGGCGGCGGGAATCACCTGCAGCACTTTCGTCGCAATCGGATCGATGCGAGAAGAGGGGATGATGTTGCCGGGGAACGGCTGGTTGCTGTTGCTCGGGTCGGTCAGTTGCTGCCGGAAGCTGGAGAAGTCGCCGCGGCGTTGCGGCCCGGTAGCGACCACGGAAGTGAGTCCGGTGGGCAGCGAGCGCACTTGTGTGCCCTGCCACGAGCCAAAGAAAAACGTACGGTCGCGCTTCATGGGTCCGCCGAACGCAAAGCCGTATTGATTGCGCTTCAATCCATCGTTCCGCGGAGCAAAGAAATTGCGCGCGTTCATCTTGGCATTGCGCAGGTATTCGAAAAACGCGCCGTGGTATTGGTTGCTGCCCGAGCGTGTAACGATGTTCACCACGCCGCCGCCGCGGCCGGCGAACTTGGCGCCGTAGTTGTTGGTCTGGTAGCTAAACTCCTGCACGGCGTCGGGATTCGGCAGCACATTGGCCACTTCCGTGTAAGGGTCTTCGTGAATGCCACCGTCCATCACAAACGTGGTGGAGTTGCCGCGGCCGCCGCTGGCGGAGATGAGTTCGTTGCCGGCCTCGGGCCTCGTGGCCGCTTGATTGAATGTGCCTGACGTGGTGAGCGTGCCCGGCGTCACGCGCAACAGTTGCAGCACGTTGCGGCCGTTCAGCGGCAAGTCTGTCATCATCTGGTTGTTCATGACGGTGTTGAGCGTGGAGCTGCGCGTGTCCACCGCGGCGGCCTGGCCCACTACGTTAATGGACTCGCTCACCGCGCCCACCTGGAGCGCCGCGTTTGCCGTCGCGCTCTGGTCCACCTACAGCACAATCTCTGGAATGCCGAACGTGGAGAAGCCTTCTTTCGTGACGGCCACCTGATAGCGGCCAGCGCCGAGCGCGGTGACGGTGTAGTAGCCGCTGTCATTCGACACGGTATCGCGCGCGATGCCGGTGGCGAGATTTTTCACCGAGACTTTGGCGCCCGGCACGGGTGCACCGCTCGCGTCGGTAACCGAGCCCGCGATGGAAGCAGTTTGACGTTGGGCGAGCGCTGGCAGCGCAAAAACGAGCATGATTCCGAGAAGCGGGCGAAACAGTCTAGACAATTGTAAAGTACCTCTTGGCGAATGATATCAAGCCTCTCTAAAGCGCGGGCGGATACTTGGCGAAGGCAAACACCACGGCGCGGAGCACGCGCTCTTCGAGATACTTGTGCCGCCAGTCATCCGCTTCGCCGGTGCCGGTGGCAGTCCACACGCGTTCGCCCGTGGCCGCATTCAACATGCGGATCTCCAGTTCGTAGTGTCTCCACTCGCGCGAGCGTGTGCGCGTGCTTCCCCGCTTCGGCCGCTCGCGTTCTTCTTCGGCACGCAGGCTGTAGGTGATCACCACATCCGGCTTCGCGCCGGCTGCCACCGGCCGCAACCCGCGGGCCGTGGCACGCCCAACGATTTCGGTCTCGAGGTTCTTGCGTAACAGAGCCTCATCCACTCTGTAGTGGCCGCCGGAGAAGGTACCGGGACGAACCTGGAACGACGCGATGCGCGCGAAGTCAGGCGCAGGTGCGGCGGCCTTCACCCGGACATGTTGCGCCGCGAGGGGGCCAGCCAGCAGACATAGCGCCAGCCAGCGCATCACGCCAGAATCTCGCGCAGCACATGGCCGTGCACGTCCGTCAGCCGCCGGTCGATCCCGTTGTGGCGGAAGCTCAAGCGCGTGTGGTCCACGCCCAACAGATGCAGCATAGTGGCGTGGATGTCGTAGCCATGCGCCGGCTTGTCGACGGCTTTGTACGACCAGTCGTCCGTCGCGCCATAGCTCACGCCGCCACGAATGCCGCCGCCTGCGAGCCACGTGGTGAAGCCGAACGGATTGTGATCGCGCCCCTTGCTGCCTTGGCTGCACGGCATGCGGCCAAACTCGGTGGCCCAATGAACGATTGTGTCCTGCAGTAGCCCGCGCGACTTCAGGTCTTTCAACAATGCCGCAATCGGCCGGTCAATCGAGTGGCCGAGTGCGCCGTGGTCCTTCGCCAGGTTCTCGTGGCTGTCCCAGTTGCGCCGCGGGAAGCCGTTATCGGCCCCGCTCCAGATCTGCACAAAGCGCACGCCTCGTTCAAGCAGCCGCCGCGCGGTGAGGCAGCGGCGGCCCATGTCGGCGGTGTTCGCGTCGTCAAGGCCGTAGAGCTTGCGCGTCGCGTCCGTCTCGCCGTCGAGCGCCAGCACTTCGGGCGCGGAGAGTTGCAAGCGCGCGGCCATTTCGTACGATGCGATGCGCGCGTCCAACCGCGAGTCACCCGTGCGCTCAACGCGGTGCTGCTCGTTCAATGCTTTCAGCAGCGCGAGCCCGTCGCGGTCACTCTCCTTGGTGATGAACGATTGCTTCGGCGCTTCGAGATCCTGAATCGGCTCCAGCGTACCCACGCGGATCGACGTACCCTGGTGCGACGCCGGCAGAAACCCCGCGCCCCAATTCGCCGGACCATTCGGCGGAACGCCCCGCGGATCCGGCAACACCACAAAGTCCGGCAGATTCTTGTTCATCGTGCCCAGTGCGTAGCTGATCCACGCGCCCGCGCTGGGAAAGCCCGGCAGGATGAAGCCGGTGGTTTGCAGAAACGTCGCCGGGCCGTGGATGTTGGACTTCGAGATCAGCGAATGCACGAACGCCATGTCGTCCACACACGAGCCCATTTCCCGTAACAGGCTACTCACCCACTTGCCGCACTGGCCGTGCGGTTTCCACGTCCACGGACTCGGCATCACCACGCCGGGGTTGCTTTGGAACAGTTCTACTTTTTCACCAGGATCGAACTTCTCGCCGGCCTTCTTGATCAGCAGGGGCTTGTAGTCAAAGGTGTCGCACTGGCTCGCGGCGCCGGAAAGAAAAATCTGCACCACGCGCTTGGCGCGGGCATCGAAAGCGGGCGAGCCGCTCAGCAGGGAAGCGAGCGCAACACCACCGAGCCCGCCACCGGAGCGGAAGAGAAAGTCGCGGCGTGATGGGCTAGTCGGCAAAGAGGAACTCATTGGTATTGAAAAGGAGACGAGCGAGATTGGCAAGACCGTGCTGCGCTGCGTAGGCGCTCAGCTGCTTGAACTCTTCGGCAGACGGCTCACGCTGAAACGCCAGTTGCACCGCCTTGCGCACGGCGTCGGGCCCCTGCACACGCTGCGCGAAGGCCTCGGACATCCGCACGATGAACGGATTGTTCATCAACGCGAGCGCCTGAATCGCGGTGAGCGTGGTGTTGCGCTTGGGCGTGAGCACGGATGGATCGGGGCAATCGAGGCGGTCCATGAACGGGTCCACCACGCTGCGCACGGTGAAGCGGTAGATGGAGCGCCGGTTCGCGCCGGGCGAGCTCGGATCGAAGCGCGCGTAGTCGTACACGGGCGAGTGGTCGTCTTTGAAGAAGAACATGCGCACGGCCGGCCCTCCCATAGTGACGTCGAGTTTGCCCGCGGTTTGCAGCACGGTGTCGCGCACCACTTCCGCTTCGAGGCGCGCGCGATTCATGCGCCACAAGTAACGGTTCGGCGCGTCGATCTTCGCGGCGTCAGCACGGTCGCCGGAGGATTGCTTGTACACTGCGCTCGTCAGAATCAGCTTGTGCAGGGCTTTGAGAGAGCCGCGGGCTTCGTCGCGAAACCACAGTGCAAGCCAGTCCAGCAACTCCGGATGCGAGGGCTGCGAGCCGAGCCTCCCGAAGTCGTTCGGCGTGTCCACCAACCCAGCGCCGAAATGATAGTGCCACACGCGATTGACGATCGAACGCCACGTCAGCATGTTGTCGGGCGAGGCGATCCACCGCGCCAGCGCCGTGCGCCGCGCGCCATCTTCCGCTGCCCCGTCCGCATCGAACGGCAACCCCAGCATGGACAGCGCGCCAGGCTCCACGTCATACCCCGGCGACTTCACATCGCCGCGCGCGAGTAGCGCAATGGGGCGCGGCTGGAGCGATGGGCGGAAATTGCCTACGCGCGGGAAGTACGCGGCGGGACCATACACAAAGCGCGGCGCGGGCATGGCGGCCAACTTCGCGTCCACGGCTTTGGTCTCGGCTTGCCGCTCGGCAATGGCGCTGGTGATCTCCGGCCCCACCAGCGCGTCCACCAGTTGCGTGCGGCGCGCGCGGTCGTCCTCGCGGCGTTTGGTGAGGCGCTCTTTCTCGGCCTGCTCAGCGGGCGTTTTTGGCGTACCGAGATGCGCCAGCAGGAGGCTGGCGTCCTGCAGGCGAATGTCAAGTTCCACTATCTCGGGGCTCGAGGCGAACTCCACTTTGTCGAGCAGCGGCTGCACACGTCGTTGCGCGCGGCGGCGGTCGACCAGTAATGTCTGGCGGCGCACGTGTGTCACCGGGTCGTCGTCAAACGGGCGGTCCGCGCGGTCAATACCGGCGAACGCGGCCTGCAGGCGGTAGTAGTCGGCCTGCGGAATCGGGTCGAACTTGTGATCGTGGCAGCGCGCGCAATGCGCGGTGGTGCTGGTGAAGGCCGACATCACTTGCGTCACCACGTCGTCGCGATCCAGCACGCGCGTGAGGTTTTTGTCGACGGTGCCTTCTTTCAACTCCTGATGTCCGACAAAATCCCAAGGGCCCGCGGCGAGAAATCCGGTGGCGGTGAAGGCCTGCGGATCGCCGGGATACAGCACGTCACCGGCGACCTGCTGCTGCACGAATTCGGCGTACGGCAAGTCCTGATTCAACGCACCGATCACCCAATCGCGGTACGGCCATGCGTTCTGGCGCGGCTTGTCTTTGTCGTAGCCGTGCGAGTCGCCATAGTGTGCCACGTCCAGCCAATGGCGCGCCCAGCGTTCGCCGTAGCGCGGCGATTGCAGCAATTCGTCCACCAGCTTTTCGTACGTGGTGAATTTCTGCAGGTCCGGGGGCGTGGGCGCAAGACCAGTGAGATCGAAGTGGACGCGGCGGATCAGCGTCCGCTTGTCCGCCTCGGCGCTGCCCTTGAGTCCGCTCTCTTTCCACTTCGCGGCGATGAACGCGTCAATCGAATTGGGCCCGGCCGGCTTGCGCAGCGGGCGGAGTGACCACCAGCGGTTCGCCTCGGTCCCCGCTGCGTCGTTGCGCGCGCCCTCGGCAATCCAGCGTCGCAGCAGGTCCACGTCGGCGGAGGCAAGCGGCGTCAGGCCTTTTGGCATGCGCGGCGGGCTCCCCGTGGTGGGGTCACCCGTGATCGCTGCGATGAGCTTGCCGCTGTGCGCGATGCGCGCAAGACCGGGAAACTCGGCGAGGTTGATCGACGCCGCAGGACTGTCGCCCTGATGGCATGTCTGGCAGCGCTGCGCGATCAGCGGGCGCACGTCGCGCTGGTAGCTCACCCCGGCCGCCGCCGCTAAAGGCGGCAAAGCGCACAGCGCCGCAAGCGCGGCAAGTTCACTGCGTACCATAGAGTCAACAATATCAACGATGCGACACGTTCTGGCGATTCCCTTGGACGAAGTGCGCCGATACTTTGCGGTGAACGAACGGCAGAGCTTGAAGATCGTGGCGCCGGAGCGGCTCAGCACGGCGCTGGCGGCGCGCCTGGGCGCGAAGCCTGAAGTGCCGCACGAAGGCGAGGAGTGGCGCCACAGCAGTGCGGGCGAGCCGAATACGATGTGTGAGTCCGGCGAGTTTGCCGCGGGCGAGGGCACGGGATTCACGATCTCGTTCGGCACCGAGCGCGGCGTGCAGGAAACGCACGTGCACCGGCGCCACACCGAGATCTACTTTTCTGAACACCCGCTGGGCGCGGATTATCGCGTGGAGGATGACGGCACGGCGGGCACGCTGGATTTGCCCACCGGCGGCGCGCTGGTGTTCGGCCCGGGCGTAGTGCATCGGGTGACGCTGGGCGGGTTGACGATCGTGATTGAAACGCCGGCAGTGACGAACGACAAGTTTGGAGCGGAGCCGTGAAACTCGTCCTCATCGCGGCTTTGTGCGCCGCCTGCCTTGCCCCAGCGGCGGACCCGGCATGGAGATTCAAGCCCGCACGCTACCAAGGCCTCGTGTTGGGCACATCCACGCGTGCCGAGGCTTGGCGCGTACTCGGCAAGCCCGATCACTCCGGCCCACTCGAAGATTCACCCGGTGTCACAGTGGACGACTACCGGCGGCGCCCCAAGACCAGCGTGTGGATGGAAAAGGGAGAAGTGGTCTACATCCAAGTGAGACACTTGTTGCCCTGGACGCGCGAGGGACTCACCCAGTCCTTCGGCCCAGGTTGGCAGATGACCACGTGCGGCGGGCGCCAACAATTCTGGGAGAACCGGCCACTCGGAATAGCCAACCCCCTTGGCTCCCAGGAAATCGAATACTTGCGTTCCCCTATCCCCAACTGCCAGCCGCCACTGCCCATCAAGCAGTAGGGCAGTTCATCGCTCCCATCAACCGCACCGCGCCCGGACACACCGCCTGCACCGCGGATCCCAAAACCATGGATAGCACCAGCATGACCGCGAACGGAATCGCCGTCGCCCGCACGGCGCTCACTAGCCAGCCTCGCGCTTCGGCTTTCTTCGCTGCGCGTTCGATCGAAGCGCCCAGCGCCGTGCTCACTGCCAGCTCCGGCAGGAAGTCCGGCGCGATGTAGATGAGATAACCATCGCAGCCCGCAATCACCGCCAACAGCGCCATCAACGCCGCCACGATCCAGAACGCATCGCCATCGATGTCGAAAGCAGGGCCGTTCAAACCGCCGCCGCCGCCGCGCGGCGCGAACGAAGCCAAGTCAAGCCCCGCGTCCGCCGCGTCCACGCCCGCATCCAGCAACCGAGTCGCGTTCTGCTCGCGCTCGGCATGCTGCACGTAGAAGATCCACATGCGCAGCATCGCCACAAACATCGCGTATGCCGCCAGCGCCGCCAGCGGATAGCGCCAGAGTGGATTCAGCATGCCCCACTTCAACAACGCCTTGCTCATGCCCACGCCGGCAATGCTCGCGGCGAGATACATCAGCCCCATATGGAAACACAGGAAATACCGCTTGGCCAGCGACACCTTGTAGCGAACCACTGGTGACGAAGACATCTCTATTCCACGGTGAACGTGTGACGCTCTTCGTGCGTCTGTGCGCCCACTTCGTCGCGCAGCTTGAGGATAACGATGTAGTCGCCCTTGGCGATGTCGGCGTTCAAATTCAAGCTCAACGCACCCTGCATGTACCGCTTGCGATAAAACGTTGCGTCTTTTTCGCGCGCGGCATTCGGCTCGGCGTACATGCTCTTCTGGTCGCTTGCGCGGAGAACCTCCAGGCCGTACGCCACGTCGATCGCGTTCCGCTCGCCAATCTTGTAGCCGGTCATTTCAAACCGCGCCCACACCGTGTCGCCGGCCTTGTAGCGCGCGGGGCTCAGCGGCGCGCCCTCTTCCTCGCGGCGCTGAAAACGGAAGCCGCGCGCTCCCAGAGTAGGGCTCGCCGGCACGTCCCACCCCTTCACACGAAACGGCAGTTCGCGCCGCGCGGTGGCCTTGCTGAACTCGTCCGTCACGGTGAGGATCACTTTGTGCGCGCCGGTCTCCGGCAGCGGAGGCAGCACGAAGTTGTACCGCTCCTTGGGCATCCAGTTCTCATCCTCGCGCGCGAGGTCCGTCTCGATCTTGCCGCTCTTGGCTTCGGCCACCGCCACGCCGTCCGGGTCCACCGCTTCAAAGCGGTACGTGAGGTGGATGAAGCGCCGGTCCTTGTCCTCGTCCACCCTAACCGCAAAACCGGCAAGGCGCGCGGTCACCCAAACGCCGTCACCGGGCCCCAGCGTCTCGGTGTCTTTGATGGCCGGCCCGTCGTCGTAGGAAAGCAGCCGGGCCTCGGCAATGGCAAGTTTCTTCTCTTGTGCACCCGCCAGCATGGCAGCGAGCAGCAACAGCAGGCCTCCGCGCAGCAGCATGGCGGCGTCCTTTCGTGCGTTAACGGCTGGCGGGCGTTTTGAGCAGCGGACTTTCCAAGTCGCCCTTCTTGTTGGGCAGGGCCACCACGGCCGTCTTCTCTGAGTCCGGATCGGCGCCATCGGTGAGCCGCAAGTTGTAGGCGGCCTGCGGCACATCGAACACAATCCGCCCAACCTTGGTCTCGGTGGGAGCCAGCGCGCGCAGAATACCCAGCCAACCTTCCACGCCCTGGCCTTCGGAAAGCTCCAGCACTTCACTATTGTCCGGCTTGACGACGTGCAACAGGGGTAGCGCTATCTCCTTGTTGCCGACATTGGAAATGCTGAGCTGAACCACCAGATAAATGTGCTGAAGCATACGCGGCAGCCCGCCGCCGGCATCGAGTTCGTTCTGCCACGAAGCGTTTAGCACCGAGTACAACACCCCGCCCACCTAAACCTTGTCGCCCAGTTGGTAAATTTGTTGTTGCTTGGTGCAGCCAGCCAGCGCCGCGAGCATCAGGAAGGCAGCAGCGGCGAGGTCTGAGCGCCGAATCGCGCGTGTCGTATGATCGTTCAGCAAGGTCATAGTTGGATGGAACACCTTTATTATAGAAGTTTTTTCGCCGTGGCTTGCTTGGCGTTATTATCTTGGGGCGCGTGGCCCGCCGCGGCACAGGGCAAGCACCCAGTAAGTGGGCGTCAGTATGCCTGGGTGATGGGGGCGGCAGGCGCGGACTGGCTGGTGCGGCCCGAGCGCGAACAGGAAGAAAATCCCGATCTCGCCGTCTCGCTGCTGGGCCTCAGGCCGGGCATGGTGGTGGCCGACATCGGCGCCGGCGTCGGGTATTACTCGCTGAAGATGGCGGCACAGGTGGGCGATACAGGCAAAGTCTACGCCTCGGATCTGCAGCCCGAAATGCTGCGCCTGCTGCGTAAGCGGCTGGAGAAGAGCAGGGTCTCGAACGTCATCCCGGTACTGGGCAGCGAGACGGAAACGAATCTGCCCGACGGCTCTGTCGATCTCGCCGTGCTGGTGGACGTGTACCACGAGTTTTCAGAACCGCGGAAGATGCTGGCGTCGCTTGCCCGCGCGTTGAAGCCGGACGGTCGGCTGGTGCTGCTTGAGTTTCGAAAGGAAGACCCGAAGGTGCCGATCCGTGAAGAACACAAAATGAGCGTCGCGGTGGTTCGACAGGAGTTGGAAGCCGACGGTTACGTGCTCGAGAAGCTTTTGAAAGATCTGCCCTGGCAGCACGTCTTCTTCTTCAAGAAGGCGAATCGTCCCGAATGAGCAAGGGCGCTCTGTATGCGTCTGAACACCGGGAGTATCGCGACCCCGCGACCGGTGCGCGCATTCATCAACTCACCGCGCATCCGTCCGTCAACCACGCCACGTACTTCCTGCAGAGTTCGTTCACGCCCGGCGGCGCCGCGCCGATCTTCGTTTCCTATCGCGACGGAAACGCCGCGCAGTTGTTCGAGATTTCGCCATTTCCCCATGGGCCGGTTCGCCAGCTTACGAGCGGCCCCGCCACTATTCACCCGTTCTCTCCCGCCATTCACCCGGACGGCGGCAGCATTTTCTTTGTGCGCGCCGGCGGCATCTGGGTGCTGGACCGTGCCACGCTCGAAGAGCGCTGCCTCGCCGGGTTTCCCGGCGCGCAATTGGGCGAGTGCTCGCTGGGCGATGGTGCGCGCTGGTTGACGGCGGCCGCCAAGCGCGGCAGTGAATCCGGCATCGTGGTGGGCCGTGCCGACGGCACGGGCTGGCAGTTTCACCCATTCCCGCGCACCGTCATCCATCCGCAGTTTCATCCCACCGAGCCGGAGTGGATCGAGTTTGCCGGCGACCCGGCGCCGCGCATGCATCGCGTCCGGCGCGACGGCACGAACCTCGAATGCCTGTACGAACACGGCAACGATGAGTTCGTCGTGCATGAGACCTTCCTCGGGGTCACCGGCGATCTCGTCTACACCGTGTGGCCGCATCGGTTGTGCCGTATGAACTGGCAGACACGGAAGCGCGCCACCATCTGCGAGTTCAATGCGTGGCATATCACGCCCAACCGCGCCGGCACGCAAGTACTGTGCGACACGAATCCCCCGGATCGCGGACTTCACCTGATTGACGTGGCCACGGGCGCGCAAAGGCTGGTGTGGTTGAGCGCAGCCTCCAGCGGCGGGTCGCAATGGCGGACCTCTCGCTACGCGCTGGCCGAAGATTTTGCCGCCGCGCGCAGTGCCGCCAAAACCGGAGCGTTGAGCTGGATGGAGGTCTCCACCGACACCGTCTACGGGCCGCAGTGGACGCACCCGCACCCGTCGTTCTTGCCAGACGAGACGAAGGTGGTGTTTGCGAGCGACCGCTCGGGGCACCCGCAGGTCTACGTCGTCGAGATCGCCGCGGGAACGTAGACCAACGGCCTCGTCTTCCCTACGCCTTCTTCTTGCCGCCCGTCGCCGCCGCCGGGCGCGGGTTCTCCCAGCGCGGCGCGATCAACTCACGGTCCCACTCGCGGCGCGCGGCGTCGAGTCGCGCCACCACCTCCGGCTGCCCGGCGGCAAGGTCGCGCTGTTCGCCGGCATCGGCCGCGAGATCGTATAGCTCGGCCTTGCCCTCCCTCACCACCAGCTTCCAGTTGCCTTCGCGCACCGCATACAGCACACCGCCGCCGGTACGCCAAAACAGCCGCTCGTGCGGCGAGCCCTTTTGCTTGCCTTCGAGAAACGGCAGCAGATTCACGCCGTCCAGCTTGCCGCCCGCGGGTTTCGGCATCACGCCCGCCGCGGCGCAGGCCGTGGGAAACAGATCTAGCGCGCTCACCGGCGCGTCGAACCGGCCTAGCTTCAGCCGCCCGCTCCAACGCAGTACAAAGGGCACGCGGATGCCGCCTTCGTAGACTTGGCCTTTGACACCGCGCAGCGGAGTGTTGTCCGCCTCGGTCACGCCGGTGGGTCCGCCGTTGTCGTTGATAAAGACCACGAGGGTCTCCCGCTCCAGCCCGCGCTCTTCCAACTTCGCCATCACGGCGCCCACGCCATCGTCCACCGAGCAGACCATGGCCGCATGTTTCCGCCGCTTCTCGCTGGCGATGTGCTTCACGCGCTCCAGATATCTGTCTGTCACATGCTGCGGCGTGTGTGGCGCGTTGTAGGCGAGGTACAGAAAGAACGGGCCGGGGCGGCGATCCACAAACTCGCAGGCTGCGCGCGTCAGCTCATCGGTGAGGTACTTGCCTTTCATCTCGACGGGTCGGCCGTTCGCTTCAACCGGCACCAGATACTCGCGCGCCGGCAACTCCATTTGCGCCTCGAAGTAGTCATGCCCGCCGCCGATGAATCCGAACTGCTCCTGAAACCCGCGCTTCAATGGGTGGAACTGCGGCGCGGCGCCGAGATGCCACTTGCCCACGATGCCCGTAAGATATCCGGCCGAGGCGAGCGCCTGCGGCAAGATTGTCTCGGTGAGCGGTAAGCCCAACCGCTCGTCAGCCGGATCGTACAAAGGATTGTTCTCATGGCCGAAGCGCTGCTGATAGCGCCCCGTCAACAGCCCCGCGCGCGTTGGTGAGCAAAATGGATGCGACACGCTGCCCGCGGTGCACTGCACGCCACTGCGCGCCAGCGCGTCGAGATGCGGCGTAGGAATATCTTTGGCCCCCTGAAAGCCAACGTCGGCATAGCCCAAGTCATCAGCAACGAAGCAACGATGACGATCACATTCGGGCGGCCGCGACGCGATTGGGCCCAAGCGGCGGCGGTGGAGGTGGCGGCCCAAAAGCCGCGTAGCGTCAGGGTCACCGGTTTGGGATACCATTTGATGTGCCGTCGCCCAAAGTCTTCCTGTTGCTCCCGCTGACCGCCGCGCTCGCCGCCGCACAGACCGGCGTCTGCCAGCCAGACCACCACCCGCGTACCAACTCGTCGTTTTGGAACGGCTGGGGCGCCGATGCCGCGAACTCGCGCTATCAGGACGCCGCTTCGTTCGACGCATCCAAGCTGCGCCTGCGCTGGAGCTTCGGCGTGCCCGGCGTTACCGCCATCGCCGGCCAGCCGGCAGTGGTGGGCGGCGTCGTCTACTTTGGCACGCAGAACGGTGTGATCTACGCGCTCGACGCGCGCGCCGGGTGCCAGCTATGGACGTTCCAGGCGGACGCGATGGTGCGCACGGCCATCACCGTAGCCGCGATTCAGTCGGGCCGCTACGCGCTGCTGTTCGGCGATGCGAAGGCACAGGTCTACGCGCTCGACGTACCGACACGCAAACTGCGCTGGAAGGTGAAGGTGGACGAGCATCCCTGGGCGCGGCTCACCGGATCGCCAAAGCTGTGGGAGGGCAAACTCTTCGTTCCCGTTTCTTCCAATGAAGAAGTGCCCGCGGCCAAGCCCGATTATCCGTGCTGCACGTTCCGCGGCAGCGTGGTGGCGATGGACGAGGAGACGGGTAAGATTCTCTGGAAGACGCACACCGTACCGAAGGGCGCCAACGGCGGCGCAGTGTGGGGGTCGCCCGCGGTGGACGCGCGCCGCAAGCGCATCTACATCGGCACTGGCAACGCCTACACCGCGCCTGCCGCCAACACCACCGATGCGGTGCTGGCGCTCGATGCGGCCACGGGCGCGGTGCAATGGTCGCGCCAACTCACGCCGGGCGACCGTTGGACGTTCGGCTGCGTCGCCCCGCGCGCGAAGCACTGCGAAGACGGCGCCGCAGGCCCGGACTTCGACACCGGCGCCGCGCCGTTGCTGTCAGGCAATCGCATCTTCGTTGGGCAGAAATCCGGCGTCGTTTATGCACTCGATGCAAACGAGCAAGGCGAGCTTCTTTGGCAACAGCGCATTGGCAAAGGCTCCGCACTGGGGGGCGTGATGTGGGGCATGGCCGCTACCGCGCAAGCTCTGTTCGTGCCGCTGTCGGATCAGGTGACGCCCGCGCCCGGCGGTCTATTCGCACTCGATCCGGCCACCGGCAAGCAGCTTTGGTCTACTATGCCCCAGCCACGCTCGGCTCAGATGGCGCCGGCCACGGCCACGCCCGGCGCGGTCTTCTCCGGGGACATGACGGGCCGGCTGCGCGCCTACGATCCGGCCTCAGGCAAGGTCATCTGGGAGTACGAAACGGCGCGCGAGTTCAGCGAAACGGCGAACGGCGTGAAAGCACGCGGTGGGTCCATCAATGGCGCGGGCGTTGTAGTGGCCGAGCGGATGGTGTTCGCCGGATCGGGCTACGGCATTCTCGGCGGACGGCCGGGAAACGTCCTGCTGGCGTTCAGTATGGACTAAGACGCGAGCCGGCACAGCAGCGCCGACTCGCCAAACACGGCGCGCCACGTAAACCCTCTGCCCGCTTCAAGCGGCATCCAGCCGTACGTCATCATCGAATCCACCAGCGCCGCATTACGGAGCGGTGCACGGCGATGCGTCGTGGTCAGAAGAACGGCGCCTTCTATCACCACCCGGCGCAACTGCGCAAAGACCGCGTCCCGGTTGGCCGCGGGCGGCGCGCTCAAGCAGAGCAAATCGAAACTCCCGTTGGGCAGAGCGCGCAACAGACCCAAGTCGGCGGCAGGTACGCAGATCGCGCGCCAACCATTGGCTTCCAGCGTGTCCGGCGCAGTCTCGCCCACCACCAGCGCCACGGCACCTTCGCGCGAACAAGGGGGCACAAGGGGCGAGCAAGGGCCGGTCTTGGCCATCGGCCGCGCCAGTTGGTATGCGAGTACATTCGCAGCGCTCGTGGTCGCCATATTCATAGATGAGGATGCGGCTTGGGAGTGCCGGCGGGGAGGTACGGCCAGACTGAACCGGAGCCGTTTTGGTTCCGGTACTCGCGGTAAAAGCCTAACGTGATATTTTGGGATTTGGGTTACCTTCGACTCGCCTTTTTCCTTGCCTGCGCAGCCTCTGTTCATGCGCAGAGCAGCGCCGCGGATGGCCCCGTTTTCCCGTTCATCAAGCGGAATTGCGCGGGCTGCCACAACGCCAAAATGGCGAGCGGCGACATCAACCTCGTGGACCTCAAAACGCCGGGCACCTTCGACGCGGATCGTGAAATCTGGGAGAAGGCCCTGAGCAAACTGCGGACCGGCGAGATGCCGCCGCCCAATCTGCCGCGCCCGAAGGCTGCGGACGTAGCAGCGGCGGCCAAGTTCCTTGAAGCCGAGTTCGCGCGCCAGGACCGCACGGCCAATCCCGACCCCGGCCGCGTGACCGCACGCCGCCTGAACCGCACCGAGTACAACAACACCATCCGCGACCTACTGGGCGTCGACATCCGGCCCGCCGACAATTTTCCGAGCGACGAAACCGCCTTCGGCTTTGACAACATCAGCGATGCGCTGACGCTTTCACCCGTGCTGCTGGAAAAATACCTCTACGCCGCCGAGCGCGCTGTGCGCACCGCCATCTTCGGCCCGGAAAAGCTGAAGCCAGCCGCTATTCACTATCCGTTGCCGGTACGCATCAACGACACCGTGGAGACGGCGTCGCTACCGAAGGATCTGTTCAACTACGACCGCACCGGCCTCAGCACGCGCCACGCGGCGCACGTGGTGCATCGCTTCCCGGTGGATGGCGAATACAGCTTCCGCATCGTGCTGAACGGCCACCGCCCCAATCAATCTGAGCCTGTGCATCCGGCGCTGTTCATCGACGGCAAGCAGATCAAGGAATGGGAAGTGGACGCGACGGACCTCGAAGGCCAGATAGTTGAAGTGCGCACGCACGTCACCGCCGGAGAGCATCTGCTGTCGTGCGCCTACCTCAACAACTATCACGGACTGCCGCCCAGCTATAAAGGTCCGGCGCCGTCCACGCGGCCGGAAGGCGCGCTCATCACCACCCGCGGCAAGCTCACCGAGAAGGACATCGAAACGCTGCGCAAGTTCGGCACCAAGATCAAGACCGATCGTCTGGAAACTCGCGTCGACAACCGGTATGAGTCGATCGACGTGGGCGGGCCCTTCACGCAAACGCTGGGTCCCACGGCCGAAAGCAAGCGCCGCATCTTTGTGTGTCCGCAGCAGACAACGGCGTGTGCCAGCCAGATCACCGCCACATTCGCGGCGCGCGCTTTTCGCCGCGCGGTGACCGCCAAGGAAACCGCTCCGTTCACGCAGATCTACACGCTGGCCCGCCAGGAAAGCGACAGCTTCGAAGAAGGCATCGCCACCGCCCTCCAGGCGGTGCTGGTATCGCCCGAGTTCCTGTTCCGCATCGAGCGTGACCGGCCAGGAAAGTTCTCGCCGGTCACGAACACCGAACTTGCTTCGCGCCTATCGTACTTTCTTTGGTCCTCCATGCCCGACGCCGAACTCGCGTCCGTGGCTGCGCGCGGCACGCTGCGCCAACCCGCCGTGCTGAATGCGCAGGTGCGGCGCATGCTGGCCGACCCGAAGTCGCGCGCGCTCGTCGACAACTTCTTCGGCCTCTGGCTGCAGTTCAAGAACATCGACGTGATGAAGCCGGACCACGAAAAGTTTCCCGAGTTTGAAGACAGCCTGCGCCTTGCGATGCGCCGGGAAACCGAGCTGTTCCTCGAAAACCTGATCCGCACCGACGGCAGCATCCTCGATATCGTCGACGCCAAACACACGTACATGAACGAGCGGCTGGCGCGCTTCTACGGCATGGAAGGCGTCACCGGCCCCGAGTTCCGCCGCGTGGACATGTCGCGCACCGAGCGCGGCGGCGGCATTCTCGCGCATGCCTCGACGCTCACCATTTCTTCCTACTCCACACGCACCTCGCCAGTGTTGCGCGGCAAGTGGATCATGGAGGCGATCCTCGATCAGCCGCCGCCGGTGCCGCCGCCCGCCGTGCCGACGCTCGATGAGAGCAAGGTGGGCGAGTCGGCCTCGCTTCGCCAGCAGATGGAGGCACACCGCGCCAACCCAGTGTGCACGTCGTGCCACTCACGCATGGACCCGCTTGGCTTTGGCCTGGAAAATCTCAACGCCATCGGCGCCTGGCGAGCCATGGACGGCAAGTTCCCGGTGGATGCTTCGGGCGTTTTGCCGGGCGGCCGCAAATTCAATGGCCCGGCTGAACTGAAGGCGCTGCTCACCGCGCAGCCCGAGGTATTCGCGCGCGCGGTGACCGGTAAACTCCTCACCTTTGCGCTGGGCCGCGGGCTGGAGCGTTTCGACAAACCGGTGGTGAACGGCATCACCACCCGCCTCGCCGCGCGCGGCTATCGTTTTTCCGCGTTGGTGCAGGAAATCGCCGCCAGCCTACCATTCCAGCAGCGGCGTCCGGCCAACGCGCCAAGCGTCAAGCCAGCCGGTGTGGAAAAATCGGAGTAGCCCCCACATGAACCTTGTGACCCGTCAGTTCTTATCCCGCCGCGCGCTGGTGCGCGGCGCGGGCGGCGCAGCCATGGCTCTGCCGTTTCTCGATGCGATGCGCCCGGCATTGGCGGGGCCTGCTGAGGCTGGCTCGAAAGCGTTGCAGGCGCGCCGCGTGGCAGTGGTGTACGTGCCCAACGGCATCATCATGAATCAGTGGCTGCCGCAAGGCACCGGCCGCGGCTTCCGGATGGCGCGCGTGCTGAAGCCGCTTGAGCGCCACCGAAGCCACATCACACAGATCACGGGGCTTTCCAATCCCGCCGCCTCCGGCTCCAAGGGCGGCGCGCACGCCAAGGCCTCCGGAAGTTTTCTTTCCGCCGCACAACCCAAACATACGGCAGGCGCGGACGTGCGCGCGGGCGTGACGTTCGATCAACTGCTGGCGCAGCGCTTTGCCGCCGAAACGCGCGTGCCGTCGCTGCAACTCGGCTGCGAGGATTCCCGCATGGTGGGCAACTGCGATACGGGTTCCAGTTGCGCCTACACGAACACGCTGTCATGGAAGAATGCCGAGACGCCGCTGGCCGTGGAGGTAAATCCGCGCTCGGTGTTTGAGCGATTGTTCGGCACCATGGACCCGAGCCTCGATGCCGCCACGCGCCGCCGCCGCGAACTGTACCGCAAGAGCATTCTCGATCTGACACGGCACCAAACGCAGTCACTCACCGCCACGCTGGGCGCAACGGACCGCCGCAAGATGGACGAGTACCTCACCTCGATCCGCGAGGTGGAAACCCGCATTGCACGCGCGGAGAAGGAACCGGAAGTGCCGATGGGCGAAAAGCCATCCGGCATCCCGTTTGAGTTCCGTGAGTATGTGAAGTTGATGTTCGATCTGCAGGTGATCGCGTTCCAGGCTGACCTGACGCGCGTTTCCACCATGATGATCGGCCGCGAAGGCAGCGTGCGCACCTATCCCGAGATCGGCGTGCCCGACCCGCACCACCCGCTCACGCACCACCGCAATCACCCGGACTTCATCGAGAAGGTAACGAAGATCAACGAGTATCACGTGGAACTGTTCGCCTACTTCATCGAACGGTTGGAAGCCACCCGTGACGGCGACGGCTCGCTTCTGGACAAGTCAGCCATCCTCTACGGCGGCGCGCTTTCAGACGGCAACGGCCACTCCAACGACAACCTGCCGCTGCTGCTGGCTGGCCACGCCGGCGGCATCCGCGGTGGCGCGCACATCGCCGCCGCGCCGAAGACGCCGGTGTCAAACCTGTTCCTCACGATGATGGGCGAGACCGGCAGCAACGCGGCTTCATTCGGAGATTCCACCGGCCGTCTGGAAGTAAACGTGTGAGCCCCGCCGCTTCGCTCTGGGCCGGACGCATTCTGAGCGTGCTGCTAGTGGGCGTGTTGACGATGAGCGCCATCATGAAATTCGTCCAGCCCGCCGGCTTTGCCGGCGGCATGGCGCACATCGGCATACCGTTGACACTCGTGCCCGCGCCGGGCGTTTTGGAACTGGCCTGCACCGCCATTTACGCGTTTCCCCGTACGGCGGTGCTCGGCGCGATTCTGCTCACCAGCGACATGGGCGGCGCCATGATGACGCACGTCCGCGTGGGCGACCCGTTCATTGCCCAATTCCTGCTGAGCGCGATGGTGTGGGGCGGACTCTACTTCCGCGACGCTCGCGTCCGCGCGCTGATCCCGCTGCGCACTGGCGCTTAGCGCAGCTCGTCGTAGTCGAACATATAGACCTCGTCCATCTTTGAGCCGGGCTTCACTGAGGCGATTTCTTTCAACTGCCCAGTACGCAGGTCATAAACCCAGCCATGCACAATCGGGCGCTGATGAGCATGCCACGCCCGCTGCACGAATTACGTTTCCACCAGATTCTGCACCTGCTCGGCCACATTCAACTCCACCAGCCGGTCCCATCGCGCCTGCTCACTTTCGATAGTTTCCAGCTCGCGCCGGTTGTGGCGGTACACATCCTTGATGTGGCGCAGCCATTTGTTGATAAGCCCCAGGTCATGCCGCGACATCGCATTCTTCACGCCGCCGCAGTTGTAGTGCCCGCAGACGATGACGTAGATCCTGCCGCCGCCCACCAGCACGTGCGTGTTGTAGAGCGTGTTGCCCGTGGATTCCAGGAAGCCGGCCGCGACGAGCAGCCCGCTGCGCCCGGCAAGTTCAATGAGCCGCTTCACGGCGAGCCCCTGCAGCGGCAGCGCCATGCGCCACGCACCGGCAAGCGCTTCGGCCAGCCAGCTTGCGTGTTCCATGCGCGGATGATTGGGAATGAAGCCGGTGAGCGAGAGCTCCGGCAGCAGCAGCAATTCGGCGCCGAGGTTCGCCGCGCGACGGCAGGCCTCGCCAATCCGGTCCAGGTTGTCGTCCAGCCGCGCGGGGTGCGATTCGATGGAAGCGGCGGCGGCGATGAACTGGTCCTTCATAACGGGCTCCGGTCATCATAGAATAGGCGACGCCATGCCAGACACTCGCCGTTCCTTTATCACTGCCACCGCGGTGGCCGCCAGCAGCTATTCACGCATCATGGGCGCGAACGAACGCGTCAGCCTCGTCATCATCGGAGTGGGCGGACGAGGCACTGCTCATGCCAAGTCCTACGCCGGATTGAAGTCGCATTGCGACATCACCGGAATCTGCGATGTGAATCAGGCGGCACGCGAACGCGTGTCGACGATGCTGCAGGGGCTGGGCTCCACCAAGCCCAAAGAGTACGCCGACATGAAAGAAGTATTCGCCGACAAGAGTGTGGACGCGGTCTCGATGGCCACGCCGAATCACTGGCACGCACTCGGCACCATCTGGGCCTGCCGGGCGGGCAAAGACGTATACGTTGAAAAACCGGCGAGCCACAACTGCTTTGAAGCAGACCGCATGGTGGACGCCGCGCGCAAGTACAACCGCATGGTGCAGGTGGGCACGCAATCGCGCTCGGTGCCGCACATTCAGAAAGCCGCGCAGTTGCTGAAGGAAGGCGTGATCGGGCAGGTGTACATGGCCAAGGGGCTGTGCTTCAAACGCCGCGTGTCGATCGGCCGCAAGCCCGATACCGAAACGCCGCCAGGCATCGATTGGGACAAGTTCCTCGGCCCCGCGCCGATGCGCAAGTTCAACGAACTGCGCTTCCGCTACAACTGGCACTGGTTCTGGGACACGGGTAACGGCGACATCGGCAACCAAGGCGTGCACCAGATGGACATCGCGCTGTGGGGACTCGGCGTGAAGGAACTGCCCACGTCGGTCTCGTCGACGGGCGGCAAGTTCGTCTACGACGATGACCAGGAAACGCCCAACACGCAGATGGCGACGTTTGACTATGGCGGCCGCGAGTTGATGTTTGAAGTGCGCGGGCTGATCACGGGCAGCGAAAGCGGCAGCGGCCCCGAACGCGGCGTGAAGGTGGGGAACCTGTGGTACGGCTCGGACGGCTACCTGGTGCTGGACGGCAGCGGCTTCCGGGTGTACAAGGGCGAGAAGGGCGAACTGGCGATGGAAGAAAAATCGTCGCGCGATGACGACGCCCCGCACATGCGCAATTTCCTCGAAGCGGTGAAGACGCGCCAGCGCGATAGCTTGAACGCCGAGATCGCCATCAGTATCAACTCGGCCAAGCTGTGCCACCTCGCCAACATCAGCTACCGGCTGAAGCGCCAACTACGCGTCGATCCCAAGGCGGGCCGCTTTGTGAACGACGCCGAGGCCAACCAGATGCTGACGCGCAACTACCGCGCGCCGTACGTGGTGCCCGCCAAAGTGTGACGCATCATGCCTCTGCCACGGCGCCGCGTCCGTTGTCTTGTCGCCGCCGGTTTGCTGGCGATCACCGTTGCTGCCCTGGCGCAGCGGGGATTCCGCCCCCGGTATGACGATGACGAGGACAACCCCGCGCCCATGCCCGCGGACGCGGCCGAAAAGACCGAGTGGGTCTTCGGCCGCTTACGCTATTCCTCAAGCGGCGGGCAGCGCTGGGGCGGCGGCTCATGGGGCACTGACTATCCGAAGGCAGACCGGCAGGGCGTACAAGGCATGCGCCGGCTGACGCGGCTCCACACCAAGTCCATCGAGCAGGTGGTGGACATCGATAGCGACGAGATCTTCACCGTACCGTGGCTCTACGCAGTGGAAGTCGGCCACTGGGGCATCAGCGATCAGCAGGCCAAGCGGCTCCGCCAGTATCTGCTGCGCGGCGGCTTTCTGATGACGGACGACTTTCACGGTACCGAGCAGTGGGAGAACTTCGTGGAGGTGATGCAGCGTGTTTTTCCGGACCGCACCATTACGGACATTGAAGACGAGCACGCGATTTTCCGCGTGCTGTATAACCTCGACGGGCGCTTCCAGGTGCCGGGCATTCAGATGTTCCGCAGCGGACGCACGTATGAGCGCGACGGCGTGGAGGCGCGCTGGCGCGGCATCGCGGACGACAAGGGCCGCGTCATGGTGGCCATCTGCCACAACATGGATTTGGGCGATGCGTGGGAGTGGGCGGACCATCCGCGGTATCCGGAGAACTTCGCGTCGCTGGCGTACCGGGTGGGCGTGAACTACATCATCTACTCGATGACGCATTGACGGTGGCCATTGCAGCTACAGTTGAAGCATGGTGGCCGAACTGGTGCAACCTCGCGCAACGCGGCAGGCGCCGCAAAGCAAATTCGATCGGCTGATCGCCCCCGGGGTGATCACGCCGCCATCGGAGGGCGGAGACCCGCTCGAACGCTGCCCGAATATTCGTCTACCGAGGGGAGCGGCCGCCCGGTTGATCGATGCTGATCGCGAAGAAAAGTAGGCCGGTCTTGCCGCGCCCCCTTTGCTCCCGCCGCACCGTTTGGTAAACCTCAACGCCATGCGCACCTCAACGCGTTTGCATACTCTACTTGAGGCCAAGGGACATCAGGTCACGTCCGTGCCGCCGGAGTCATCCGTGTTTTTGGCCGTGGCGACGATGTCCCAATACGAAACCGGGTCTGTGCTCGTAGTGGACGAACGGGGACAGCTCCTGGGCATTGTCACCGAGCGCGACTATACACGGAAAGTGTTGCTGCAGAACCGGACGTCGCGCACGGCGGCGGTGACCGAGATCATGACGCCAGCGGTAAACGTCACGCCGGATACGACCGTGGAGGAAGCCATGCGGCTGATGACCGAGCGGCGCGTACGGCATCTGCCGGTGGTGGACGCCGCGGGCGCGGTGACCGGGCTGCTGTCGATCGGCGATCTGGTGAAGTGGGTCATCTCCGAACAGGAGGGGCAGATTCAGCAACTGGAGCAACTGATCGCGGGTACCTATCGGGGCTGAAACGGAGAGTGCTTTGATACCGTGAAGGGGAAGGGATCGGCATGACACCAACCGAAACGCTGCTCACTCTGGATGAGTATTTCGATCTCCCTGACCAGCCGGGCGTCGTTCACGAGATGCTGCATGGAAGGTTATTGGAGATAGCCAAGCCGCGCTTTGAGCGCAAGGAGATCGCGGGGAATTGGCTGCACCTGCTCAAGCTTCTTTGCCAGAAGCAGTTTCCCGAATTTCGGATCAGCGGCGACACCGAGTTCATCCTGAACGCGGAGACTGTTCAGGCTCCTGATGCGCTGCTCGCCCGATCTGGCCGTGGAAATCGTCTCCCCGAATGAAGTGCCGGCGAACCTGGATGACAAAGTGGGCAACTACCTGGCGTCCGGCACGAAGACCGTATGGGTGTTATGGCCGCGCCGGCGGCATGCGCTCGCCTACCACCGCGACGGCTCGGTACAGCACGTCATGGCCGGGCAGTTTCTTGAAGCGCCGGAGGCTGTCCCCGGCGCCCGCGTACCGATCGACGAGATTCTGCTGCCGGCCGATCAGGCCTGAAACCGGCGGAAGATCAGACAACCGTTGGTCCCGCCGAAGCCGAACGAATTCGACAGGGCGATGTCGATCGTCATCTCACGTGCCTTGTTGGGCACGAAGTCAAGATCGCAGCCCTCGTCGGGGTTGTCGAGATTGATGGTGGGCGGCGCGATCTGGTCGCGCATGGCGAGAACGGTGATGCCGGCTTCGAGTCCACCGGCGCCGCCGAGCAGGTGCCCGGTCATCGACTTGGTGGAACTCACCGCCATCTTCTGCGCGTGGTCGCCCATAACGGCTTTGATGGCCTTTACTTCCAGAGGGTCGCCCACGGGCGTGGACGTGGCGTGCGCGTTGATATAGTCGATCGACTCAGGCGGAAGACCCGCGTCTTTCAACGCGCGGCGCATCACGCGAATGATGCCGTCGCCGTCCTCTGACCCGGAAGTGATGTGATAGGCGTCGCCCGACATGCCGTAGCCGATGACTTCGGCCATGATCTTGGCGCCGCGCCGCTGCGCGAACTCGAGCTCTTCGAGAATCAGCACGCCGGCGCCTTCGCCGACGACGAAGCCGTCGCGGTCGCGGTCCCAAGGACGGCACGCCGTCGTGGGATTTTCGTTGTTGGTGGACAACGCGCGCAAGGCGGCGAACCCGCCCACGCTGAGCGGCGTCACCGCGGCTTCAGACCCGCCGCAGATCATGGCGTCGGCATCGCCGCGCTGGATGATCTTGTAGGAGTCGCCAATGCAGTGCGAGCCGGTTGTGCAAGCGGTGGCCGTGGCCGAGTTCGGCCCCTTGGCGTTGTATCGGATGGACACGTGCCCGCTGGCCAGATTGACAATGGTGGCTGGAATGAAGAACGGCGAAATCCGGTCCGGGCCTTTTTCAAGCAGGTTCCGGTGTTCGCGTTCGATGATCTCGAAGCCGCCGATGCCACTGCCGATATAGACGCCGACATTGTCGGCAATCTCATTAGGCACCTGCAGCCCGGAGTCTTCCATCGCAAACTGGCTGGCAGCCATCGCAAACTGAATGAACCGCCCCATCTTGCGCGACTCTTTACGGTCGGCAAACTGCAGCGGATCGAATCCCTTTACCTCGCCGGCAATGCGGCAGGCAAAACGCGTGGCATCGAAACCCTCGATGGGCGAGATACCGTTGCGACCTTCGCGGCAGCCCGCCCAAGTTGCTTCGGTTCCGATGCCGAGCGCCGAGACCAGCCCGACGCCGGTAACAACGACTCTACGTGCCAAACTGTTTTATTTGCCCTTCTTGGCCTTGATGTACTCGATCGCATCCTTCACGGTGGCGATCTTTTCGGCGTCCTCATCCGGGATGTCCAGATCGAATGCCTCTTCAAACGCCATCACCAACTCCACGATGTCGAGTGAGTCAGCGCCGAGGTCGTCGACGAACGAAGCGGGCCCGTCAACCTGCGCCTCATCCACACCCAGTTGCTCGACGATAATCTGCTTTACTTTTTGGTCGATTGCCATGGAACCTCCATTGGTCCGCAAAGGACCTGATTGTAGCGCACAACCGGAGGCCCTGTGTAGTAGCAGTACCAAGGTTTCGGTTTCCGGACGGAGGTTCCATGGATGGGGAGAGCCAGATTCCGTAGACTAGAGTTATGTCGGCATCGGCGCTTGTGATTCTGTTGGCCGTGGCAGACCCGCGCCTGGCTTCGATCCTCGAACGCGTTTCCGAGGAAGCCCAGGTGTTCGCGGAGAAGAGTCCGCGCGTGGTGGGCGTAGAGCAGTTCACGCAACGCGGCCGCATCGCCCCGCCCCGGTTCCGGTTGCGCAAGGGCGCCGATCCGAACGCAGCGCCGGGCCTTGGCTACCGCCGCACAGTGATGGTTTCCGAATACGGCTTCGGTATGTTGAAAGAAGCGCCGGGTGATATTCGCGAAATTCGCCGCGTGATCTCGGTGAACGGCCGGCCGGTGACCGGCAATTGCCCCGCCTCGCGCCTGGAGTTGTCTGAAGGCATGGCCAGCGATGCCGACCGTTTAAACAAGCAGATGCTGCAGGACATGGAAGCCAACGGCCTGGTGGACCCGTGTCTGACCTTGGCCAGATGGTGTTGATGTTCACGCGCAGTCAGTTGAAGAACGTCCGCTTTTCGTTCCAGGGCGAGCGGGCAGCCGAGACTCCGGGCGGCGCGCCGGTGGCGGTGGTGCGCTACAAACAAGAAGGCGGCGACGATCAGACTGGGGCCCGTGTTTATGCGGACCATGAGCTACATCATTTGCCGCTGGAAGGTGAACGGTGGGTGCGCGCCAGCGACGGCGTGCCGGTGCGAATCACCACGCAGGTCACGGCCCGGGAAGCCTGGGGGGGGGGAAGGTCCTGCATCTGATCACGGTGGACTATGCCGTGGGCAAGCAAGGCGTGGTGCTGCCCGAGCGCGCCACTTATACCAGGCGCCAAAACGAAATGATGTACGTGGAAAGCGAGTCCCTGTACTCGGACTTCAGGATGTTCGGCGCGGATACAAACATCAAGTTCACCGTGGATGACGAGGCGCCCAGCAAGCCGTGAGCACCCCGCCTCTTCCCGTGGTCTATCTCCATGGTTTCGCCTCCGGCCCCGGCTCGAAAAAGGCCCGGTTTTTCGGTGAACGCTTCGCGGCGCGCGGCGTGACTTGCCTCACGCCGGACCTCGCGGCCGGTGATTTTGCCGGACTCACCATTACCGGACAGTTGCGCGCCGCCGAGGCTGCCCTGGCCGGGCAACGCGTGAATTTGATCGGCTCCAGCCTGGGCGGATATCTCGCCGCCCTGCTCGCCGCCGCGCACCCGGAGCAGGTAAACCGGGTGGTGCTGCTGGCGCCCGCTTTTGATTTTGCCGCCCGCTGGCGCGCCCGCCTGGGTGAACAGGCCTTTGCCGGCTGGCAGTGCACGAACGCGCTTGAGGTATTTCACTATGGCGAGGGCCGCCCGGCTTCCGTCCGTTTCACACTTTATTCCGATGCGCTCCACTACACCCCCTTCCCCCCCCTATCGCAGCCTGCACTGGTCTTCCACGGCCGCGCCGACAACGTCGTACCGTTTGAGTTGTCTGAGCGCTTTGCCGCCCTCACGCCGTCGGCTCAACTGCGGCTGCTTGACTCCGGACACGAACTCGTTGACGTCACGGAGACGATGTGGAAGGAAAGCGCCGCCTTCTTTGGGATCGCCGCATAGACCGCTCTAAGGTATAGCGCCTAATCTGACATCGGGTAAGCTCCCAAGGGCTCACACCCGCCGCGGGGAGGACGATGAGACGAGCGAGTACAGAATGACACCCCTTCAACAAATCCGAGACCGTATTGAGCGCTGCACGACGCTGCCTTCACTGCCTGCCGTCGCCTTACGGGTGCTGGAGCTATGCCAGCAGGAGAGGTTGGATCTCAACGAGATCGCCAAAGTGATCTCCAGCGATCCGGCCCTGGCGGCCAAACTGGTACGGACGGCCAATTCGCCGATCTTTGCGCTCCGCCGCGAGGTCACCACCATTTTTTACGCCGCCAGCCTGCTGGGAATCAGCGCCGTACGGACGCTGGTCTTGTCATTCTCGCTGAACAAAGCCTGCCGGACGGAAAAACAGGGCGGCCTCGAAAGATACTGGCGCCGTTCCGTATTGACGGCCCTGGCGGCGAGGCAGATTTGCCAGGGACCGATGTTCGGTCTGCGGGAAGAAGCTTTTTTGTGCGGCCTGTTGCAGGACATCGGGATGCTGGCAATGGCCAACGCGCTCGGCAAGTCCTACACGGACATGCTCAGGAAATCGAAAGGCGATCACGATGGGTTGATCGAGCGCGAGCGGGCAAACTTTGGCGGAGACCACTCGGACGTGGGCGCCTGGTTGCTGGAGCGCTGGCGGGTACCCGCTGCGCTGGCGTCAGTGGTGGGCGCCAGCCATGATGCCAAGCAACTGAAGAGCCCCTCTGAGGAAGTGCAGTTTCTGGCTCACGCGGTGAGGCTGGCCAGCCGGTTTGCCGACCAGTTGGCGGGAGACCCACAGCGGGCATCGGAAAAACTCTGCCAGGAACTGGCCGCGTGGCCTGGTGATCCCGTGAAGGCAGAGAGCATCAACATGGCGCTGCTCGAACAGGGGCCGGAAGTGGCGCCGTTGTTCGAGATTCGCCTGGAGGCCAGCAAGATGACGGCGGCGTTGTCGCAGGCGCAGGAAATCATGCTGGCGCTGAGCGTGCGGGCGTCGCAGGAGCTCAACGACATTCATGAGACCCTGACGCGGCTGGAGTCGCGCACGGCCGCGCTGCTGGCCAAAGCCCAACGCGACGCGCTGACCGGTGTTGCCAACCGGGGCTATACGATGAGTTATCTCGAAGAGGTGTTCCGCGCGGCGGTAGAGAGCGGCAAACCGGTAGGTACGATCTTTGCAGACGCCGATCACTTCGAGAAAATCAACGACACGCATGGGCACGCGGCCGGAGACGCGGTACTGCAATCAGTTGCGCAGTGCATTTCGCGCAGCGTGCGCGGCGGCGACTTTGTGGGACGGTACGGGGGCGAGGAGTTTCTGATTGTGCTGCGCGCCGCTAGCCTGAACGAACTGGCAGCCGTCGCCGAGCGCGTGCGCCACAACATTGAGGTCACGCCGCATCCGCTGGGCAGCGGGCGCACGCTGCGGGCAACCATTTCGCTCGGCTGCGCACTGATTGACCCCTTACGTCACCAAACCGCACAACCGTTGACCGATGAGGCCGACCGCGCTTTGTACGCGGCCAAGCGAGGCGGCCGGAACCGTTACGAACTCGCGGCAGGAAGCCGCGAGCCGCAGCTAGCCTCGGTATGATGAAGCCAGCAGCGGCGCGGGCTTACCGGTCTTTGGGTCCTGCCTGCCTACTAGTGCTTAGTTGCATTAAACTATTAGTATAATAGAATGTTTGGGAGATGCCCAGACACGCGGCACCCCTCAAGTGTTCGGCGGAAGTTCGCGCAGAG
>VFZP01000023.1 GCA_016871115.1 Acidobacteriota bacterium
TGAATCTCCTCGCCCAGCTCCAGCTTTTGTGGTGGAGACCTTTGAAAACCCGTCTGCTGATTCTGAATGACTTACCTCCTGCCAACCCCGCCAACTGCGAAAGTCAGGCTAGCCTAACACCGCAAGACGCGGAACGCCGAGGCTAGCGCCACAAAGCGCGCCTCGGCGCCGCGCAGTCCGCTCCAGCGGAGTGCCTGGTCGCTCTCGCGGACCGCGGCCATGATTGCGTCTTCCAGATCGCGGATGGCGGCCAGTAACGCCGGCCCGGCGCCATCGCGAATGACTAGGCAGCGTAGCCGGTACTTCATCAGAACTCTGCGCAACCGCGCAATTGCCTTCCCATCGCCGCTCAGCGCTACCACCGGATCGCGCGGATCCACCAGTTGCAGATGCACGATCGCCGCGCCCAGCGACTCCAGTTTGGCGAGCGCGCGCGTTTCGCCGTCACCTTCGCACACCACCAGTGTCCGGCCGGCCCAATCGCGGGCTGGCAGCGCGCCCATCTCTTCATAAAGGCGCGGGCCGGGATGTTGCAAGACGACGAACTGCGCCGACAGCACGTCGTCCCAGGTCTGCGCGGCCCAACCGCCGCGAAGCATTCGGCTAGCCCGCGTTGAAGTGCGGGCCGAGGGCGTCCGGATCGGCCCGAGAACGCGAGCCAACTCCGGAAGGCGGGCAAATAAGTTATGCCGTGTCGGACCCGAGGTGACCAGGGTGAACAGGGGGAGCGAGGTCATTGATTTCAATCTGTAGCCTCAACGCCTTCATCCGGTCGCGATACTGGGCGGCCTTTTCGAATTCGAATTTGCGGGCAGACTCCTTCATCCGTTCTTCCAGTTCAGCGATCAGCCGGGCGCGGTCTTCGGCGCTCAACTCGGCGTCCTTTTCCGGCGCCGGTGCTTCCTCCAGCGAAACCGTCATGTAGTCGGCCTCGGCAATCGCCACCAGACTCATGTCGATGGGTTTGATGATACTCTGCGGCGTGATGCCGTGTTCTTCGTTGTAGACCTGCTGGATCTTGCGCCGCCGGTTCGTTTCATCCATGGCGCGCCGCATGCTATCGGTCATCACGTCGGCATAAAGAACGGCCCGGCCGCTCAGATTGCGCGCCGCGCGGCCGATGGTCTGAATCAGCGAACCGACTGAACGCAGAAATCCTTCCTTGTCCGCGTCGAGAATCGCCACCAGCGACACTTCAGGCAGATCGAGCCCTTCGCGCAGCAGGTTCACGCCGATGAGCGCATCGACATCGCCGCGCCGCAGATTGCGCAGGATCTTGATGCGATCGAGCGTGGTGACCTCCGAGTGCAGATACGTGCACTTGATGCCCGCTTCGGTGTAATACTGCGCCAGATCTTCCGACATGCGCTTGGTGAGCGTGGTCACCAGCACGCGTTCATTGCGCTCTATGCGGAGCCGGATCTCGCGCAGCAGATCGTCCACCTGGCCGCGGATCGGCCGTACCTCCACCGGGGGATCGATGAGTCCGGTGGGCCGGATCACCTGCTCCACCAACACGCCCGCGCTGCGCGTCAGTTCATACGGGCCGGGCGTGGCCGACACGTAGATCACCTGATTCACGCGGTTTTCGTACTCTTCGAACGTCAACGGCCGGTTGTCGAGCGCGCTGGGCAGCCGGAAGCCGTGCGAGACCAGCACCGTTTTGCGCGAGCGGTCTCCGTTGTACATCGCGCCCAACTGCGGCACCGTCTGATGGCTTTCGTCGATGAACAGGAGCGCATCGTTCGGCAGATAGTCGAGCAGCGTCGGCGGCGCTTCGCCGGGCAGCCGGTTGGTGAAGTGCCGCGAGTAGTTCTCGATGCCGTGGCAGTAGCCCACCTGCTTGATCATTTCCAGGTCGAACATCGTGCGTTGGTGCAGCCGCTGCGCCTCGATCGCCTTGCCCTGATTCAGCAGTTCCTTGGACCACCATTCCAGCTCATGCTCGATACTGACGACCGCCTGATCCTTGGTGTCGCGGCTCATCACATAGTGCGTCTTCGGGTAGATGGGCAGGCGTTGAAACGTCTGCTTCACCTGACCGGTGACGGGGTCAATCTGGCTGAGCGAGTCGATCTCGTCGCCCCAGAGCTCGATCCGATAAGCGCGGTCGTCGTAGGTGGGGAATACTTCGATCACGTCGCCGCGCACGCGGAAGGCGCCGCGCGTGAAATTGCCCTCGCTGCGCTCATAGAGGATTTCCACCAGTCGCTGCGTGATCTGCTTGCGCTGGATCTTCTGCCCTTTTTCAAGCATCAGCAGCATGCCGTAGTACGCCTCGGGTGAGCCGATACCGTAGATACAACTCACGCTGGCGATGATGATGCAATCGCGGCGCTCAAATAGCGAACGCGTGGCGGCGAGACGCAACTTGTCGAGCTCATCGTTCACCGTCGACTCTTTTTCGATGTAGGTGTCCGACGCCGGCACGTACGCTTCCGGCTGATAGTAGTCGTAGTAGCTGACGAAATATTCGACGGCGTTACTGGGGAAGAACGTCTTGAATTCGTGGTAGAGCTGCGCGGCGAGCGTCTTGTTGTGCGCCAGGATCAAAGACGGCCGGCCGGTTTTCTCGATGATCTTGGCCATCGTGAAAGTCTTGCCGGACCCGGTGACGCCAAGCAGCACCTGGTGATGCTCGCCCTCGTCCACGCCGCGGCACAACTGTTCAATGGCGTTGGGCTGGTCCCCCCGCGGCTCGTAGTTGACGGCCAACTGAAAGCCCATCGTTCTCTCAGTGTACGGTTTACAATGGATCGAGGGAAGCCCACACATGAAAAAACGCTTGGCTATCTACATGGGTTCGGTGCTGTTTTTGGGCGCGGTCTCGCTGATGACGTTGCCGGCCCAGGACACGGCGGCAGCGCCCAAGGCCGGTGCGGCCAAGAAGCGGGAACGCGCCAGCCCGCACGAAGAAGTATCCGCCGTATTGAACGGCAAAAAGATCACGATTTCGTATGGCCGGCCGTACAAGAAGGGCCGCGTCATTTTCGGCGGCCTGGAGCCGCTGGGCAAAGTGTGGCGCACGGGCGCCGACGAAGCCACGACGATCACTCTCGAAGGCGACGCGATGGTCGGCCCGCTTCATGTGGTAGCCGGCACCTATTCGCTGTTCACAATTCCGAACGAAAAGGAATGGACGCTCGTGCTGAACAAGGTGGCCAAGCAGTGGGGCGCTTTCAAGTATGACCAGGCGATGGACTACGGCCGCGCGTCCATGAAGGTTGCCGTCGTGAAAGAGCCGATGGAGCAACTCACCATCTCGATTGATAAGAAGGGTGAACAGGCGGCGCTCAAAATCGCTTGGGATCAGACCGTCGCCACCATCGATGTTCAAGGGCACTAAACAGTGAGCAATACTTCCTCCACCCGCCGCGGCTTTGTTCGTCTCGGCGCTGCTGCGGCCACCGCTGCCTCCTACTCCCGGATTCTCGGGGCGAATGACCGCGTGAACATGGGCCTGATCGGCGCCGGCTCGCGCGGGCGCTTCGTTATGTCGGTCTTCCAGAAGAACAAAGAAGTGGAAGTGCGTGGCGTTTGTGATGTGTATGCCAACCACATCGACGCGATGCAGAAGACCGCGCCGCTGGCGAAGGGTTTCAACGACCATCGCAAGCTGCTGGAGGCTAAAGAGATTGACGCGGTGCTGATTGCCACGCCCGATCACTGGCATTCGGGTTGCGCAATTGACGCGCTGAACGCGGGCAAGGACGTTTACGTTGAAAAGCCGCTGACGTTGACGATCGAAGAGGGTCCGCCGATTGTGAAGGCGGCGCGGACGAACGATCGCATTTGCCAGGTGGGCATGCAGCAGCGCTCCGGGTCGCATTACCTCGAGGCCAAGGAAAGGTACTTCAAGAGCGGTAAGCTCGGCAAGATCACGCTCGCGCGCACGTGGTGGCATGGCAATACGTACCACCTGCGCAAGGCGCCCGCCGAATTGCAGACGCGGCCGTCCAATCTTGACTGGGCGCGGTTCCTCGGCCCGGTGAAGTGGCGCGACTACGACCCGCAGCAGTATTGGAACTTTCGCGCGTATCTCGATTTCGGCGGCGGTCAGGTGACGGACCTGTTCACGCATTGGATCGACGTGGTGCACATGTTCATGGATCAGGACAACCCGACGGCCGCGACGGCTTCGGGCGGGGTCTACAACTACAAAGACGGCCGCACCGCGCCGGATACGATCACGGTGGCGCTCGAGTATCCCGCCGAGTGGACCGCCACGTTTGAGGCCACGCTCGCTCCCGGCATCAAGGGCGCGGCGGTGGAGATGTGCGGCACCCGGGGCCGGCTGTGGATCACGCGCGGGCGCTACGAGTTCTACACGCACGACTCGCCCAGCAAGCCCGCCGAAGTGGTGGAATACAAGGGTGACGCGACAGACGAGCACGTGCGCAACTTCCTTGACTGCTGCCGGTCTCGCAAGCGGCCGAACGGCGACGTGCTGATCGGCCACCGCTCGGCGCAGGCTTCGCACTTGGGCAACATTGCGTACGTGCAGAAGCGGCGGCTGCGGTTCGATCCGGCGCGCGAAGAGATTCTGCCGGTCTAAAACAAGTACTTCAGCCCCAACTGCATCTCGCGGTTGTTCACCGCCGTGCCGTTGATGCGCCCGAAATCCGCCGCGCCTAGCGCCCGTGACGGGGCGCTGAACTGCGGGTGTTGAGGAAGTTGAAGGCCTCGTAACGCAACTGCATGCGGTGGCCTTCGCGCGGCGAGAACTCCTTGAACAACGCAAAGTCCCACGTCTTTTGGCCCGGCGCATCAAACAACGACACGCCTGCGTTGCCGTAGCCCTTGGGGCCGAGGTACAGACCTTCGCCCGCGCAGCCGTCGCACTCGGAACGTACGAATGCGCCGGTATCGAACCAGCGGTTCATCGAGCGTCCAGACCATACACGATCCACGGCGCCGCCCGCCGTTATGTGCGGACGCTGGAACGATGAAGGCCCGGTGTTGTGCGAGTCGCCATTCTGCGAGACCGTCACGGGCAGTCCGGAGGTAAGCTGCACGATGCCGTTCACGGCCCAGCCGCCGAGGAACCAGCCGTTCGGCCCCGGAGCCTTGCGGAGCCACGGAATCTCCCGGGCGGACGGCACTCGCTCAGCCACAAGGCGGTCGAAAATTCGGTTGTGATAGCCTGAAATCTGCAACTAAGGGACTGGCAAGAAATAGAACAACAGAGTAGGACGTGGTTCTGGCAGCGTACTGCTGGGCGTGAGCCTCGGCTTTCACGAGCCCAAGGCGGACCCTGGCCAATATCGACATCGTGTCGGGCGGGAGGCGGCGAACCAACAGTCGCGTCCGATTATGTCAGACTTCTTCCTTTAGGGTGGACTTACAAGGAAACATATAACAATATGAGGACCCAATCCTTCCACAGGTTGAGCGCCATCATGGTGCGCGTGTAACTCTCGCTGCCTTGGTCGTAGAACCAGTCCCGCGATGTGATCGGGCCGATGCGGCCGTCGATGGCCAAATCAAACTTCTTGGCTTTCATCTGGCTTGAAACTCGCGGATACGAGCGATGGTCTTGGCGCCGCACACGCCGTCGGTCTTCAGCTCGGGCAGGCCGTTCAGGGTTTTGTTGAGCATGAATTGAATCATGGCCACATCCGAAGGTTCATTCGTTTAGCCAGCCCCGATGCTCTTGCTGACCGTATAGATCACTCGCATGCTGCCGATTTTGTACTGTTCATAGCTGCGTGGAAGAATCGCTGCCATTGTTTGGGTGCCTCGGAAAGTAGAATCGCACCGAAACGGGCCGCAAGTCGTCAACGAGAGTTAAAAGAGGAGTAAAAGCTGTTTCTGTTTGGCGTGGGGAACAAAAGTACTGGAGTTCCGACCGGGGCATTGGGGATAATGTGGATTGTCCTACCCAGGAGTTTGGCCGATACTGGGAGTTCTTCACATGGGCGATGACGCAATCTTCGTAATCTTCCTGCTGCTGGTCTGCTGGCTGGCCGTGAACATCGACGGCGGCGGCGGGGGCGGCCGGCGCCCGTGTTTGCCCGTTGCCACGTAAGGTTGTCATTGCCGGCGGCGGACTGGCGGGGCTTGCATCGGCCGCAGCCCTCGGTCAGGCTGGCTACGAAGTGGATCTCCTGGAGTCGCGCGCGTTCCTGGGCGGACGCGCCACTTCCTATCCCATCCAGGACGAAGTGATCGACAATTGCCAGCATGTGCTGCTGCGCTGTTGCGTGAACCTGCTGGATTTCTATGCGCGGCTGGGCGTTGCACCCGGCGCCGTGCATTTTCACCGCACCTTTTACTTCCTTGAACCGGGCGGGCGCACGTCGGTGCTGGAGCGCGGCCATTTGCCCGCTCCGCTCCATTTCGCGGGCGCGTTTGCCGGGCTCGACTTCCTCACTCTAGGCGAAAAGGCCGCCATTGCCCGCGCGTTTCTCGCCATCCTGATGGAACATGGAACGCGCGACGATCTGGACCGCATCACCATGCTCGATTGGCTTCGCGAGAAGGGCCAGCCGGAACGCGCGATTGCGCGGTTCTGGAATCAGGTGCTGGTGAGCGCCATCAACGAGGATCTGGACAAGATGGCCGCGCGGCACGGGCTGCAGGTGTTTTGGCTGGGGTTTCTGGCATCGCGCGATTCCTACGAGATGGGCATCCCCGCCGTGCCGTTGGGAGAGGTGTACGGCGAAGCGGCGTGGAGCGCATTTCCCAACGTGCGGATCCACACGCGCGTGCCGGTGGAGCGCATGGATGCGGCAGGCGTGCAGGCGGGCGGGCGGCGCTGGGTGGCCGATGCGTATATCTGCGCGCTGCCGTATGAGCGCGTGAATGCCGTGGCGCCAGGCGCCGGGCTGGATTTCTCAGGGTGGTCCCACTCGCCGATCACCGGGATTCACCTGTGGTTCGATCGCACGGTAACGGACTTGCCCCACGGCACGCTCCTTGACCGCACGATGCAGTGGTTCTTCAACAAAGACGGCGGGCGGTACCTGCAGTTGGTGGTGAGCGCATCGCGCGGCCTGACGGCGGTGCCGCGCGAAGAGGTGATTGCGCTGGCGTTGCGGGAACTGGCCGAGTTCCTACCCGCGGTGCGCGCGGCCCGGCTGGAGAAGGCGCACGTAGTTAAGGAAGTACGCGCTACCTTCTCCGCCGCCCCCCGCCTGGAACGCCCTGACCCGGCCTCCGAGCACGTGCCAGGGCTGTTCTTTGCCGGCGACTGGATCGGCACGGGGTGGCCCGCGACGATGGAAGGCGCCGTGCGTGGCGGTTATCTGGCAGCCGAAGCGGTGTCGGCCTGGTTAGGCACGCCGCGCCGGTTTCTGCTGCCCGATATTGCGTGATGACCGGTCACTGCACTGATACGCGAGATCGCGCGGCGAAACCCGTCAAGCGCGCGTTTTTACGCGGATTTCTTTGCCTTTTCCGGACACAGAATCTCAAAGCGCTTGGGGAGATGGTAAGGCTCCTTGTTCTCCGACGCTACCGGGTCAGCCTTGTGATAGAGGATATTGAGCGCCACCAGCGTGCGGAGTCTCGGGCGGCCGGCCGCATCTTTGCCGTACACCCAATCATGTTGCACCGGGCCGATCCGGCCATCCACATCCACCGCGTAGTGACCGGCCAACGCCATTCTTTGGAAGGCGATGATGCGTTGGTGTGTCTTCGGTCCGAACACACCATCGAGGTGCAGTTCCGGCTGTCCCTTGAAGGCGGTGTTGAGCATGTACTGGATCATCACGACGTCCAAGGGGTCGTTTGTCATACCTTTACCGACGCCTTTGGTGACGGAGTAGAGCTGGCGGATGCCGGTGGATTTGTACCGCTCGTAAATGACAGGAAACATAAATAAAGGGCATACTGTTTTTTGATTCCTCGAGTTCCAGATTGCCAGCGATCGCGGGGAATGTCGTCAGCGCGGAGTAAAAGAACGGTAAGGGAATCGGAAGAGGTCAGTTGGCGAAGGCCCAGGCCAGCAGGGCCGTGAAGACGATCGACGTGGCCATCAGACGGAGACCGAGTTGGGTGAGTTTGGCTTGCGCGGTAGCCGGGGAGCGCAGCGAGAGCCATTCGCCGAGGTACGCGAAACCGGAAAAGGCGAGGGCGCCGGACATGGCGTGGGGGAGCGCGGCCGCGGCGAGCGTGGCAAGTACGCCCAAGCCCGCAACGGCCAGTGCGGGATCTTGTTTACGGCGCAGAGCGATGCGGGCGTGGACGATGGGGATGGCACTGATGCCGTGGAAGGCGGAGGCGGCCCAAAGGATCCATACCCAGCGCGGCACTTCGCCCGCCGCCATCGCGGCAGCGAGACAGGATGCGGCGAGGCCGGCGGAGCCGAGCGCCTGGAAGGCCACCGAGTACTGCCAGTTGCGGACGGCTAGAACGACGGGTGCCGCCATGAGTGAGGCGGCCGCCGCTCCGCAAGCGCCGGCGAGGGTCCACAAGGGCAGGGGAATGGCGACGTAGGCGGCGGCTGCCGCCACCACCCCCAGACCCGGCAGGGCACGCGCGGCTGCGCGGGCTTCCTCATGCGGGGTGCGCCAGATCCACCGCTGCCGGGCGAGAACGATGAGCGGTTCGCGGAGCAGGAACAGCGCCGGGACGAGCACGAAGGCTGCCAGGAGCCGCCCGGGCGCGGGGTGCAGGAGGACAGCCGTGGCCAGGAACGGCAGAATCAGCATGGACCAGGCCCCATGCTCTCGCGTCAACAACGCGGTCACCCAAACGTGCGGTGCAATCGGAGGGCCGATTATTCCGCCCGTTTGCGCAGGATGCAGACCAGTTCATTGCCGCCGAGCGAGGTCTGCGCCACCGTGAGACCAACTGCCTCGTAACCCACTTCTCCCATCTGATTGAGCTCTTTTTGCATGGTGCTGGTGCGGCTGGTGGCCTGGAGGCGATAGAGGATGCGGGCCTTTGAGCCGCCTTCAAGGCGTTCGAGGATAACGGCCACTTCGCGGCCACCGAACGCCGAGGAGAACACGGTTTGGCCCTTATAGTCGAAGCCCTCGTTGCCGAATTCGGTGAGTTCCTTTTGCATGGTGGAGGTGCGGTTGGTGGCCAGCAACCGGTAGCTGCGGCGGGGCGCATCGGCGGGAAGTTTGGTCATCACCACCACCACTTCGTTGCCGGCGGCGGTGCTGCCGCCCATCGCGGCGGAGAAGCCATAGCCCACTTCGGCAGCTTCGTTGAGCTCCTTTTCCATGGTGGACGTTTTGGTGGTGGCCAGCACGCGGTATTCGCGGGCAGCGGGTTGCGCGGCGGCAACGAGAGGGAGGGTGAGGATCAGAACGACGGTCGGTTTGTGCATATCTAAATAGTCTAGCTAGGGTGGGGCGGCGATGATCTATTTCAACTACTAGCTGGACGCACGCTTGCGCCGGAGCGTTTCCTGGTAGTGATCCACCAGGCGCGCGGTGCGGGTGGGCATGTCCCAGTTGGTCTCGATTTCGCGGCGGGCACGGCGGGCCATGGCTTCGGCGGCGGCGGGGTCAGCGAGGAGATCGATGACGGCTTGGGCGAAGGCTTCGGGCGTGTCGGCGAGACGGCATGTATCGCCATCGGCGAAGGCGAGTCCTTCGGCGCCGATGCGCGTGCTGACCACCGGGATGCCGCAGGCGAACGACTCCATGAGTTTCACGCGAATGCCGGAGCCCGACAGAATGGGGCAGACGAAGATGGCGTGTCCGGCGAGCGGCGTGAGGATGTCGTCGGCGTAGCCACGAAGGTCGATCGCGTCACCGAGGTCCGGCAGCGAATAGCGCGGCGGCGGGTCTGAGCCGATGACGGTGAGCCTCGCGCGCGGCTCGGCGGCGAGGATGCGCGGCATGCACTGGTTGACGAGCCAGTACAGCGCGTCGACGTTGGGCATGTGGCGGAAGCTGCCGATAAACAGCAGCGTGTTCGGTTTGCGGCCATCGAACGCGGGCGTGTATTGCGCGGCGGTGATGCCCGCGCGGAGATCGTCACGCCCGGTGGCTTCGAGCGCAGGCGCGTGTTCGTAGACGAATTCGGCGTTCAGGCGCGAGCAGTATTGCACGCCATCGAACAGAGGCAGCGTGCGGAGTTCGTAGCGCAGCGAGCGCAGGTATTCATAGCGCGCGGCGAGGCGCGGGTAGAGTCCGCGGATCTGCGGCAGGATGGTGGAGACGGACTGGATGTAGACGTCGTGCTCGAACAGGAACTGCGCGATGTGGCGGTATTCGCCACGGTATTGGGCGAGTTGGAGGTAGTCGTACTGGATCGCGTCGATGTCGTGCAGCAGGGTTTCACGATGGGTGATCCACTCGGCGTCGCGCTGGCGGAACTCGTGGACCGAGTGCGGTTCGAGCGTGCCGAAGGTGTGGACGGTTTGCTGCGGCCGGACGTAGTAGGCGGCTGACGTGCATTGCGCGGCGAGGGCGGCGTGTGGCTCGATCTCCTCGGGCTTGTCCACCATGACGACCAGCGAGAGATCCGCGAGTTTCGCCAGCGTCTGGCAGGTTTGCAGCATGAAGACCGCGCCGCCGTGGTGCGGGGGCGCGATGAGGTACGGCGAGAGGAACAGCACGCGCGGCTTCGCAGGCAGCGCGGCGGTGGGGTCGATCAGGAACCGGTCCCGGAAGTAGCCGCCCATGGGCCGGCGGAAGGCTTCGGTGTCAGAGACCGTGGCGAGCGCGCGGGCGCGCCAGCGGGCACGCATAACGCCGGGGACTTGCAGAAACGCGCGGGCGAGCGCGAGGAGGCCGGGTCGCTCCATCGAGTCGCCGAAAGGAACGCTGAGCAGCGCGCCCGCCCACATGAAGAAGATGTGTGCGGCAAAGCGGGTGGGCTCGTGGATGTTTTTCCAGCAGAACAGGAGGAAGTTCTTCTGAACGATCGAGTCGATGTAAGTCTTCGAGAACTTCCTGCCGATGGTGCCACGGTGCTGGTGCCACACGTGGCTGCGCGGTTCGTACAAACAGCGCCAGCCGCGCTTCCAGGCTTGCATGCCGAGGTCGGTGTCTTCGACGTAGAAGGGATGGTAGAGGTGATCGAAGCCGCCGATTTCGAGAAACTTGGCGCGGTCGTAGGCACCGGAGCCGCCGCCTGGATAGAAGCAGGGGAAGGCGCGCGTGACGTGCGGGTCGTCGCGATGGGTGACGCGGAGGCCGCCGTTTTCCCACCAGCCCTGCGTGAGGCCGGTCTCCTGGCGGGGCTTCGAGGGATCGAAGAAGATCTGGCAGGAGACCGCGAAGACAGAGGGGTGGTTGAAGCCGGCGAGGAGCGGCGCGAGGAAGTCTGGCTGGACTTCCATGTCGGAGTTGAGCAGGACGACGATGTCGTTCTTAGCGTGATGGAAGCCGGTGTTGGAGCCGCCGCCGAAGCCGAGGTTGCGGCGGAGGGCGATGACGCGGACCTGCGGGAAGCGTTCGGCGAGGAAGGCGGCGCTGCCGTCGGTGGAGGCGTTGTCGACAACGATGATTTCGTTGTCGGGGTGGCCGGCCATGGCAGTGACGACGGAAGGGATGTATTTTTCGAGGAGATCGCGGCCGTTCCAGTTGGGGATGACGACGGAGGCGGCGTGGGTGCGCGGGGCGCGGTCAGCGGGCGGGCGCCGGCGGCCGAGGAGGAGGAACGCGAGGTCAGTAAGGGTGAGCGCGGTCCACGCGGTGGCGGCGAAGACCGGGGAGAGAAGCGCGAGCGGGAGCGCAGTGAGGAAGCGGAGGAGCATGGAGGGCGGCTAGCACGCCTCCGAACTGCAACTTGCCGAGCCGCGACCGCGAGGATGCGGTGCGGAGTTTAGCTCCTGTTTTTTCGGCGGTCGTACACGGGCGGAAGTGGCGGGCTGAAGCCCGCCGCGGGCTAAAGCCCACCCTACACGGACGCCGGGTGCACGGGGTTTCCGGATTTCCATGACGGGCCGGTCGGCCCGCGTTCCGCTAAAGCCCGCCCTACAACAGCAGACCGTCGAGCGCATTTATTTTGCGGGTCCCATGCGCAAGGTTTTGCCCAGGCGGACCCAGCGCGAGGTGCGGATGGACTCCTCTTCGGCTTCGAGGCGTTGTGCCCAGAGCGTTCGTTCTACGACGGTTTTCTCGGCGGCGTCGAGCAGTTCGACACAACGCGCAAGTTCGGTGCGGACGGCGGCGAGTTCGGCATTGAGGCGCTGCTCGGTTTCCTGCGCCCAGCGCGTGCGGGCGGCAAGGTCCGTGTCGAGCTCGCTGATCTTGGCTTCGTACGCAGTGGTGGATTCGGCGGCGGCGGCTTGCGTAGCGGCGAGTTCGTTTTGCACTTCCACGACGCGCGCCGCGGTTTGCTCGAGTTCGGCGTTGGCGCGTTGCGCCCAGCGGTTGGCGTCTTCGAGTTGCTGCTTCTGCGCCTCGTGCACTTCGGCGAGCGCGCCGTGATCGGCCTCAAGCCTGGTGAGCCACTCGGTCTTCTGCCCCACTTCTTTTTCGAGGCGCGCGATATGGATTTCGCGTTCGCGGAGCACATTGGCGGAAGTGGGCAGGTAGATGAACGCCGAGCCGCCAATTTGCGGTGTGCAGGCGCAAACAGCCAGGAAGAAGTGACTGGTGGCGGGGTTCGTTTCGCTGGAGTCGAGTTTGAGGTCCGCGCCCGGCGACGGTTTGATGGGTTGGAAGACCACGCCTGCCGAATGGTTCTGCACGAAGAAGGTAGTGTGCGGGAAGAACTCGGCGAGCAGCTCACGGAACTCATCGTAGTTGTACTCGCGGTGGTGGAACGGGTTGGGTCCGGCCTGGCGGCGAGTTTCGGCGTAGTAGAGCCGGTTGGGCGTGGAAACGATGAACTGGCCCGACGGCGCGAGCAGACGGCGCGCTTCAGCGAGCAGCGCGCGGGGATCGTCGAGATGCTCAATCAGTTCGAACGCGGTGATGAGATCGAACGATGCGTCGGGCAGGGGAACGCTGGTGCAACTGGCGGCGGCGAAGGTGAGGTTCTCAAACGTGTAGTTACTGGAGGCGTACGCAATCGCGTCGGTGGAAACATCCACGCCGGTGACATGTTGCGCCGCCCCGGTGAGGGCAGCCGCGCCGTAGCCGGTGCCGCAGCCGAGATCGAGAACGCGGCGGGCGCGCGCCAGGCGCCGGGCGAAATGATAGCGAGCGATGTGCTCGTTCCAAAGGTCGATATCAACTTGACCAGGCACGACGCGTTCGCCAGTGAACTCTACCAAGAAACGACTCCTGTGGGTGCGGCCGGCGACGTGGCGCCGGTGGATGCGATGCCGTTCGCACGCGTTGATCTGGGCAGGCGGCTATTTACCTCCACGCGGCAGGGCAGATGCAGATAGCCGTAGACTTGGCCGTCGGAGTGTCCCATCTGCAAGGTTAGCGCGTTGTCCACCCAGTCACACATTTTGTAGTGAGTGAGGTTGCCGTCGGCGATGGCCGGCGAGAAGGAGAAGTGCGAGGGGTAGAGCGAGGGGAGGTCGAGATGGAAGTCGACGGTGACGATGCCGCCGGCCGCCATCGGAGGGAGCTCGTGGCCCTCACGCAGCGTGTTGGTGCCGGTGAAATCGATGCCCAAGTGATTGCGGAGCATGAAACCGAGGTTCGGATGCGCAATGGGTTGGAGCGCGCGGGCGGAGACGCGGACGATGATGCGAGTATCGGGTTCAAGGAGATGGAGCGGGTCGCCGAAGGTGTTGAAGACTCCGATGCCGAGTACTTCGGCGCGGCCATCGCCGTGGCGATGATCAATGTTGGGGATGGTGGTGAGGACTTCGGGCGCGGTGGTGACGAGCGCGGCGCCGGGGGCGGTTGTGGCTTCGGAAGGCGCGGGTGCTTTAAGCTCGAGGTACGCCGTATCCTTCTCGGCCATCGCCGCAAGGTAGTGCGTGACGACCTGGTCACACGGGCCGATTTCCTTCATGCGGCCGTTTTCGAGCCACAGTGCGCGGTCACCGATGGCTTTGACGTCGCCCATTGAGTGCGATACAAAAAGGATCGTGACGCCCCGCTGGCGGAGCTCGTGGACTTTGCGCATGCAGCGTTGGCGGAAGTAGATGTCGCCGACGGTGAGCGCTTCGTCGACGAGGAGAATTTCGGGGTCGACGTGAATGGCGACGGCAAAGGCGAGCCTCACGGTCATACCGCTTGAGTACGTCTTGACGGGCTGCTCGATGAAGTCGCCGATCTCAGCGAACTCGGCGATGGAGGCAAACCGCACGTCGGTTTCTTTGCGGGAGAGGCCGAGGATCGCGGCGTTTAGATAGACATTGTCGCGGCCGGTGAACTCCGGGTTGAAGCCGGAGCCGAGTTCGAGGAGCGCGGCCACCTTGCCGATGACGCGCGCCGTTCCCGTGGTGGGCGCGAGGATGCCGGCGAGGATCTGAAGGAGCGTGGACTTGCCTGCGCCGTTTTCGCCGATCACGCAAAAGGTCTCGCCGCGGCGGATGTCGAAGGCGATATCGCGCAGGGCCCAGAAGTCCGTGTGGTAGCGGAGCAAATTGAACGTCAGCAACTCGCGGAGCCGGTCTACCGGGCGGGCGTAGACCGGGTAGCTCTTCGAGACACCGGAAAATTCAGCTACCAAAGTGGCTGTCGTAGACACCTCTTCGATTTTGGGGGACTAGCGCCGGGAGTGTCAAACAGGGTAACCTGGGGGGTGGACGCTAAACAGCGTTCAACACCCAGCCGGTGTAGCTCAGGTGGTTAGAGCGGCGGTCTCATAATCCGCAGGTCGTAGGTTCGAGTCCTACCGCCGGCACCAATTTGACCAGGATAATTCTATCCAGCAGTCTCCCCCACAATCAAGTCATAGATTCGGCTCAGGTCGTCCTGTGAGAAGTAGTCGATTTCGATGCGGCCGCGTTTTGGGGATTTTTCCAGAATCCGGACACGGGTGCCCAGGACTCGCTCCAGTTCTTCGGCGGCGGCTTTGACGTTGGGATCGACTTTGGGTGGTTCCTTTTCGTCGTTGCCGGCGAGATCGCGCGGCTCATTGAATTTCTGAACGGCACGTTCTACTTCTCGCACGGACAGGCCTTGGGCGGCGGCTTGGTCGCCGAGTTGGCGCTGGAAGTCTGGATCGCTTATTCCGAGCAAGGCACGGGCGTGGCCCATCGAGAGACGGTGTTCGGCGAGGAGGAGTTGGAGTTCAGCCGGGAGTTTAAGGAGCCGGATCATGTTGGTGATCGTGGCGCGGTCTTTGCCGGTGCGGCGGCCGATTTCCTCGTGGCTGAGGTGGTGCTCACGGGCGAGGCGATCGTACGCGATCGCGACTTCGATGGGGTTGAGATCCTCACGCTGGATGTTTTCAATCAGCGAAACTTCGAGGAGCTTTTCGTCGGCGAGCTCTTGGATGACTACAGGAACTTCGGTTAGGTCGGCCATCCTCGCCGCGCGCCAACGGCGTTCGCCAGCGATGAGTTCAAAACGGTCCGCTTTGCGGCGGACGATGATCGGTTGGATGAGGCCATTCGCCCGGATCGAGTCTGCCAGTTCGTTGAGGCGTGCCTCTTGGAAGATAGTTCTGGGCTGGAGCGGGTTGGGATCGATCAGGGAGATCGGCAGCTTGAGGGGAGAAGTCTCCGGTGATGCAACGGACGCAGGGGTGGCGGCGGGAGACGGCTCGGAGGGCTGGGCCTCCGGCTGCTTGGCGAACTCGCTTAGTCCTGCGGGTGGGCGACTTGGTAGTAGGGATCCAAGGCCGCGTCCGAGGGCTTTCTTGTCCAGTGGTTTGCTCATGAATTGCCTCCGCTAGCCTTCATGGCTTGCTTGGCCAGAATCTCCTTCGCGAGTCTGATATAGCTCTCTGCACCTTTTGATCGGACGTCGTAGAGGATTACGGGCTTGCCATGGCTGGGGGCTTCGGCGAGGCGGATGCTTCGGGGAATGACGGTTTCGAAGATCTCGTGCTGGAAGAACTCCCTCAAGTCATCGGCCACTTGGCGACCCAGATTCGTGCGGTCCTCGAACATTGTGAGGAGGATGCCTTCAATCTTGAGGGGGTGGCCAAAGGAGTCGTTCACGCGGTCGATGGTATCCATGAGTTGAGAAATCCCCTCCAGGGCGAAGAACTCACACTGGATGGGAATGATGATGGAGTCTGCCGCCAGCATGGAGTTGAGAGTGAGGAGATCCAGCGCCGGTGGGCAGTCAATGAGAATGAACTGGTAGTCCTGCCTGAGCACATTGAGTACGGACCGGAGTTTCGTTTCGCGGTTCTCTTGATCGACTAGCTCCAAGTTTGCGCCGACTAGATTCTTGTCGCCGGGAAGGATGTCGAGCCCCTCCATTTGCGTTTTCAGAATCACATCCCTAGGATCGGTGCCAGAGAGCAATACGTCATATAGGGTTGACTTCAGGTCATCCTTGATGACCCCGAGTCCAGTGGTGGAATTGCCTTGCGGGTCTATGTCCACTACGAGCACTCGCACGTCGTTGGCAGCTAGCGAAGCGGCTAGGTTGATGGCAGTTGTGGTCTTCCCCACGCCGCCTTTTTGGTTTGCTATGGCAATGATTTTGGCCATTGATCCAGCCATCGTAGCACCAAGTGCGCTATGGCGCCATGTTTCACGTGAAACGTGCTCGAGTGGTCAAGGTAGCCACTATTTGTGGTGTACTTGTGGTTCCACGTGGAACAAATCGAGCTTCAGTTGCCATTCGCGTGTGGAACCTACCCGGTGGCCAACGGCAACAACCAGGGTATGAAAGGGCCTCTGTACACGATCACGCAGGTGCGCGTCGTCACTGGGGACAAAATCAGTTCCCCGAATTGCTAGATCCGACGCCCACGCCCAACGTATTCGCCAACCGAACCCTGGCGCCAATCAACAGCCTTGCATCCCCGGAAACCGGAAACCGCGCCCGCAACCGAAACAGTCCGCCCAGTCCGACATCCTCGCGGAAGAACCGCCCAAAGTCGCTGCCCGCTTCCACGGACACCCCAGGAAATTCACGTCCCTGGCCCTCAAAGAACGAAAACACCACATTCCCCGCAGAACGGTGGTTGTCAAAACCGGTGACCAAAACATCGGCATAACCCATCTCTGACTTCAACAGATCCACTTCCTCTAATCGCGGGCCCTCTGGCGGAATTGTCAATCGAACCTCGCGAACCTGGCCACCCAGGGTCAACCGGAACACTAGCGTTCCCGCCGTGGTACCGGTCTGAAACACCACTTCATCCCGATTCCCCACAGAGCCCACATCAAACCCCAGCGCAATCTTACGCCCCCCCCCGGTGCGCAAGAACTGAATTCCCCCATCACGCTGACCCACACTCACTGCGGGCTCAAAGTCCATCCTCAACGTACCCGACGCCACCTTTGGCATAGGCGAAGCCAACCGCGCCCGTAAAGTCGACTGCCGCCCCCCTACGCCCCGCCTGGGCATCCAACGCCAGCCACGCATCTGGGTACTGCGGGGCGCGGACGAATGCAACCAACGAGAACACGCGCGCATCCACTGAAAAACTGCCAATCAGCGCGCCCGCGCGAGCACCGCTGCAGATCAGCTCAATGGGCATCTCCACTCCCGGCGCTAATAAAAACGGCGGTGGTGGATGCGGGCTCAAGCTGAACCCTGTTCCTCCAGCCCCGAGTTGCCGCACCGCCAGTGCCTCAACCGACTCATTCCGCAATATCAGCCGCCGCCGCCCTGATTGCCCAACGCTCAGCGTTCCAAAATCCAGCGGCGCACTGGTCGATAGCGCAACACCCTTCTCATCCACCACGGTCAGATCCACTCTGCCCACTGAACGGACCAAAACCGACAACCCATCCGCCGTCAGCGTTGCGCTAGATGTACCGGCCCCGTGGGGCCGAAACCGCACCTTGAAATCGGCGTTGCCGGAAGGGGTTAGCGTCATCGGCAGCGACGGGGTGTTCTCAAGCGAAAACCCTGTGCCCGCAATTCGCAGGCTCGAAACCGTTACGGCCGTGGAAGACACGTTGCGCAGCCGAAACGCCGTCTCCAAAAAGTCACCCGGCGCCGCAGAGCCCAAGTCGAAAAAGCCGCCAATGGGAAGCTTATACCCTCTTCCGTCCAAGATAAACAACGCCAAGTTGCCCGCCGGTGACTGCGCCAGCAATGGAATTGACGCCGCCGCCAACAGCAACCCACCCATGCAACTCATTGCATATCTTCCCCAGCCACGCAACATGCCGGCAACGCGAACCGCTCCCGTTCCTTCAAAAGCACATAGCGCTCTCCGGTCCGAGCATTCTCCACCAAACTCCACCGCGCACTCAACCGCAGCCGCCGAACGCCATCCTCATCGGGTTCGGACCACTGCGAGTCGCTTTCACACGCCTTCCCTTGCTCCCCACGGCGAAGCACCAGATTCCCCGACACGCCGTATAAAAACCGCGATTCCGGCACTTGGCTCCCAGGCTCCACCCAACACCCGATCAACAGCAACAACAAAGAGCCACTCATCGTAAACCTACTACATTAATAGTATACACACCCAGAGACACTCCAGGGCCGACCGCCTCAGTCACGCGAGACCCGCCGCCGCCCCGCCGTACCAAGCCCAGCGCAAGGCCCCCGCCCACGCCTGCGGCAATCGATGTCACCCATCGCACCCACCGGCGCTTCTTCTTTACCTTCGGAGTTGGACCACCAGACTCCCGAATCCGCAACGGCTGCACCTGCGGCGCCACCGCGCTACCGGCGACAACAACTTGCCCGGTCGGCGGAGAGGCGAGGCTCGGATCAGCCGAGAGGTGGTACGGAACCAGGACTCCTGCGCGGGCTTCACCTTGGGCGGCGGTGACGCGCAATCGGCCCGGGCCCGCGAAAGCGCCCCAGGAAATCGCAGGGCACACCGCGCGACCGTCCGCACCCGTCAACACCAACTCCGTGCGAAGGCCATTCGAAAACTCGCCGGACACGCCCTCTTCCGCAAGCCGAAAGCTCACAGCGATGCCAGGCACGGGGGCGCCAGTTTCGCTTGTCACGCACACCGCAAACGGACGCGTCGACCGGCCCGATGCCGCGAACACGCCGTTCTCGCCGTCCTTTACGAAAATCTGCAGGATGCCCGACTGCGCCAGCAGCGGCGATCTGGCTGCCAGCAGCGCCAGCAGCCCTGCTACACGGACCGCGAGATGGGTACGACTCGGCACTCAAAGATATAGTGCCTCTACCAAAGAAATATTCTCAGGGAAGGTTCGCTACCATGTTCTGAGGTTCCGACCCATGCAAATCCGCACCCCACTCGTCCCGCTCACTCTGGCTTTGTTCGTCTGCTCGCTGTCTCTCCACGCCGCCGACGTCTTTGTTAAGAACCCTCAATCTTGCCCTGCGGCCGACGCCGAGCGCGCCATTGACTTCTCCGAGTCGCCCTTACGGCTTTTCATCCCCGGCGTGGCGGACTGCCAGGGCAACGACCCCAAGGGTAGCGGTCTCCGCGTTTGGCGCTACCCCCACCACTTCCAGCGCCTCGCCGCCGCCAAGGTCTGGAAGGTGTTGGTGGAGAGGGGCGATGGCGACCGTAGCAGCTACATCCTGCCCGCGAACTCGGTGATCGGCATCTTCTATCACCAACTCGGCGAGGACGGCAAGTGGAAGCCCTATCGCGGCTCCAGCAAGAATCCCATTGCCTTCACGCAGCCCTCCATCGCGTTCAATCTGGAAAAGGCCACGCAGCGCGCCGCGGCGGGACTGAAGCAACAGTTCCTCGTGTGGAACGTGCTCACGGCCGACGCGCCTGAAGGCGCCGAAGGCAACATCAATCCGGCGAAGGCCACAGGCCAGTTGCGCGTCGACAGCATCTGGATCTGGCAAGGTCTCAACCCACTTCCCAAGAAGCTCGACATCGCCACCGGCAAAGCCAAGGTTTCGTTCCAGGCGGAGTAGATGCTGAACTGGCTCGTCGCGGGTATCGGCGATATCACGATCAAGCGAACGCTACCGGCCATTCTTGCCGAGCCGCGCAGCCGCGTCGCCGGCTTCCTTACGCGCGATCCAGCGAAAGCGAAACAGTATGGCGCGCCGGCGTGGACGAATCTCGATGCGGCGCTCCGCGAGTCGGGTTGCGAGGCGGTGTATATCGGCACGCCCGTGGTGCTGCACGCCGCGCAAACCATCGCGGCGCTGCGCGCGGGCAAGCATGTGCTGTGCGAGAAGCCCACGGCGATGAACTACACCGAGGCCTGCGCGATGCAGCAAGCGGCGGTGGAGACGGGGCGGCTGCTCGGCGTGGCCTACTATCGTCGCATGTATCCCAAGATCAACCGTGCTATGGAGCTCATCCGGCAAGGCGCTATCGGGCGCGTGGTGTTTGCCGAGGCCACGGCGCATAGCTGGTTCCCAGAGGAAGACGCGCGCGATGCGTGGCGGGCGGACCCGGCGATGGCCGGCGGCGGACCCTTCTATGACATCGCTTCGCACCGCATCGATCTCATGAATTTCCTGTTCGGCCGGCCGCTCCACGTGGCGGGGCAGCTTTCGAATGCCGTGTTCCACTACGGCGTCGAGGACAACGGCACCGTGATGATGGAGTACGCGGGCGGCATCCGCGCGGTGGTGGACGCACGGTGGAACTCGCGCATCGTGCGCGACGAGTTCCGCATTCGCGGCACCGACGGCGAGCTCGACCTTTCACCGCTCAATGACGCCCCGCTGGTGACGCCCACCGGCGTCGAGCAGATTCCGGCGCCCGTGAACCTGCATTATCCGTGTGTAGAGGAGTTCGTCACCTCCGCGCTCACCGGTGCGCCGTTCCGTAGTGGGATCGATACCGCGGTTTGGGTGGACTGGGTCACGCAGCGGGTGATGGAGAGGCAGTAAAAGAGCGGCCGCCGCAACCGGAGCGCCATGGCAAAGGACCGCTCCACGATGCGGCGCAGCTCGGCACGCTCGTCGTGGAGATCTACCCATCGCCGCCCGCCTCGAAAGGCGCTGCTGACACCACGATGCTTGGCTTCGCCCTTCCGTCATTCGACACCGCCGTCGCTGCTCTAGAAGCGCTCGGGATCTCGCCGCGCTCACCGTCAGTCAACACACCGCGCGGCCGGCGCGTAGTGTTCACAGATCCAGGCGGTCGCAGCGTTAAACTCATGAAGCCGCCTATCGGAACGGATAGCTGAGCTGCTCCCACAGGCCGTTGCCCAACCGCACGAGTCCGGGCAAGCCGAAGCCTTGCGGCTTCGGGTCCGCGGGGAAATACTGCGTGCCGAACATCCGGTCCCACACGGGGAACAAGCCGGCGAAGTTGCGGTCCACTGCCTCGCCGTCGGTGGCATGATGCCAGCGGTAATAAATCGGCGACGAAATCCACTTGCCCAAACGCCCGTTCGTCCACCGCACGTTGGCGTGCAGAAAAACCGGATACAGCGCGAGGAACGGGCCGTAGACTCCGACAATCAGCGGCGAGAACCCGAGCAAGCAAAATCGGAATCATCCTCATCGTCTGATTAATCGCCACTTCCAACGGATGCACACGCGCCGCCGCCAGCCAATCGAGATTCGCCGATGAATGATGCACCGTGTGCACGCGTCACAAACGCGGAGTTCGGTGCAGCGCCCGATGCGTCCAATAACCCGTGAAATCGCCGACCACGAGAGCACCGATCGCCTGCAGCCAGAGCGGCAGCGCGCCGACCCACGCCGTCGCGCGGCATGCCACTTTCCCCAAACGCTTGCTAAACCCCGCGAGAATCAACAAGTACACCGTGTCGGCCCACAGGCCCGGGCGTCCGCGCCATTTCGGCTGACTTTGGCGATCGGCAAACCGCGTCTCCAGCAATCACAATGATCGCAACCACCGCCACCAAAACCGGACCGCCGGACGCCGGCTGCGGATACTCGCGCTGCAGTTGCGCAATCACCGCCCGGATCCAATCCATCTCCTACTCCGCCGCCACCGGCTCACCGCGCAAGATGCAGCCCTGCCCCGGCCACGGCAGCCTGACCGGTTCATCCCACCGCATCCGCTTCCACTCGGTGACCGTCGGCGAAACCTGGTCGTCGCTCAACAGCAACGCCACGCGGCACGGCTGCTCTTTCACAAACGGGATCAACTCGTCGCGATGCAGCGCGCGCGACACCAGCCAGTCGCAGGGCAACTCCAGCTTCGCGAGCCGCCCGTTGCGCACCGCCGTGTTCGTCAGGGCCAACGTCGCCTCACGGATGAACACACCTTTGCGCACGTCGAGCTCCACCATCGTCACGTGGCACTCGGGCCGCATGATCGCAATCGGCACGCCGGGAATCCCCGGCCCGGAACCCGCGTCCACCATCCGCCAGGAGCCTTCCGGGATCGCTGCCGCCAACGCGAGGCTCTCGCCGTAGTGCCGCTTCACCGCTTCCTCCACGCCCGTGATTGCCGTCAGATTAATGCGCGGATTCCACCGCATCATCAAGTCATAGTGCGCCTGCATCGCCGCGATCTGCGCTTTCGTTAACGCCGGGAAGTGCGGCCGCAGATGCCGCTCCACCATTGCCGCGAACTCGCTCATTGCGCCGCTGCCGTTCCCACCGTCAAATACACATCCAGCACGGCCACCGCCGCCGGCGTCACACCCGGAATCCGCGCCGCCTGCCCCAAGGTCTCCGGATTGACAAGCCGCAGCTTCTCGCGAATCTCACGCGACAGCCCCGGCACCGCCTCATAGGCAAAGCCCGCCGGAATCCGCCGCCCCTCGGCATTCTTCAGCCGCGCAATCTGCCGCTCCTGCTGCACGATGTAGCCCTCGTACTTCAACTCCGTCTCCACCGTCGTCGTCAAGCCATGCACCAGGGCGGGCTCCAGAAAGTCGGTCAACTCCGCAATGCGCGCCTCGGGCCGCCGCAGCCAAACATCCAGCGTAGGCCGGTCATCCCCCACCCCACCCGTCCACCGATTCGCGCGCAACGCTGCTACCAGCCGCGCCTTCTGCTCCTGTTTGCGCTCATACAGCGCCCAACGATCGTCGCGCACCAATCCCGCGCGCCGGCCGAGCGGCGTCAACCGCTCGTCCGCATTGTCGATCCGCAGATGCAGCCGGAACTCTGCGCGCGACGTGAACATACGGTACGGCTCGTCGGCACCCTTCGTCACAAGGTCATCGATCAAAATCCCCGTGTAGCCTTCCGTGCGCGCCACCACCACCGGCTCTTTGCCTTGCAGCGCGCACGCTGCGTTCATCCCGGCGATCAAACCCTGGCACGCAGCTTCTTCATAGCCGGACGTCCCGTTGATCTGCCCCGCCAGATACAGTCCCTTCACCGATTTCACCGCCAACGTGTGATCCAGCTCGCGCGGATCGATCGCGTCATACTCAATCGCATAGCCAGGCCGGATCATCTCGGCGTCTTCCAAGCCTTCTATTGACGCCACAAACGCCGCCTGCACATCGATGGGCATGCTCGTCGACATGCCGTTCACGTAGATCTCGTTTGTGTCCAGCCCCTCGGGCTCCAGGAAAATCTGGTGCCGCTCTTTGTCCGGGAACTTCACGAACTTGTCTTCGATCGACGGGCAGTAGCGCGGCCCCACGCCCTCAATCTGCCCGCTATATAAAGGAGAGCGGCTGATGGCGTCTTGAATGATCCGCTTCGTCCGATCATTCGTGTAGGCCATGTAGCACTTCACTTGCTCGCGCTCGATCTTCTCCGTCAGGAACGAAAACGGCGTGGGCACTTCGTCGCCCGCCTGCGGCTCGAAGCGGCTCCAGTCAATCGTGCGGCCATCGAGGCGCGGCGGCGTGCCGGTCTTCAACCGTGTCCAGCGCAGGCCCGACGCGCGCAGCCCATCGCCCAGCAAGTTCGACGGCGCTTCGCCATTCCGCCCGCAACTGAACGTCGACTCGCCGATATGCGCCAGCCCATTCAAAAACGTGCCCGTGGTGATCACCACCGCCTCGGCCGCCAGCGTACGCCCGTCGCGCAGCGCGACGCCGCGCACGCGGCCCTCTTCGATCACCAGCCCCGCCACTTCCGCCTGCAGAATCCGCAGATTCGTTTCCTGCTCCAGCACGGCCTTCATGTGCACGCGGTATTGCTTCTTGTCGCACTGCGCGCGCGGCGACCACACGGCCGGACCGCGGCTGGTATTCAACAACCGGAACTGAATGCCCACGGCGTCCGTCACTTCGCCCATCGCGCCGCCCAGCGCATCGATCTCGCGCACCAGGTGGCCCTTGGCAATGCCGCCCACCGCAGGGTTGCACGACATCTGCGCGATGAGATCGATATTCATCGTCACCATCGCCGCGCGCAAGCCCATGCGCGCCACCGCCCGCGCCGCTTCACAGCCGGCGTGGCCCGCACCCACTACAATTATGTCGTACCGCGCCGCCATTGCTATCATTGTAGTCGTGCGTAAAATCAACGCCCTCGTCATTGGAGGGGGCGGTCGCGAGCACGCGCTCGCCTGGAAACTGGCTCAAAGCCCACTCATTGAACGCGTCTATGCCACGCCTGGCAACCCGGGCATCGCGCGGTCCGCTTCCTGCATCAAGCCGCCGACCTCGACGCCCGAGGGTTATCTTGCCGTTGCCGAACAGGTGCGCGCGGAGTTAACGGTGGTGGGTCCGGAAGCGCCGCTCGTCGCCGGCACCGTCGATCTGTTCCGCGCGCGCGGCAAGCGCATTATCGGTCCCACGGCGGCCGCGGCGCAACTCGAGGGCAGCAAAGTTTTTTCGAAAGCCTTCATGCTGCGCGCGGGCATCCCCACGGCGCGCGCGGTGACGGCCGAAAGTCTCGACACCGCCGCGCAGCACTTTGACGAGATCGGCTTCCCGCTCGTGCTCAAAGCAGACGGGCTCGCCGCGGGCAAAGGCGTCATCATCGCACCGGACCGCGAGACGGCGCTCGACGCGCTCACCAAACTGCCGCCCGGTCCCGTCGTGCTCGAAGAATTCCTCGTGGGCGAAGAGGTGAGCTACATCGTGGTCGCCGACGGCGAACGCGTATGGCCGCTCGAAGCTACGCAGGATCACAAGGCGGTGTTCGATGGCGACCAGGGTCCCAACACTGGCGGCATGGGCGCGTATTGCGACGGGCATATCTTGACCGCCGCGCAATCGGACGAAATTCTGAATCTCGTCATCCGCCCCGCGCTCGCGCAGATGATCGCAGACGGCACTCCGTACACCGGCTTCCTCTACGCAGGATTGATGATGACCGCCGCCGGGCCCAAAGTGCTGGAGTTCAACGCGCGCCTGGGCGACCCCGAGACGCAAGTGCTCATGCATCGCATGCAGAGTGACTTCGCCGCGACGCTCCTCGACGGCGCGCCCATCACCTGGCGGCCCGATCCCTCCGTCTGCATCGTGATGGCCGCACACGGCTACCCTGCCGACGTGCGCACGGGCGACGTGATTCGCGGGCTCAGTGCAACGCCCCCGGGCGCGATCGTCTTCCACGCCGGCACGCGCGCGAGCGGCGACGCAATCGAAACCTCGGGAGGACGCGTGCTCGGGGTCACCGCCAGCGGGGCGACGCTGCCGGATGCCATCGACCGCGCCTACGCCGCCGTGGAAACCATTTCTTTCGATGGCGCCCATTTCCGCCGGGACATCGCTGCCAAAGGACTCAAGCGATGGTAACTCCCGCGCCCTGTCCCGTGCTCCGCTGGCTGCTCCTGAACGGCCCGCAGCGCTAGAACCAACCTCGCCCGCTCTGGGCTCGCCACGAACATTCTGGCGCGTTGACGCCGGTATTTCGACTTAGGACAATACCGGGGCCATGAAGTAGATCAGCCAGGGCCGTGCGTTCCCAGTGAAGGTGGCCGAATTCGCCCCCGCGCAGAACGCCGCCGGCAAAGAGGAGACCTCGCACTAAAGCCGCCGCCGCAAAAGCCACAGCCGAAACCGCGGACCATCCGTGGAAACTGAACACGCCGCCGGGGACCTCGGAGTTCGAAGCTTGGCGCGATGAAGCGGCGGACCCGCCCGCGCTCGTCGTGCAAGTGGCGACTGGATACCGCTCGGCAGCGCCGACGAACAGAAGCCTGCCGCCGAAGGCACCGTGGAGGCCTGGGGCCGGAGCGCCCAGGACCCCGTGGGCGGCTGGTATGGCTTGAAGAAAGGACTCCGCGGACGCTTCGGGATGTACGTGCCGCCGGTGCTGAAGGAACTGGGGCTCGCGGAGGTGGAGGAGAATCCGCGCAACAACCGGATGCGCGCAAAGTAAGCAATACTGTGGCATGCGCTGCCACCCTGGCTACCCGCTCGCACTTGCGCTCATTGCCGCACCGGCGGCCCTGCGCGCTTGCAGTTGCGTGAGTTATGAGCCCGTCAAGGCTTGCCAGATTTACTACGACTCGGCGGTCATCGTCCGCACGCGAGAGATCGATACCAACGACCGGCATACTGGCGGCATCTCCGAGTTCAACCTCTGTCGCTTCGCGGTAGTAGAAGCGTTCAAAGGACTACCGCCCGGCACTACCGAAATCCTCATCAATCCGCCAGCTTCTCCAGTTGCATCACGAGCTTTAGGACCGGCAAGGACTACCTCTTCTACTTGCAAGCCGCAGCGCCCAGCGACGAGGCAGTGAGCAATCTGTACAAACTCCAACCCCGCCCCAAGCTGTCGGCCGCTTGAACACCCGAGATACTGCAGAAGCTCCTTCTCTTCAACGTGGGTCTCTGCAGCGAAGATCGCCATATAGAGGACGCCGAGACCGACGCCGACATTCTCTACCTCCGCGCAGCATCCCGTATTCGTGCATCAGATCCGGGCTGGATTGAGGGGCGCGCTGTCCAGAATCGCGAATTCACCACCGGCCAACCGGCCGCGCCCGGAGCCTCGGTCTCGATCAAACAGGCCATCAGGAACGCGACACCCAAACACTTCCTGATCCCGGCCTCTGGAGCCTACCGCACGCCACCGCTTGCGCCGGGTCAGTACGAAATCACGTTTCACAGCCAAATCCTCGGGCGCGGCGCGGCGGATGTAGAGGAACAACCTGTCATCGCTCATCCGGGTGGATGCACGGTGGTGAATGGCTCGTTTGAGACGTTCGCCGGGATCGACGGTCACGTCTTGGGAACTGACCGCAAACCCTCAAGAAATGTCCGTGTGGAACTCGGCGAGGTCAGGCCCACCGGCGAGGTACGCAGGATGAGCAACGTCTGGTCCAACACCAGCGCAGACGGGCAGTTCCATTTGGAACGCATTCCGCTGGGCCGCTTTGTAGTGGGCGTAAACATCGGCGGAACGCCGCGGGAGAACGAACCTTTCGACCCCGTCTACGCGCCTGGTACGCAGTCCGCCGCTCGCGCGCAAGTCTTGGTCATTACACCGAACAAGTAGGTTCGCGATGTCACGCTGCGCTTGCCACCGCCGCTTCCGTTGGGAAATCTACACGTCGAAGTCTATTGGCCGGATGGCACACCCGCCATCGACACCGCACGTCTGGCAGCCCGAATCGGCACCCAGCGAGTGGATTCTTCTGACTCTCCGCGCAGCAGCGGCGCCGCGACGTTGCGGCTGGTTTTGGGTAGAACTTACACCCTCGAAGGAGGTTGGATGACGCCGTTTTGGGATGAAACGAGTCCTAGACGGTATCCACCGCCCACCACCGGCCCCACCATCCGCTTCACCCGCGACGGCCAACGCGCCGTCATCCGTCTCAAGGACGCGAAGCCGCGCCTGCCCGAATGAACTCGATCAGTTTCGCCACGGCGGCATCTTCATATCCATCCAACAACCCCGCCGGCATCAGCGAACGCTCCAGCGTCGCGCGCGAGTCGATCTGCCGCTTGGAAACCGTCACCGGGCGCTTGGGGTCCGCCGCCCTGCGCAGCACCAATTCGCGCGCGTCCTCGCGCACCACCAGGCCCTCGATCCTGTCGCCGGACTTCGTTTCCACCGCCACGGCGGCGTAGCGCTCGGCCACTTCTTTCGACGGCTCGCGGATCGCTTCCAGTAACTGAGCAGCTCCGGGGAAACGCGCAGCGGCATCCGCAAGGTCAGGTCCCAGCGCCGCGCCCGCGTGGCATTGCGCGCACAGCGCCGCGAACATCGCCGGGCCATCCTTCGGCGCATCAGCCACTTTGCTCCGCAATGCGCCGCCGAGCCACTCTTCCCACTTGGCAAACGACGCGCGGTCAGCGGCGGACCATCCGCGCCGCACCGCACGCAAAGACCGCGCGAGATGAATCTGCCACGCCCGGTCCTGCGCACTGCTCAACGCACCCAGCAGCGCGTCCACCGCATCGCCGCCGCCGCAGTAGCCGAGCACGCGGGCCCACTCGAAGTTCAGGTGGCGGTCCTGCGGATGCGGGAAGCCCGCCTCCAGCACTGCCTTCGTCATCGCTTCGCATACCTCGGCCGGTGCGTCGGCGGTAGCGGCGCGAATACCGAACCAGCGCAATGCATCGAGCTCGCGCACGCGCGCGGGCAGCGTGTCCCACTCAGGCGGCGCAGCGTGGGGCGCGGGAACCCGTGCCGCCGCCGGGCTCCGGCGCCGCGATCCGAAGCGCTCCAGCAGCCGCACGGCCTCGGCACGATCCGCCTCGACCGGGCGCGCATCCGCCGCCACGGCCTCAAGCTGCTCCGCCCACGATTGCCCCAGCAGCTCCTTCTGCCGCTCCAGCGCCGCGTGGCTCCAGCTCGATAGCGGCTGCGGATAACGCGTCAACTCGCGTCTCGGCCCAGCAGGCGGCCGTGCACCCGCCGCCACGCGCACGCGCCACAACCCGCCAGCGGAGAGGAAGTACAGCGCGCCGTCCGGCCCCACCTCCATCGCCGTCACCTCGCTCTGGGTCCTCAACCATTGCTTCTCACCAACGCGAATACCGCCGCCGGCCACGGCCTCGAACCGCGCGCCATGATACGCGCCGGGAAACGCATCCTGCTGATAAATCTCCATCACCCGCGCCAGCACAACCGGCCGGGCCCACTCGCGCTCTGGCTTGGCGGCGTCGAAATAGTAAGTCGGCAGCGCCGCTACACCGGGACGCCAACCGAACTCCGCGCCCGGAGTAACTCGCAGCAGCCGCGACTCTTCATCCGACGTGAAGATACTGCCGTCGCGCGCCACTGCCAGGCGCCGGGCGTTGTGCAACCCGCGGGCAATCACCGTAAAGCCCGCGCCTTTCCAACGCAGCACCGCGCCCGTGCGCTTCGCCATCGCGTCCTGATGATCGAGCAGCGGCCCGGCATACACGGGCAAGGCGGAGTCGTCTACCTGCTCAACCGGGATCTGGCTCAGGTCCGGCGTCAGCAGCAGCGCCGCGCCGTCCACGCCGCGCCGCAAATCGTACGGGCCGCCATTGCACGCGCCGTTGAACGCGCTGAGCAGTAGCGCGTGTTCGCCCTCGGCCACGCGATACAGCCCGCACCGCCCGCCGTCGCGCGCGCCTGTGCCCACGGCGTACATGGCGGGGCCGTCAAACCACACCGCGTTCGGCCGCACGTCGCGCGACAGCACGCGCTCCGTATCCACTTCGCCATCGCCCGACGTATCGGTGAGCAAAGTCGCAAAGCCGCCGCCTGTTCTCCACACCACGGGCCGGCCGCGATGATCGAACGTGAAGCCAGCCAGGCCGTCAATGGGCGCGACGGATTCCACGGCGAAGCCGGGCGGCGCGTCCGCTGCGGCGCGGGGAGCGCGCGACGGCCCGCACGCCGCCAGGGCCACGCACGCCGCTGCTGCCAGCACCCACCGCTTGGTCACAATCACCAGACTAACAGCGCCGCGCATGCTGCTGAGATGGACTAACTGCAAACGCCGCATGTCCACCCCTGCTGCTGTTGCTGGGCTGCCTGGCGCGCTGGCCCACGTCGGGCTGGTGGCTCTGCCTTGGTTCGCTGCGGCCGGAAACGACGAGCCGCCACAGAGCGAATAGACAGCCACACCCCCTCGCCTCGGTTCGGCCCATTGCACGCGCCCCGTTCTCAAGCCATGGTGAGGACATGACCCTGGATGCGATCAAAGACGCGGTCGTCCACCTCTCCGAACAAGAACGTGAGCAATTCGCACAGTGGTTCGAACAATTGGAAGAAGAGGTGTGGGACCGGCAAATGGAGCGCGACTTCGCGCCCGGTGGACGCGGTGCGCCCCTTGTGCAG
>VFZP01000024.1 GCA_016871115.1 Acidobacteriota bacterium
TTTTCTTCGCTCATCCCGTTGAGTATCCATCACTTCATGCCCGACCGGCCACCCCAACTGCCGGATTTAGGGTCATGAAACACGGTGGCGCGCGCGAAGTGCCGGTTGTTGCCACGCAGGCTCATGCGTTTCTGCTCGTCGGTCATCGCGGCCACGGGGAATGACACGCTGATCGCTTCGCCGCCCGTGAAGAACGGATTGATGCGCTGCCGCTCGGGCGTCATCATAATCATGCGCCACGTATCGCGCGCAAGCGGAGGCACGGTGACGAGATTGTTCCGCGTGACGTACTCGCCGGCTTCGATGGCCAGTTGCTTCACCAACGCGGGCTGCGCGCCGGGCGCGACGTAACGGGTCTTGACATGCTCAAGCGCCTTGCGCCAATCGCCGCCGAAGCCCGCGTCGCGCGAGGCGCGGAGCATTTCGCGCTCGCACCAGGCATACTCGCGGTTCGCGATTTCAATCAGCTCTTCGGGCGTGTAGGGAATCAACTCACCGGCGAGGCTCTCCACAATCGCGTCGCGCCCCACTGGATCGCCCGCGATCGTGTCGCGGTCATCGCGGCGAATGCCCACGAGTTCCTCGCGCAGGTAGGCGCCGTAGCGGTCGAGCGCGGCGGTCACGTCTTTGTATGGCGCGCCCACCCACCAACTGAATTGCGGATCGTAGCCGTCGTAGAACGTGAACCAGGCGTCGAGCGACTTGCGCAGTGCTCCGGTAAACTGCGCGGCGCGGTTGGCCAGGGTCTTCTTCACACCGCCGGCAATGGCGCGGCGGGGCAGGGAAGTGGTGAGGTCGCGCGCCAGGGCGGCGAGATCTCGCGCGGCCAGCTCGGCGTCGAGCGGCTCCACGCGCTGGCGGCGCTCGAACATGGCGAGAAGTGTGGGCGCGAACGGAACCAGCGGCGCGGCTTCTCTCCACTGTCGCGCGGCTAGCTTGAGAGCCCGCTCGTCGCGCCCGATGCGGGATTGGAGAAGCAGATAGTCGACGCGTCCGGGCTGGCTGGTCGAGGGCAGGGAAGTCGACGCGCGCCAGTGCCGCGCGGCGCTCCGAGAAGAACGAACCGAGGGCGCGCTGTGTACCGGGCGCTGCGGCATGAGGATGGAAGCGCCGCAGTGCATCGAGATCGGCCGCATAGTGCGTCGCGAAATCCGCCATCGGCTGGGCGCAGGCAGTGGCAGTAGCCAGGAGAAAGAGAAACGGGTGGCGCAAACGGCTCGGATACTGCGATCACCGAAGCCATGAGAACGCTCGCGTCAAGCGCACCTCGCCCTCCGGCCACGTTCGTGACGAAACGAACGATTGATCTGCTTGAAACCGGTTGCCCGGCGCGAAGATCAGAGACCAATTGCTCAGGTAACATCAGCTTGTCGCGTGAGCGGCGGCGAATTGCAGCCGCATGCCGTTCCACGGGGCGAACCCAATCGGCGTTTGGTATTCCTGCTCTGCGATCTGCTGACCCGTGAAAGGCGGCACCGAGGAGATCGTCGCGAGCGCGACGCTCGCGCCCACGGCGATGCGTTCTTCGCCGCCATCGGCGGGCTCGAGCACGGAGAGCGGCCCCGCGGGCGGAGTCATTGAATGTGTACCTGCAAAGCATTGGCGCGCTGGCCATCCACGGTGACAACGAGTTCCACCGGGCCACGTCCGGCGAGTTCACGCGGCAGCGGCCCCGCGTTGATCTGATCGAAGCCGGGCGCCTCGCCCTGCTCACCCGCAAAAGCGACGGGCACCTTCTCACCGCCGAGTGAGACCTCGACGCCCGCGAGCGACAAGCGTCCGCGCAGACCGGTGCCGAACAGGAGCAGGTACACTTCTTCGCCGTCGCGCAGCACGATGGGCGCAGACCGGCAGGCGGCGGCGGTGGCACTGCCGGCAAACAGATTCTTGCGCGTCTGCACGCCGTCACTGGCGGCGCGACTCGCAATCCCCGCCGGCGCGCCGCTGCCCGTGGAGTTGGCCGAGAAGAGCGTGGGCGCGACGGCATCGATGCGCGAAGTTCCTTCGCCCACGATCTGTCCGGCGGAGGTGGCGGTGAACACGGCGAAGCCCGGCGCGAGTCCCGCGGGCAGGCTGCCTTCGGTGACGGTCCAGGCGAACGGCGCGGTACCGCCCGTACGGAACAGAGGCTGTGGGTAAGCCGCTCCGGGTGGGGCAGCCGGGAGCGGCGAGTTGGATGTGATCACGAGCGGCGGGTTCACGACAAACGGCTTGCTCGACGCGGTGGTGTTGTTGCCGCCACCTCCTCCCGTAGGTACCACCGCCGCTGCCGCCGCCGGCGAGCGTAACCGTAAACGTTCCGGCTGCACGGATCAATGAAGCCGGGACCGTGGCCCGCAGTTCAATCTCACTGATGAACGAGGTTTCGAGCCGCGTTCCGTTCCATTGCAGATACTCGTCAGGAATGAAGTCCGTACCAATGGCGCGCAGCGTGAAAGTGGCCGCCGACGCCGTGGTTTGGGCAGGAACGACTTCGTTGATGTGCGCGCTCAATCCCGTGGCGCACAAAAGCGGGGCTAGACCGCGGTGCATGGTGTTCTCTGTGTTCGTCGTTGAGTCTTGTATGGGATGGACGAACGTGGCAAAACATTACATAGGCGTTTTCGGGGGCCGCGGCGTTAGTAGAGGAACTCGTTGGCCGACATCAGGGTGTGGCAGAAACTCTGCCAGGCGGTGAGGTGCGAAGGCCCGGCTGCCTGCCCCAGCCGCTTCTCCAGTTCGGCGATATAGGTGAGGGCTTCGTCCACTTCCGCCGGCGCGGGGCCGCGTGTGAGCGTCATCAGAAAGGCGCGCTCTACGCGCTGGGCCCCGGTGAGGGCGGCGTCGTTCAGCAGCAACTTCGCCAAGCCGAGCGCTCGTTCCATGACGAACTTGCTGTTGCGGATGAAGAGCGCCTGCGGAGCAACGTTGGTGCGCGCGCGGGCTTCGCCCGGCGTGGTGGCGTCGCCAAAATCGAACGTGGCCAGCAGCGGAGGAATGCTGCCGCGGCGGACGGGCAGATACATGGTGCGGCGCGTGACTTCATCGGCGTCCACCGTCTGACGTTTGCCGCCCTTGTTGGCGAGCAGCGTGCCGCCCATCGCCGTGTCGAGCGAGCCATCGAGCACGAGAAAGCTATCGCGGATCTGCTCGATCGAAAGACGGGTGCGCGGGAAGCGGGAGAGCAGGCGATTGCCGGGGTCCGCTTCGCGCGCCGCGGGCGATGCGTGCGTGCTCATGCGATAGGCATTCGAACGCAGGATCTGCCGGTGGAGATCCTTGAGCGACCAGCCGCTGGCCGTGAACTGCTGCGCCAGATAGTCAAGCAGGGCCGGGTTGGTGGGCGGTTCGCCGTTCCGCCCCCAGTTGCTCGGCGCGCGCACGAGCGCTTCGCCGAAGTGCCAGAGCCAGACGCGATTGACGAAGACGCGGGCCGTGAGCGGATTGCTCGCGCTGGTGAGCCAGCGCGCCAGTTCCAGACGCCCGCTGCCTGCGGTGATGGCAGGTTGCCGGTCGCCAGCCAGCACCACCGGGAAGCCCTTGGCCACAGGCTCACCTGGGTTGTGCAGATTGCCGCGCACGAAGATGCGCTGATCGATGCTCGGGCCGTCCGCCACCGCGCTCACCATGCCTGGCTCTTCGGGCAGCGTTTTCTTCAGAAGCTCCCATTCAAGCCGCAGCAGATGCACGCGTGCAGACTCGGGTGCGTCCATCGGGCCGCCGTCAAAAGTGGTCTTGACGAAGAAGGGATGCTCCGCGGCATTCGGTTTCGGGCGCTCCGGCAAGGTGCGATCCTGTGCCACTTCTTTGGCAAGGCGCGTGCGCCAGCCGTCGAGAGACTGGTCCCACTTGACGGCGCTGGCGTTGTACTCCTTCTCGTACGCGGCGGCCACTTCGGCGATCGTCGCGGTGGTGGCGGTGGCGAAGGGCTTGAGGTCAGCCGTCCTCCACCACTTCACCCACTTCTCCAGATGCTTGTGTTCCACGCCATGGGTGGACGCGGCGGCGTCGAGCGTGGCGCCCCGATGGATCACCTGCCACGCCGCATGTACGGACTCGGCCACCTTCTGCCGCAGCGGCGCGGTCTCGCGACCCAAGTCCTCCGACAGCGCGTCTTCCATCTCCAACTGCTTGGCATACATCTGCCGGCGATGCAACTCATACCGCGCGTATCCATCGGCATCGAGCGGCTCATAGTGCATGAACGAAATCGAGCCGGGGCGGCCGTAGTTACGGAACTGGCGCGTGGAGGCGAAAATGGACGCGAGGGCGTAGTAATCCTTGGTGAGAATCGGGTCGAACTTGTGATCGTGGCAACGCGCGCAGGAGACGGTGAGGCCGAGGAAGACCTTCGACACCGTGTCAATCTGTTCGTCGACGATATCGTAGACCTCCTGCAGCCGGTCTTGCTGCGCGAGCGCGCGCGGACCGAGCGCAAGAAACCCGGTAGCGGTGAGATTGCGGGCCCGCTCCGCTTTTGACGCGGCAGGCAGAAGATCTCCGGCCAACTGCTGATGGATGAAACGGTCAAACGGCGTGTCGTTGTTGAAGGACTCGACGACGAAGTCGCGATAACGCCAGGCATACGGATAGAGATTGTCCTCGTCCATACCGGTGGAGTCCGCAAGGCGAGCGACGTCCAGCCAGTGCCGGCCCCAGCGCTCGCCATAGCGCGGCGAGGCGAGCAGCCGCTCGATTACCTTGTCATAAGCGCCAGCCGACTGGTCGGCGTTGAAGGCCTGGATTTCTTGCAGTGTGGGCGGCAGGCCGGTGAGATCGAACGTCACGCGGCGGAGCAGCGCCAACTTGGCGGTGGGCGCGGCAGGAGGCAGGGCCTTGGCTTCGAGGCCGGCGAGGATGAAGCGGTCAATGGGCGTGCGCACCCAGGCTTCCTGCTTCACTTTCGGCGGCGCGGGGGCCGCAATGGGTTCAAAGGCCCAATGACGCTTGGCAGCCGCGGCTGCGGTGGGCGCAGCAACGGGCGCGGCTACGGGCCAATGTGCACCCTGCTCGATCCAACTTTTGAATACCGCCAGTTCGGCGTCCGGCAACTTGCCCGACGGCGGCATCTTCACTTTTTCGGTGTAGAGCAGCGCCTGATAGAGGCGGCTGGAGGCAAGGTCGCCCGCCGCCACCAGCGGCGCAACTCCCGTACCGGTGGAAAGGTTCAGTCCCGCCATCTGCATCTTCGCGCCATGGCAGTTTTGGCATTTCGCAGCCAGTACGGGGCGCAGCTTCTTTTCAAAAAACTCCGCGGCGCCGTTTTGCGCGGCCACTGGGAGCGCCGCCGCGAGGAGCACAACCATCCAGCGCGGCATCACGCCATGATCCCCTGGTGCACGGAGCCGGCCACGTCAGTCAACCGGAAATCGCGGCCCGCGTAGCGGTGCGTGAGCTTGAGATGATCGAGCCCCATGAGGTGCAGCAACGTCGCGTGCACGTCGTGAATATGCATGCGGTTCTCCGCGGCGTGATAGCCAAAGTCGTCCGTGGCGCCGTAGATGAAGCCGCGCTTTACGCCTGCTCCCGCCATCCAGATCGTGTAGCCGTAGGGATTGTGGTCCCGCCCGTCCGCGCCCTGCGCCCATGGCGTGCGGCCGAACTCGCCGCCCCAGATCACGAGCGTCTCTTTCAGCAGCCCACGCGACTTCAGATCCTTCAGCAGGCCTGCGATCGGCTTGTCCACCTCGGCGGCGTTTTTGGTGTGGAGCTTTTCGAGCTCACTGTGCTGATCCCACTTGTAGCTGTGCGAGCATTGCACGAAGCGCACGCCGCGCTCGGAGAGCCGCCGCGCCAGCAGGCACTGCCAGCCGAAGTCGCGCGTGGTTTCGTTGTCCAGACCGTAGAGTTTACGCGTGGCATCGGATTCCTTGCCCACCTCGAACGCCTCGGGCGCCTTGATCTGCATGCGGAAGGCGAGTTCGAGCGCGGCAATGCGAGCGTCGAGCTCCGGGTCGTGTTCGTTCGCCTCGGCGTGGCGGCGATTGAGCTTCTGCAGCATGTCGAGTTCGAAGCGTTGATGGTCCGCGGGCAGCCCGCGCGATATCAGGTACGGCACGGGCTCCGGCTCGATCTCCGACACCTTCATGCCGGAGTTGCCGATGGCCGTCCCCTGGTACTCGCCGGGCAGAAAACTCGAGGCCCAGTTGTTCGCGCCGCCATGGCCGAGCGACGGCTTGATGGTGATGAAACCCGGGAGATTTTCGTTCTCCGTGCCGAGGCCGTATAGCATCCACGAGCCAAGGCTGGGCCGCTTGAACTGGAACATGCCGGTATGCAGTTGCAGGAGCGCGGCGCCGTGGTCAACACCATCGCCCACCATCGATCGGATCACGCACAAATCGTCGGCGAAGGCGCCGACGTGAGGAAACAGCGCGCTCACCGGGATGCCGCTTTGACCGTAGTTCTTGAACTCCCACAGCGGCTTCATCAGCCCGCGCACGGCGCCCTCGCCGAAGGTCAAGCCACGCTTGAACGGCACCGGTTTGCCATGATCGCGAACCAGGCGTTCTTTGGGATCGAAGGTGTCGATCGACGACGGCCCGCCATGCATAAACAGGAAGATGACGCGCTTGACGCGCGGCTCAAAATGCGTGGCTTTCGGGGCCAGCGGATTGGACGGAGACTGAGCCGTCAGCAGCCCGCGGAGACCAAGCAAGCCAAAGCCCGAGGCCGCCTGGCGCAATAGAGCGCGGCGCGCCACGCCTGATCGATGGGGGAGCATGTCCACATTTTATACGAGCGTTATACGAGCGGCGCGATGCTCCGTTGCTTTACAGGTCGCCGATGGCCAGTTTGAGCGAGGCATGCTGCCAGGCTTAGGCAAACTCACGCTGGACGGCTCGGGCGGCGTCTTCATCGCGGCGCTGCCGGAGCGCTTCGGTGCGGCCGAACAACGCGCAGGGATTGCGAGGCTGCGCTTCGAGTTCCTGGCGGAAGACTGCTTCGGCGCCAGCAGACTGGCCCGCCCGGAGCAGCGTGCCGCCGAGAGCTTCGCGAAGCGAGTAGTGCCACTCAGGCGGCTCCATATAGGAGAGCGCCTGCTGGAGCTCGACGGCGCGGCGGAGGTGGGAGATCTCGGCAGCGGAGTCCTGACGCGCGCGTTCGATGCGGGTATCAATCTCCACCATCCCGATGGCGATGACGTTGCGCGACGGGCTAATCATCTGCGTCTCGGCTTCCGGTATGCGCGCGTGCAGCGCAGTGAGCCGCTAGCGCTCGGCTTGCGCTTCTTCCACTTTGCCTTGCGCGGCGAAGGAGAGTCCGCGGGCGTAGCGGTAGAATGCGTGCAGCGTGGGCAGCTTTTCCGCGGGCTCGGCTTCGGACAGCATTTTCTCCCACTGGCCGAAGCGCGTGAGCACCAGCCACTCAAACGCGCCGTAGGCGGCCAGCATCGGCATCTCGTCAATCGCGCCACCAGAGACGTTGGCGCGGAGGCGGCGGGCGTAGTCGAGCGCCTACAAGGGCTCACCCTGCATCATGCGCGAGTGGGCCACAAAGTGCAGATTGTGCGAATAGTACATCAGGCGGTAGACGCCCTGCGCGCCGGTGTGGTCCAGGTAGCGCTTGTCCACTTCGGCGGCGGTGATGTTCACTTGTGTGGATTGCTCATGGTCACCCGTACGGATGAAAATGTGCGACTGCATGTGGACCATGTGGCCCGCGCCGGGCATCAGCTTGCCGAGGCGCATCGCGTTAGGCAACGCGCGCTCGGGAGTGCGCGATGCTTCGACGGCGTGGATGTAGTAGTGATTTGCGCCGGGGTGATTCGGATTGCGGCGGAGAATGCGCTCAAGCGTCTCGACGATTTCGAGCGTGCCTTCGGCGGGGTCGCCCGCGGCGGACCACAGCGCCCACGGGCGCAGATTCATGATGGACTCGGCGTAGAGCGTCTGCGCGTCCAGATCGTCCGGGTAGCGCGCGGCCAGCTCTTTCATGGCTTGGCGGTAGACCTCGGCGAGCAACTTGCGGTCTGCCTGCGGGTCGCGCGAGTAGCGTTTGACAAGCGCCTCCACATAGGCGCGCTCACGCGGCGTGGCGTGCGGCGCGAGAGCCATGGCTTTGCCGATGGCGCGCCACGCCTGCTCTTCGCATTCGGGCATCGGGGGCAGATTGTAGTTCGGCCCTAGCGCAAGCGCGATGCCCCAGTGCGGCATGGGTGACGCCGGGTCAAGTGCGGCGGCGCGGGCGAACAGGCGCGCGGCTTCGTCATGATTGAAGCCGTAGATGAGAGCGACGCCCTCGTGGAGCTGCGCGGCTGGCCGCGCGGCGGCGGTGTGGGAACGCTGGTGTTGCGTTTGGCCACCGCGGCGAAGGAAGCTGCGAGGAGGCCGGTGAAGATGGCGAATCGAAGGCGAGGCATGGTCCTGCTTGCTGTCTCCTGTCTATTCACGCGTAGCCGCGCCGGAAAACGGATCAACCGGTAGCGGGAATCACGAACGTGACCGCAATTGCAGCTTGCGGGGAGCAGAGGGTAAAGAGCCGGCGAATCGTGTGTGGCTTCGGCGCCGGCGGCCGAGGCCCAGTTCTTCACCAGTTCGGCCACCACCGCGCCGTGCTGGTCAATTGGACACCGGCCCGTTCCATCCGCCGCCACGACGTCTCCTCCTCAATCGGATTCGAGGATCCGCAGGCGTCGCAAACCACCTTGACGTTGAAGCCTTCTTCCGCCGCGCTGATCGCAAGGGACGCCATGCAGATACCGGTGGTCACGCCCGCCATCGCAAAATTGCGTTTTCCCATATTGCGGCAGGCCAGAGCGAAGTCGAGATACCGGGAGAGAGCTCGCGTTCCCCGTCAACGCATCCGGCCGGGCAACTCCGTACGATGCCGAATTCGCGGACTTCTAACGCTGGAGCACCGCGCGCTACACCTCGCCGGTGACGGGTATGGTGCCACGAGTACTGGGAAACCGGCACCTGGGCATTCGCGCCGCCAAACTGGTGGTCTGGATCTGGGCGCACGCTCTGCATTGATAAACCTGAAGTGACCGCGCGCCGCGTAGCGCGCTTTTCAAATGCAGCATTGGCTTGAGCCCGCTTATCGATCGGCCCGCGGAGGAACAGCGGAGTTGGCGCGTCAGTGGTATTGGGATGAACTCACCGGCCCGGACGGCAATGTGCGTGCGCCTTGGCGCAAGCTGATTCAGCGCGTCGACGAGATGGGCCGCGGGGGGCTGGAGGCGCGTTGGCGCGAGGGGGAGCGGTTCATTGAAGAGAATGGCGTCGCCTACAACGTCTTCGGCGAAACCTCTGGTCAGGATCGGCCTTGGCCGCTCGATCCCCTGCCGCTTCTGGTGCCGGGCGCCGAATGGGGCGCGATTGAGTCAGCCATACAGCAGCGTGCGCATCTGCTCAACGAAATTCTGGCTGACCTTTACGGCCCGCAGCATTTACTGCGTGAGGGGCGCTTTCCGGCGTCGCTCGTTTTTGGCAATCCGCATTTTCTGTGGGCTTGCCACGGCATTCGCCCTACGGCGGATTGCTATCTCGCCGTGTATGCCGCCGACATCGCGCGTTCGCCGGACGGCCAGTGGTGGGTGATTGCCGACCGTACGCAGGGGCCGTCCGGCATCGGCTATGCGCTTGAAAACCGCAGCGTCACTAGCCGCATTCTTTCTGATGCGTTGGCGGAATCGAACGTGCAGCCCTTGGCCGGATTCTTTCAGCAGTACCGTGAAGCGATGATTCGCCTGGCTCCGCCGCACCGGCGCGACAACCCGCGAATTGCATTGCTCACGCCTGGGCCGTACAGCGAAACCTACTTCGAACACGTCTACCTGGCGCGCCATCTTGGCTTCACACTGGTGGAAGGCGGCGACCTCGCTGTGCGCGACGGGCGCGTGTATGTGAAGACGCTGGGCGGGCTGTTGCCGATCGACGTGATTGCAAGGCGGCAGGACGACAGCTTTTGCGACCCGCTTGAACTGCGCGAGGACTCGATGCTCGGCGTGCCGGGGCTGGTGGAAGCCGTGCGCGCGGGCAATGTCGGTATCGGTAACGCGCTCGGCAGCGGGCTGACCGAAACGGCCGCGATGAGCGCGTTCCTGCCGACCCTGTGCCGGCACATGCTGGGCGAGGAACTGCGCATGCCTTCGGTGGCGACGTGGTGGTGTGGCGAGGAACTGCCGTTTGCGGCCGTGCGCGAGCAGATCAAGCGGCTGGTGATCAAGCCCGCGTTTCCCACCTTCGGCCAGATGCCCGTGTTCGGCGAACGCCTCAGTGCTTCGGAACGTGAGGTGCTCCTGGAGCGCATTCGCAAAGCTCCGGGTGACTACATCGCGCAGGAACTGGTGAACCTGTCCACAGCCCCGGCCTACACGGGCGGCGCGCTGGAACCGCGCCGGGTCGTGCTCCGTGTCTACGCGGTGGCCACTGGCGATGGGTATGCGATCATGCCGGGCGGGTTGACGCGCGTGTCCTCATCGCTCGATTCTCTGATGGTGAACGTGCAGGCGGGCGGCGGCAGCAAAGATACGTGGGTACTGACCGACGGACCCATGTCGAACTTCATTCCGCCCACGCCGCGGCACCCGGTGCAGCGCTCGTCCGCCGACGTGAGCCGCGCGACGTTCGATTTGCCCAGCCGCGTGGCCGACAATCTGTTCTGGCTGGGCCGGTATGCAGAGCGCACCGAATCCGCCTCGCGGCTGACACGCGGCTTGCTCACACGCGTGTACGCCGAGCGTGCGCCGCACACGGCCACCGGACTCTACACGGCGTTAGCGCACTCACCGGGTTGAGGTATCTGCCGGAAACGGTGCTGGCCGATTTCACCACGCCCGCGGAACTGGAAAAGGAAGTGCTGGCGCTCATCCACGACACCAAGCGCCCCGGCGGCATCGGCTGGATGGTGGATCAACTCCGGCGCTTGGCCCGGTTGATGCGGGAGCGGATGTCGGCCGATACCTGGCGCGTGTTGTACGGGCTGTCTCTGCGCTTTCAAGATGCTGACCCGGAGAGCCCGTTCCGCGGCACGCACGCGCTGGAGCTGCTGGCCGAGTCCACGCTTTCGCTGGCGGCGTTTTCGGGTTTGGCCATGGAGAGCATGACACGAGGGGCAGGCTGGCGATTCCTCGATACCGGTCGCCGCGTTGAGCGCGCATTGCAGATGACGCAACTGTTGCAGTTCGGCCTCCGCTTTCGAGCGGATGACGAAGGCGCATGCGTCGAGTCGCTGCTGGAGATTGACGACAGCTCCATCACGTATCGATCGCGGTATTTGGCATCGCTCCAGACGGACTAGATGCTTGACCTGTTATTGTCGGATGACACCAATCCGCGCTCGGTGGCATTTCAGCTCGCGCGGCTCGGTGAACACGCAGAAGAGCTTCCGCCCGTGGCCACCGGCGCGGCGCTGCAACCGGAGACCGAAGTGCTGTTGAGGCTCACCGGATTGCTGCGGCGCGCGGACCTGACCGAACTGGGCACGCGCGATGTCGATGGCCGCCTGCCTGCGCTCGATGCAATGTTGGGAGAGATCGTGGCCGGTCTCGCGGATCTGTCGCTCAGCTTGACACGCAACTACCTGGCGCACGCCGCGCCGCCGCGCCTGGTGACCAGTGCATGAGTGCTGCCGTTCGCCTGCGCACCGGGCACGTCACCACCTACCGCTACTCAGAAGCGGCGTTGCAGTGCCACAACCACGCGCGCCTCACGCCGCGCTCCACGCCGCGGCAGCGGCTCATCAGTCGCGGGCTGGAGGTTTCGCCCGATGCCGAACCGACCGGCGCGTTTGAGGACTACTTCGGCAACCATGTGTACAGCTTCCAGGTGCGCCGGGCGCACACCGAACTCGTGATCACCGCCACCAGCGTGGCCGAAGTGGACCCGCTGCCCGTGTTTGACTCTTCGTCCACGGCGCAGTGGGACCGCCCCGCGGACGAACTGCCTTTGCACGAAGCGGCCCAGTTTCTCTATGACTCTCCCCGCGTGAACCGCAGCGAAGCTTTTGCAAGGTATGCGAAAGCATCGTTTGCCCCAGGCCGGCCGCTCATGGAAGCCGCACTCGATCTCAACCGGCGCATTTATCGCGAGTTCAAATACGCCTCGGGCGCAACCTCGGTGGACACTCCCGTGGAAATGGCGCTCGAAAAGCGCACCGGGGTGTGCCAGGACTTTTCGCACGTGATGCTCGGCTGTTTTCGCACGCTGGGCATTCCCGCGCGGTACGTGAGCGGCTATCTGCGCTCGAACCCGAAGTTCGTGGGCGCCGAGGCGTCGCACGCCTGGGTGGCCGTGTACTGCCCCGGGCTTGGCTGGATTGACCTCGACCCCACCAACAACCTCGTACCCTCCATCGATCATGTGACGCTCTCCTGGGGGCGTGACTACAGTGACGTGCCTCCGGTGAAAGGCATCACGCTCGGCGGCGGTGAGCAGAAGATCGACGTCGGCGTGGGCGTCACCGCGGCATAAGCTAAGAGGCGGATGCCTCCTCACCGTTATCAAGCAGTCGATGCGCTGCGCGGCGTCATCATGATCCTGTCGGCGATCGATCATGCGAGCGCTTTCATCGCGCGGCAGAATGCATCGGAGTTCTGGTCTGGCGCGATGAGCGCCTACTCCGCCGCGTTCCCTTTCTTCACGCGCCTCATCACGCATCTCTGCGCGCCGGGCTTTTTCTTTCTGATGGACGCGGGCGCATATTGGTTTGCAGCGTCGCGCCGCGCGGCGGGCTGGACAGATACGGCGATAGTGGGTCGCCTGGCTTTACGCGGGCTGGTCATCGTGGGCGTGGCTGGCTGTGTCGGCCGTGTGTCTCGCGCTGACAAACTCCGCGCTGCCGTCGGACGGCCGGCCCGGGCCATTGTGGTAGGCGGTGCTGCTGTCACCCGGATTGTCGCAGCATGTCATCGTGATCTACCCGGTGATGCCATGGCTGGCGGGCGCGGCGACGGGCATGTACTTCGCCCACTGGCTGCGTCTCTCAGTGGCGGCGTCGCATCGTTGGGTGGCACCCACGGGCGCGGGGTTGGTGGTGACGGGCCTGGCGCTGCGCGCCGCGGGCGGTTGGGGTAACATCCGGCTGCCGCGCGACGAAGGCTGGATTGAGTTCCTCAACAACGTGAAGCACCCGCCTTCGGCCGTGTTCTGGAGACTTAGTCTTGGCACGGACCTGCTGATTCTCGCGGCGTTGCTTTGGTGGGTGAGCGACGGCGCGCGGAAGTTGCCCGCGCCGCTGCTCGTGTTCGGGCAAACGCCGCTGTTCTTCTACATCGTGCACTTCTACCTGCTGGCCGCGGGCGCGTTGCTGTTCTTTCGTGAGGCCGGGTCGCTTGAGCAGGCGTGGCTTGCGTGGGCCGCGGTGCTGGTCTGCCTGTATCCGCTGTGCGGGTGGTTCCTGCGCTTCAAACAGGCAACACCCATCGATTCCTGGTAGCGGCTGTTCTAGCCCGCAAAGGGCCGGCGCCTCTCAAGGCACGCAAGGACTCCGCGCCCCACACCGCGGCCAGCTTCCGTTTTGCGTTGTAGACTCTTATGGTCGTGCGCATTCTCCTCTCCGCCGTTCTCTCCACCGGGTTTGTTTTCGCGCAAGCGCCTACCAAAGAAGAAGTCCGCGCTGCGATGCGCAAGGCCGCCGTATTCTACCGGCACAAGGTCTCCACCGAAGGCGGCTATCACTACACATATGCGGCGGACTTGAGCTACGGCCAGTCCGAACACTCCGAGGGTCCCACCATGGTGGAGACGCAGCGCGAGGCCACGCCCGTGGTGGCGATGGCGTATCTCGATGCGTATGAAGCCACGCAGGAAGCGTTCTATCTCGACGCCGCGCGCGCGGCCGCGCAGGCGCTGGTGCGCGGCCAATTGTGCTCCGGCGGGTGGGACTACTCGATTGAGTTCGACCCGGCCAAGCGTTCGCGGTATCCGTATCGCGCGGACAAAGCGTGCGGCGAAGGCCGCCCGCTGGGAACGACGACGCTGGACGACAACGTGACGCAAGCCTGCGTGCGCGTGTTGATGCGCGTGGATCGCGAACTCGCGTTCAAGGACGCGGCCATTCACGAAGCCGCCGAGTTTGCGCTGTCGCGCCTGATGGCCGTGCAGTATCCGATCGGCGCGTGGCCGCAGCGGTTTGAACGCCCGGCGGACTATTCGAAGTTCCCGGCGCGTCAGGCGAGTTACCCGGAGTCGTGGCCGTGGAAGTGGCCCGGCGCGGACTACCGCTCGCATTACACGTTCAACGACAACACCATCGCCGACGTGATCGACATGTTCCTTGAAGCCGCGCGCGTCTATTCGAACGGGCAGTATCTCGCGGCGGCGGAGCAGGGCGGCGAGTTCATCCTGCGCGCGCAGATGCCGGATCCGCAACCGGGCTGGGCGCAGCAGTACGACGCCGAAATGCGCCCTTCGTGGGCGCGGCAGTTTGAGCCGCCTTCGGTGACGGGCGGCGAAACGCAGGGCATCCTGCGCATTTTGATGGCGCTGTACCGCGAGACGGGGCATCGCAAGTATCTCGACCCGATCGGGCGCGCGCTGGCGTGGCTGGAAAAGTCGGTGCTGCAGCGCACCGATGGCGTCGAGGCGTTTGACCGCATTCCGAAACCCGACCCCGTGCTGGCGCGGTTCTATGAACTGAAGACCAACAAGCCGCTCTACGTGACCAAAGGGACCATGATCAACGCGGCGGGGCTGGGCTCGCGGCGGCCCGATGGCTATGAGTTGAGCTATGAGCCCAATTCAGTGATCACGCACTACGGAGTATTGGTGAGCGGGCGCGGGCTGGAAGCATTGCGCCGCGACTTCGACGCGATCAGCCGCGAGCGCAAGCAGCGCGAAGCGCGGTTGCACGGGCTGTCGCCGTGGTCTGACGAAGAAGGCGGCCTCCGCCGCCGGCCGCCGAAACCGGAGCAGGTGCGCGCGACGATCAATGCCATGGACCCGCGCGGCGTGTGGACCAAGCCCGGCCTGGTGGGCAAGGCCGACCGCGTAGCGAGCGTGTTTGCCGCGCGCGACATGGTGCTGCGCATACGGCGCGGGCTGCGCGGCGCATCCGAGACAATTCCACTCAACGAGAATGACACGGTCGAGATTTTCATGGGCCAAGACCGGCCGCGCGAGCAGGTGATTTCCTCGCAGGACTTCGCGCGGAATCTGACGGCGCTGGCAGCATACGCCCGGTAAAGCCTCAGGTGGCCTTGAAAACCGAAGACACGGGGAGAGCCGGCTAAGGCAAATCGTCTAGATACTTCCCCGCGCCCGGCCTCTACAGTTGGGTTATATGTCATCGTGGATGGCTCTCGGCCTCGTTGCGTCTACCGCCGCGCACATGGTGAATCAGGACGCAGCGCCCGCGCGCTCGTCGTGCGACTCCGAGGCGCAGGTGATCGCCAAGGCCGCCAAGGGCGAGGCGGCCCGCATCCTGTTTGCCATCTCGGGCGAAATCGGCACATGCTACAAAGTGGAGCTGGCGAATGCTGGCGGGGGCAAGGCGATCCACGGGTATCTCCCCGCGGCAGCGTTGAGCGGGATCGACTCGTTTGAACGCGGGCGCGCCGCGGCCGGACGCATTGAAGTGTCGGCGGCGTTGCGTGACGACATCGTCAAAAGCAGCGCTACGGCCGCTCCCTGCGCCGCGCCGCCCTGCGAGTGGACGCGCATCCAGCAGTTACTCGGGTCGTCGCAGCACGAACAGGCGCTGGACGCACTCGAAAAGCTCATCGGCTCGGGCCAGAAAAATGCGAACACGCTCGCGCTCGCCGGGCTGTCGGCGTTGCGGTCGGACAAGGCAAAGCTCGCGCTGGAGTACTTCGATCAGTCGCTGGCGCTCGCTCCGCACGCGGGCGTCGAGGAGTTGCGCAAGCGGGCGCAGCGCGAGGTGGCGGCGGACCGGAGTTCGGAAAAGCTGGTCGGCATCACATTCAACTTCCGCTACGACGAAAAGGCGGTCACAGCCGATCAGGCCCGCGCGCTGCTGCCGGTGCTGGGTAGTGAATTCACGCGCATTTCCGAGACCCTGGGTTGCCGCAGCGAGGAACGCATGACGGCCATCGTGCAATCGCGCGAAGACTACCTGCGCTCCACCGGCGCGGCGGAGTGGAGCGGCGGGTAGTTCGATGGCCGCATCCGCGTAGCGCTGCTCGAAGCCACGCCCGGCGAACAAACGCGCCGCACGTTTGCGCATGAAATCGTACACGCGTGTCTTGCGCGGCTGGGCGATTGGCCCGGTTGGGTGCACGAGGGCTTCGCGCAGAAGCTCTCCGGTCAGCAGATTTCCCCACACCAGCGCGCACAAGTAAGGCAACTCGCGCTGGCAGGTGCGCTGCCGTCCCTGGAGCAGATGGGCCCTACATTCCTGCGCATGAATGCGGGTAACGCCGCCATCGCCTACACCACCGCGCTGATGGCCGTGGAGCAACTCTACAGCGCCTACGGCGAATCTGGCGTGCGGAACCTACTGCAAAACCCTAGTTCCCTGGGCCGGGTAGGACGTGACATCGACCAAAGGCTAAGGGAATAAGGCCCGCGCTCCCGACTGAAACGCTTGCGCCGGAAACCGCGCCACCAGCCGATCTGTCCCATATATGGAAATATTGGGGCTATGGGCCTTGCCAGCGATTCTGCTGGCCGGTCTGGTATCTGGCATTCTGCCCCGCATCTATGAGCAACGCGCTGAGTGGATGCTGAGAAAGGGGAGGGACCGCACGGCGGCCCGGCTCCTGGAGCATGCGTGGCGGTTGTGGCAACGCCGCCGTGGGGCGGTTTCGCTCGATGCGGCGGTGGCGCAGGCGGCCTTGGCCCATGTGCGTTTCGTGCAGGAACGGCGCGCCGAGGGCGTGCAACTATTGACCGAAAGCGCGCGACTGGTTTTCTCGGCCGATTGCCGCCCCAGTCAGCGGCTCCACGAGGCGCTGCGGTATCTCGGCATGGCGACCCACGCCGCCGGCCGGGGCGACGAAGCGGCGGCGATTTTTGAAAAGGCGCTGCCATTGGCGCGCAGGCTCTACGGCGGTTTGGACTCCAGGCTGGCCGAGATTGAGCGCCGTCTGGGCGACGCGCGTGCGGCGGGCGGAGACTTTGAAGAGGCCTACGAGTGTTATGGCCGCGCCTTGGAGATTCTGCGTGTTGAATCGGGCGGCGCCAATGACAGCCCCGACACCGCGCTGGTACTGGCTTCGGTCGCCGCGACCATGACGCACGAGGAGCGCTGGGCAGAGGCACAGGACACCGGGCTGATGGCCGCCGATATTCTCGATCACAAAGACCAGGCGCTGTTGCCGGAGGCGCTGCATGCGCTGGCCGAACTTCACGCCCGGCGCGGCAAGCTGCATGAGGCTGAGGGGCTTCGCCTTTCGATTTGCCATTTGTGGGAACGGGTGGCCGGCCCGGACAGCGCCGTGGTGGCGCGCGAGTACGAGCGGCGCGCTGAGCTCATGCGGCGCATGCGCCGCATCTCGGAGGCAGATCTGTTGCAGCGTAAGGCCAGCGCGATTCGCGACGCGTCGCTGGCGCAAGACAGGGGTTGTGCATGATGTTGGCTTGGGCCGTTGCGTTTCTTGCCGGCGGCGTGGCCGCGGTAGCGCTGCTGTAGCGTAGGTCACGCCGCTGGGCCTGGTTGATTCGACAAGGCGGTGACTCGGTGTATCGCGGCGAGGGTGACCGTGCTGAGACGTCGCTGCGCGAAGCGCTCAAGCTGGCTGACCGCGGGCGCGGGCCGTTTTGAGCGGGCCGCCGCACGGCTACGCTGTTGCCGCTCGCGCACCTGTTGATGCAGCGGGGGCAATATCCGGAAGCGGCCGAGGTGGCCGTTGAATATGTGGAAGCCGTACGCCGGCGTTCGGTGGATGGCGATTTGGTGGTGCGCGGATTAAGCCTGCTCGGCGACATCTCTGCCGCGCGCGGGAGCCTGGAAGAAGCCGAGGCGCTCCACCGCACCACGCTCGAAATGGAAGAACGCGTGCTGGGGGAGCACAACATCGAACTGGCCCCCACGATTGTCAAACTCGGCTCAGTACTGGCCAGCCAGGAGCGGCGCGGCGAGGCCGATGTTCTGTTTCGGCGCTGCTCGGACATCATCTCCAGTAAGTATTAGTCTTCGAGAATCACAAACGCCATGCCGTGCTGGGCGGTGTGCGTGAGCGACAGTGAGATGTTCTTCACGCCCAATTGTGCCGCAAACTCCGCGGCCTTGCCGTGCAACTTCAGCATCGGGCGCCCCGCCGGCAGATTCACCACTTCAAAATCCACCCACCGTACACCGCGGCGCCAGCCCGTGCCGATGGCCTTCATGCCCGCTTCTTTGGCGGCAAAACGCGCGGCGTAGCGCTCGTACTTGTTCGCTTTTCGCTCCACGTAGGCCATTTCGCCGGCCGTGTAAATGCGGTGAAGGAGCCGGTCTTGGTGCCGCTCAATGCTCTCGCGGATGCGGTTGACCTCGGCCAGATCGATTCCGGTGCCGACGATCATAGCGAGTTCCCCGAGCCGGTGATGGTGAGTCTGCCGTGCTTCACGCCCTTGGTGGAGATCAACGCATCGGCCAGCTTGCGCACCATCACCGCCTGCCCGCGCACCACCAGCACTTCGAGGCAGTTGTCGTGATCGAGATGCACATGGAGCGTTGAAAGCACATGGTGAAAATGGTCGTGCTGCATATCGGTGAGCTTTTCGCTGAGGAGCCGTACATGGTGGTCGTAGACCAGCGTCACGGTCCCCACCACCTCGGCGTCCGGCCGCTCCCACTGCTTTTCGATGAGCTCGTCGCGGATGAGGTCGCGAAACGCCTCCGAGCGGTTCGTGTAGCCGCGTTCGCTGATCAGGGTGTCGAATTTGGCCAGCAGATCGCTGTCGATCGCCACGCCAATCCGGCTTAACTCGCTCATGGGTTCGATTATCACGCATTCGCCGCGGCCGACTGGGATACCCTGAATCTTTCACGCTTCGCCGCTCATGCATCAGCACCGCCTGGAAATTTCCGCCGACTTCAATCCGCGCGCCGAACGCTGGGAACGCATCCGCTATTTCGGTTTCGCCGGCGTGGTGGGCGTACTGTTGCTGCTGAATGTGACGGGTGTGTGGAGCACGGTGTTCGGCGTCGACACCGCGGCGCTGTTGACGATCGCGGCCGGCTACCGCACGCTCTACAACGCCATTCACGGGCTGCTCGACCGCACGATCTCGGCGGACCTTGCCATCTGCATCGCCGTCATCGCAGCGCTGTCGGTGGGCGAATATCTCGCGGCCGCCGAAGCGATGTTCATCATGCTGGTGGGCGAGGGCCTGGAAGCCTACGCGGCTAAACGCACGTCGAGCGCGATCCGCCGGTTTGTGGAGCAGATGCCGCGCCGCGCCCGGCTCCTGCGCGATGGTGAAGAGCAGGAAGTAGACGCCGCGCAGTTGCAGGAAGGCGACCGGATTCTGGTTCGCGCGGGCGAGCGCGTTGCCGCCGACGGCACGGTGGAGCAAGGCGAGTCGGCCCTGGATGAATCGACGATCACCGGTGAGCCGCTGCCGCGCGACAAGCAGCCGGGCGACGAGGTTTTTTCGGGTACGCTCAATGGCCATGGCCTGCTGCTGATCCGCGTCACACGGGCCGGGCTTGACACCACGCTCGCGCGCGTCATCCGGTTGGTGGAGCAGGCGCGCGAACGCCGCGCGCCGGTGGAGCGGCTCGCCGATCGCTATGCGCGCTATTTCGTGCCAGCGCTGCTGCTGGCGGGTGCAGGGACGTTCTACTTCACGCGCGACTGGATGCGCACGGTGGCCGTGCTGATCGTGGGTTGCCCGTGCGCGCTCATTCTCGCCACGCCCACAGCGATGGTAGCCGCCATCGGTGGCCTCGCGCGCCGCGGGATTCTGGTGCGCGGCGGCACCGTGCTGCAGCAGGCGGCCGAGATTGACACGGTGGTGTTCGACAAAACGGGCACGGTCACCGAAGGCCGCTTTGAGATTGTGGCGATCCGCGCCGCTGATGAGCAGACGGTGCTGGCGCTGGCTGCGGGCGCGGAGGCGGGATCGGGTCATGCCCTGGCGTGCGTCATCGTGGAAGAAGCGAAGCGCCGCGGCGTAGTTCCGGCGGCGGTGGAAGGTGCGCGGATTCTGCCTGGACGTGGCGCCGAAGCGCGCGAGTCAGCGAGTGGACGAACGCTGCGAGTGGGGAACGCGGCTTTCCTCGCCGAAGACGGCATCGACGTGCCGGCAGCGATTCTTGAAGAGTCCGACAAGCTGGGCGCGACGCTGGTGCTGGTGGCGGCGGGCGGTGAGATGGCCGGCGCGATCTTCCTGCGAGACCGGATTCGCGACGGCGCGCGCGAGGCCGTGGATGAGATCGGACATCTGGAGATTTCGCGCCTGCTGATGCTCACCGGTGACCGCCGTCGCGCTGCGGAAGCGATCGCGCGCGAGGTGGAAATTCCGTCGGTGGAAGCGGAGCTGCTGCCCGAGCAAAAGCTCGAACGGATTCGCGCGCTGATGGCACAGGGGTACAGAGTGGCGATGGTGGGCGACGGCGTGAATGACGCGCCGGCCCTGGCTGCGGCGCACGTGGGCATCGCCGTCTCGGGCGCCAGCGACATCACGGCGGAAGCGGCTGATGTGGTCTATCTCGGGCGTTCGCTCGACAAGCTCCCGGAGTTGTTTGAGGTGTCGCGGCGCGCCGTAGCCACGGCGTGGCAGAACATCATTGTGTTCGCCGGCATCGTTAATGTGGTGGCGGTCGGCCTGGGCGCAACAGGCGCGATGGGGCCGTTGGGAGCGGCGTTCACGCACCAGATTGCTTCGTTCCTGGTGATGCTGAATTCGCTGCGCCTGTTGCGTGGTCCGGGCGTGCGGCAGGACCCGGCGGCTGCGCCACGCTGGTGGGAACGGATCGAGCGCCGCGCGCGGCTGTACTGGTCCCGCGTGGAGCCGGTGGAGTGGTTCCACTGGTTGTGGGATCGCCGCGAGAGGATGTGGCGCCCGCTGCTCGGCGTGGCGGCGGCGCTCGTGGTGCTGAACGGCTTCTATGCGATTCAGCCCGATGAAGTGGGCATCGTGGAGCGCTTCGGCCGGCGCGTGACGCCTGCACGCGAACCGGGCCTGCATTACAAGCTTCCCTGGCCCATTGAAACGCTCACGCGCATTCGCGCGCGCCAGGTACGCGTCCTAGAGATCGGGTTCCGTTCAGCGGCGGTTCCGGCGGGCGAAGCGACTGAGCCCACGGCGTATGAGTGGAATGTGCCGCATCGTGCCGGGCGTTTCCAGCGCCGGCCCGACGAGTCGCTGGTGCTGACCGGCGATCAGAACATGATTGAGCTCACGGCCACGGTGCATTTCCGTTTGAAACAGCCGGATGCGTTTTTGTTCCGCCTTGCCGATGGCGAAGCGGCGGTGCGGGCGGCCACCGAGTCTGCATTGCAGACGGTGCTGGGCACGACAGCGCTCGACGACGCGCTGACGATCAATCGCCGTGGGCTCGAAGACCGCGCGCGCAGGCTCCTCGAAGCGTCACTTGAACGCTACGGCGCGGGTGTCGAAGTGTCGCAGTTAAAGCTGCTCGACGCCCATCCCTCGCTGGAAACCGTGGACGCGTTCCGCGCCGTGGCGGGAGCATTTGAGGAAAAGAACCGGCTGATCAACGAAGCCCAGGGCTATGCGAATGACGTACTGCCCAAAGCACGCGGCGAGGCGAAGGCACGGCTCGAAGCAGCGCACGGGTTCCGCACCGGCCGCGTGAGCCGCGCAACGGGCGATGCTTCGCGCTTCAATCAATCTGAGGCTGCTTACCGCACCGGGCCAGGCGTCACCGAGACGCGCCTGTATCTCGAAGCTCTGGAGCAGGTGCTGCCGGGACGCAAGAAATTCATCGTGGATGCAGCGCGCGGCGCGCGGCGTCATCTCATGGTGCTCGAAGACGGTGTGGAGATCGGCCCGGCTTTGACGCCGCCGCCCACACCCAGGCCCGCACCGCAGGAACAATAACCATGCATCAGTACGCACATGCGCATCATCATGACGGCGACGAACCGCTGCGCGCTCCGCGCGATTGGCAGTGGCTCCGCCCCTCGCTGCTCGGCCTCCTGGCGCTCGCCGCGCTCTACCGTTGCTACTTCACCGTGCGCGAAACCGACTTCGCCCTCATCACGCAGTTCGGCCGCCCGCTCTACACCGTGCGCGAAGCCGGCCTTCATTTGAAGTGGCCGTTCCAGAGCACGACGTATTTTGACCGCCGCCTGCACATCTACAACCCGCGCCCCAGTGAGTTTCTCACGCGCGACAAAAAGAACCTGGTAGTGGAATCCTTCATCGCCTGGAAGATCGAAGACCCGCAGCGTTTTGTCGAGTCCGTCGGTGACGCGCCGGCGGCGGAAATGCGTCTGCACGACATCGTCTTCTCGGGCCTCGCGGCGGCGCTCGGCAACCACGATCTCGACTCGTTGATCGCACCCAATCCCGGCCCGGTGCGCACCGGGGCCATGCTCGATACGCTGGCCGAGGCCACCGGCCGCAGCGCGCTGCGCCAATACGGCATTGGCGTGGTGGACGTCCGGATCAAGCGCCTGAATCTGCCGGAAGCGAACAAGCAAGCGGTGTTTGCCCGCATGCGCGCCGAGCGCGAACGCATTGCACGGCAGTATCGCGCCGAGGGCGAAGAGCAGGCGCTGGCGATTCGCGCCGCGGCCGAGCGCCAGCGCGAGGAGATTCTGTCGACGGCGTATCGCGATGCCGAGAAGATCAAGGGGGAGGGCGACGCCGAGTCGACAAGAATCTACAGCGAAGCCTACTCGCGCAATCCCCGTTTCTATAAACTGCTGCGCACGCTCGAAGGCTATAAGAAGATTCTCGACGACAAAACCACGGCCATCCTGAGTTCCGATTCCGAACTCTTGCGCGTACTCACACGAGGTCAAAACGCTCAGTGATCGAAGGCTTGCGACAAACCTGGAACGGCCTCACCGTGTCCGCGCGTACCGGCGTGCTGGCCGGGTTGTGGCTGCTCACGGGTCTCTACATTGTGCCGGCAGACCAGCAGGCCGTCGTCACGCGCTGGGGCCGCGTTGTAGAGCCGCGCGCGCTGCCAGGGAGTCATCTCGCGCTGCCTTGGCCCATCGATCAGGTGACGCGTCTCAAGGTCCGCCAACTTCAGCGGCTCATCGTAGGCGGCGAATTAACCGATGGACTTCTGGGCCGCGGCGAAACAGCCGCTCCGCAGTTCCTGACGGGCGATCAGAACCTGATTCACTTGCGCGTGGCCGTCCAGTATTCTGTGGCGGTGCCCGCCGAGTATCTCTTCACCAGCGAAGACGTGCGGCGCGCCGTGGCGGCGGCGGTTGAATCTGAACTGGGGCGCCGTGTGGCGCAGCGGCCCGTGGACGCTGTGCTCACCACGGAGAAGGCCGCGATTCAAGAAGACGTGCGCGGCGCGGCGCAACAACTTGTGAACGGCTATCGCCTCGGCGTGCAGGTAGCCAGCATCAACATTGAATCGGCCGCGCCGCCGCCCGAAGCGCGCGATGCGTTCAACGATGTCGCCAGCGCGCGGGCCGATTCGGCGCGCATTGTGAGCGAAGCGCAGGGCTACGCGGGCGACATCGTGCCCAAGGCGCGCGGTGAGGCAAATCAGTTGCTCGAAGCCGCCGCTGGGCATAAGCTGCGGAAAGTGAACGAGGCACGCGGCGACGCGGCGCGATTCGTCCAGGTGGCCGAAGAGTATCAGCGGGCGGCGCAGGTGAATGGACGGCGGCTCTACATCGAGACGATGGAGCAGGTGCTGCCGCGTATCAAGAAGCTCATCATCGATCCGGCAGGCAACCTCGATCTGACGATTCTGCGGCGGGGCGAAGCAGCGAAGTGAACCGGGCCCGGCAAGCGCAGACGATTACCGCCGTGGTGTTGACGGCGCTAGTGCTGTTTCTGATCACCCGCCGGCCGCGAACGACGGCGCCCACTGAGGCATCTCCCGTCCCTGTGGCGGCTACGGCCCCAACCGGCCCCACCGCGCAGGACACGGTGTACGCCATGCTGGATGCCGCGCGTGCGGGCGACGGGGCGGCGTACCTGCGCTACTTCGACGGAGAACTCGCAGCCGGGCTGCGCCAGTCCGCCACCGAGCAAGGCGCCGCACCGTTTTCGCAATATCTCAAAGAGAGCCACGCGCCCGTGAAGGGCATCGCGGTGAGCGAAGTGCCCGGCGCGCCGGGCGCCGCGGGCGAAACGCGCTTGCGGGTGGAACTCGTGTACGCAGACCGCAACGAGGCGCAGGTTATGCATCTGGCGAAAGCAGGTGGCGAGTGGAAGATCATCAAACTCGAAACTGCTTCCCGCGTGAAGACGCTGGTTCCCTACGGTACGCCTGTGCAGTAGGCCGCGGCGTGAGAAACTGGCACTCATGCAGAAAGTGGCATTGGTAACCGGCGGCGGGTCCGGCGTGGGACGCGCGTCGGCGCTCGCATTGCATAGCGCAGGCTTCGCGGTGGCGGTAGCGGGCAGGCGTCAAACGATGCTTGATGAAACCGTGGCGATGGGCAGCGGCGGCGGCGAGCCGATGGTCTCGATGACGTGCGACGTGGGGCAGCCCGAGAGCGTGCACGCGCTGTTCGCCGCTGTGAGCGAGCGCTTCGGCCGCCTGGATGTGCTGTTCAACAACGCCGGAGTCAGCGCGCCCGGCGTAGCGATGGAAGACCTCACCTTCGAACAATGGAGCGCGGTGGTGGCCGCCAATCTCACCGGGCCGTTCCTGTGCGCGCAGCATGCGATGCGCATGATGAAGGCGCAGTCGCCGCGGGGCGGACGCATCATCAACAACGGCTCGATCTCAGCGCACGTACCGCGCCCCAACTCGGCGCCATACACCGCCACCAAACACGCCATCACCGGACTCACAAAGAGCATCGCGCTCGACGGGCGCCCCTTCGACATCGCCTGCGGCCAAATCGACATCGGCAACGCCGCGACAGAAATGACCCAGCGCATGACCACGGGGATGCCGCAAGCCAACGGCACTACGATGGTGGAAGCACGCATGGACGCGCAGCACGTGGCGGACGCGGTGGTCTACATTGCCGGCCTCCCGCTTTCGGCGAACGTGCTCACCATCACGGTCATGGCGACGCAGATGCCCTTTGTCGGGCGAGGGTAACCCGCCATGCGCAACACACTCTTGCTCCTTCTACCGGCGAATCTGCTGGCGCAGGAGTGGCGCCACTACGGCGGCGACGCGGGCGGCATGAAGTATTCGCCGCTCAAACAAATCAATCGCGCGAACGTAGCCACTCTGCGCAAGGCCTGGAGTTTTCATACAGGCGAGATCAGTGACGGCAAGACGCTGCTGACGCGCACGACGTTTGAAGCAACACCGCTCGTCGTCGACGGCGTGATGTACCTCACCACGCCCTACAATCGCCTCGTCGCGCTCGATCCCGAAACCGGCGAGAAGAAGTGGGACTTCGATCCGAAGATTGACAAATCCCGCCCCACGAATCTGTTCATCTCGCGCGGTTCAGCCTGGTGGAGCGACGGCAAGACGCGCCGCATCTTCTACGGTACGCTCGACGCGCGGCTTTACTCGCTTGACCCGGCCACCGGAGAGCCAGACGCGGCGTTTGGCGACAAGGGCTCAATCAATCTGCGCGCGGGTGTGGCGGACCAGTTTCCCAATCGCGCCTATGCAATGACGTCGCCGCCGGCCATCTACAAAAACCTCGTCATCTGCGGCGCCATGGTCTCTGACGGCGACCCGAAGGGCCCCTCGGGGGACGTGCGCGCCTTCGATGCGCGCACCGGCAAGCTCGTGTGGCGTTTTCATGTGGTGCCGCGTGCGGGTGAGTTCGGCAACGATACCTGGGACGGCGAGTCATGGAAAGATCGCGGCGGCACAAACGCGTGGTCCATCTTGAGCGTCGACGCCGACCGCGGCATTGTCTACCTACCGCTTACCTCGCCGTCAACCGATCTTTACGGCGGAGACCGCAAGGGCGCGAACCTGTTCGGCAACTCGCTCGTCGCGCTCGAAGCCGCCACGGGCAAGCGCCTCTGGCATTTCCAAACCATCCACCACGACATTTGGGATTACGATCTACCCGCGCAACCCAATCTCATTCACGTAACGCGTAACGGCAAGCGCATTCCCGCCGTTGCGCAGGTCACCAAAACCGGTTTTGTGTTCGTGTTCGATCGCGTCACCGGCAAGCCGCTGTTTGACATCGAAGAACGCCCCGTCGCCGTGAGCGAAGTGCCGGGCGAACAGGCTTGGCCCACGCAGCCGTTCCCGGTGAAGCCGCCGCCGGTCACGCGCCAATCGATGACGCCGGCTGAGCTCAACACGCTCACGCCGGAGTTGCAGGAGTTCTGCTCGAAGCTCGTCGAAGGCGCCGAGTTCAAGCCGCTGTTCACGCCTATCGGATTGAAGCCCACTATCCTGTTCCCGTCCACCAATGGCGGCGTGAATTGGGGTGGCGCATCGTTCGATCCCGAAACGCAGACGCTCTACGTGAATTCGATGGAGATCGGCTTCATCCAGCAGATGCTGCGGCAACCGGCCGGGCGCGACTCCGTGGTGCCGTACCGTTCGCGCGGCCGGTCCACGCCGAACTCGCGTTTCTGGAACAACGACTACATTCCCTGCCAGCAACCACCGTGGGGCTTGCTGACGGCCATCGATCTCAACATGGGCACGTTTCGTTGGCGCAGCACCTTGGGCGTGGTGGACGCGCTGACCGGGAAGGGGATTGCGCCCACGGGCACGGCGAATCTCGGCGGCAGCATCGTGACGGCGGGCGGCATCGTCTTCATCGCCGCCACCAATGACTCGCGCTTTCGCGCCTTCGACAAGGAGACCGGCAAAGAGCTGTGGACCACGCGCCTGCCCGCCAGCGGGCACGCTTCGCCCGCCACGTATCTGGGCAAGCGCACGCGCAAACAGTTTGTCGTGATCGCCGCCGGCGGCGGCAACAAGTACAACACCACGTACGGGGACGAATTCGTGGCGTACACTTTGCCGTAGCATATTGAAATGACGATCCGCCGCCGCGACCTGCTGCTCGCGTCTGCCGCCGCCACGCAGGCTTCCGCGCAACCTGAGGTCAAGCGCGAAAAGATCCGCATCATCGACCCACATGTGCATGTGTGGGCGCATGACCGGAAGTATCCGTTCGCTAAGGGAACGCGCAACCCTCCCGCTGAGGACGCAACGCCGGAGATGTTGCTCGAACTGATGAAGGCGAACAACGTGGCGCGCACCGTGATCATTCAAGTGATCCACTATCGCTGGGACAACTCTTATCTGCGCGATGTGCTGAAACAGTATCCAGGCATGTTTCACGGCGTGGCGCGCGTGAACCCGGAGGACCCCGCGGCGCCCGACACGCTGTCGAAGCTTGTTAAGGAAGACGGCTTTCACGGCGTGCGCCTGTCGCCCAACGATTCGCCCGCGGCGGACTGGATCAAGGGTCATGTGATGCCACCGCTATGGAAGCGTTGCCGCGATCTCAAGGTGCCGATGACGATCCTCGCGCCCGCGGTTCGCATGCCCGACATCGCGGCGCTTTGCGAAAAGTTCCCGGACCTTACCGTGGTGATCGATCACATGGCGGACTGCCCGCTGGATCGGCCCGATCTGTTGCTCAAGCTGATCGCGCTCAAGCGCTATCCGAAGGTGTTCGTGAAAATCTCGCACACATGGTCTTTGTCGCAGGAAGGCTTCCCCTTTCGCGACACCTACCCGCAGGTGCAGCGGCTCCACGAAGCCTTCGGTCCGCAGCGTCTGATGTGGGGTACGGACTGGCCGGTATCATCCAAGCACGCCAGCTACGCACAGACACTGGCCGTGGTGCGCGACCACATGACGTTTCTCAACCGCGACGACCGGCGGTGGATGCTGTCGAAGACGATTGAGCGCGTGTGGCCATTTCCGGCGTAGATCGCGTTCCGGGCGCGGCGGCGGGATCTGCCCGTTCAATCTGATTCGCGAGACTAAGTGGCTCTTCCATGCCCATCGCTCCCGGCAACCAGCTCGGACTGTACGAAATTCTTGCGCCGCTCGGCGCGGGCGGGATGGGCGAGGTCTACAAAGCCCGTGACACCCGGCTCGATCGCACCGTCGCCATCAAAGTCCTTCCCGACCACATCTCCCAGCATGAGGATGTGCGTGCGCGCTTTGAACGCGAAGCGCGGGCCGTGGCCTCGCTGAACCATCCGAATATCTGCTCACTCTTCGATATCGGGCCGGGCTATATGGTGATAGAGTTGATGGAAGGGGAGACTCTGGTGGGGCGGCTTGAGAAGGGGGCTTTGCCGCTTGACCAGGCGTTGCGGTTCGCCGCGCAGATTGCGGATGCTTTGGATCGGGCGCATCGAGCCGGAGTCACCCACCGCGACGTCAAACCGCAGAACATCATGCTGACGCGGGACGGCGTGAAAGTCCTGGACTTCGGGCTGGCAAAGTCCGCCGCCAAAAAGGGAACAACAGAGACATCGCGTGTTTGGGGGCAAGATTCGTGGCAGCGGGCCGCCTGCGCCCTACCACTATGGCAGGGCTTTTCCACAGCCGGCCGTCGACGACGACTGTGGAAATCTCTTCTCTCGTGTTTCCCTTTCATGGAA
>VFZP01000025.1 GCA_016871115.1 Acidobacteriota bacterium
GATGTTCTGCCGGGGTTGGCCGATCGGCCGAAGCGCGAGGCGGAACGGCTCACACCCGCCCGGTGGGCGGCGCGCCGCGCCACGGCGTAGCGTCAGGGGTTCGCCGGACGGATACACTCTACCGCCTGATGCGTCAAACGGACACTCTTCAACTCGACTTCATGACCACCATTGATGGCGTGCGTTCAGTTGAAGGCGTACGCGCACGTTCCGCGGAGTTCAACGTGGGCGGTAAGAAGCTGAGGGTAGCCGCACTGGCTGATGTAGTGGCCTCCAAGAAGTCCGCGAATCGGCCGTCCGATCAAGCAGTGCTTGCTATTCTGGACAAGACGCTCAATGCCAGTGGCCAAGCCAGTCCGCCGCAAACGCACCCCCAGCCGGGCGCAAGTGCTCGCCGCGCTGCGAAAAGAAAGTGAGCGTGTCCTGGATGAGCGAATTCGGGAGCTCCTCGCCAGGCCGATGTCCGAGCGCACGCACTTCCTGCGTAAGAAGATCCGCTTGACGGCTACCGCCCTCTGATTTCGCCGGTCACAGCCGCACGGTAACTGTCACCAGGAACGGCGCGGCCTGCACGCCATCATCGATCTTGGCAATCTCGCGTTTGGCCGCCGCCTGCAGCGCTGCGGGGCCAGACACCCGCTCGGTGGCCACGGCGCGGCCGGAACATCCGATCAACACATGAAACGTCACTTCGCCCTTGCCGCGCCCCGCGGTCAGTACGCGCGGCTTGGCTGGCGCAGGGCGAGCTTCGATGCCACAGGTTTGCTGCGGCTCCGCTTGCGCTGCGCGGGTCAGAGCGGCTTTTGATAACTCGGCGAATTCGGAGTTGCCCCGCAGCGTGTCGCCGAAGACGAACTGGAATAGAGCGTCTTCGGTGCCCTTTTGCAGATCGAACAGGCTGCGCCCGAGCGGCGTCGAGCGCGCATCAGGTTTCTGCAGATACTGCGCGGCGAGGCGCGCGGCGTCCACCAGCAGTCCATGCTCGGCCGCGAGGCGGATTGCTTCATCGGGCTCTTGTGGGAAGAGATGGTGCACGAGCGCCGAACGGTCCGTGGGCTGTTGCGATTTCTCCGCGCGCGCGGTGAGTTCAGCCTTGCGCGCGGAGAAATCCGGCGCGGGTTGCGCCGCAGCCGAGACGGCCGCGGCGGCGAGCAGGGCAGCAAATCTAGTCGACGACGATGCCACGTTCTTCGAGCAGCGTGCCCGTCACCTGCATCAGGTTCAGCAGATCGCGGCGGTACTGCACGGACTGAACCACCAGATCGGCCTGGGCGTTGATCAGGAACTGCGAGGCGTCGAGCACAAAGAAGATCGTGGTCACACCCAGATCATACCGCTTCTGTTCGGCGTCCAGGCGTTGCTGCGCGAAGTCCACCGTGATCTGCGACTGGCGCACGCCGGCGCGGCTGGATTCAACGCGCGTGACGGCGTTGAGCACCTGCACGCGAATGTTCTGCTCGAGCGACCGTGCGCGGAGCGTGTCGAGCTTCTTGCTCAGTGCGGCGTTGGCGAGATCTGCTTGCCCCTGACGATCGCGCAGCGGCAGGCGCAGTTGCAGGCCCATCGCATACGTCGGGAAGTCGAAGGCAAAAACCTGATTCAACGCGTCGCCAAGGCCGCCGGGTATCAATCGCGACGCCGTGGTGACGCCAGAACCGATGGTGTTGGGGCGGGGAATGAAATTGCCGCCGCGGCCGTTGCCCGTGTAGGCGCCTGTGAGCGCAAGGTCCGGCGTCAAGCGGTTCTTCGCCTGGCGGTACGCCAGATCATCGATATCGAGCGCCTGCAGTTGTGCCTTCAAATCAGGGCGCATGCGGAACGCAGTCTCAACGAAATACTCCTTGTCGAGCGGCTTTTCGTCCGACGGCGGCGCTACGTTCTCCGTCAGCACGATGGCCATGTTGCGGTACACAGGATCCACGTCCGCGCCCATCTGCCGGCGCAGGTTGTCTTCGGCTTGCTGCAGTGAGTAGCGAGCCTGCGTCACGCGCACTTCCGTGGAGGCGTAGTTGGCCTTGGGCTGATAGATTTCGAGGGCCGAGATCGCGCCCAGCTCGAGTTCGCGCTCGTTGCGCTTGAGCAGCTTGCCGTTCAAGTCCAGCGCTGCTTCCTGCACGCGCAGCGACTCACGCGCCTGGATCACCTGCCAGTAGGCGAGCTCGGCTTGCTGCAACAGGCGCAGCAGCGTATCGCGCATCTGGTACTCACCCTGACGCAGGCGGCTCTTGGCCACCATGATGGGCAGGCGGTTCACATACGCTCCGCGGTCACGCAGCAGCGGCTGCGTGAAGCCCATCCGGAAGAACGAGTTGATCGACGGGTTGAACGTGGCGAAGCTATCGTTTGTGGAAAACTTGGTGGTGCCAAAGCCCACCTGCAACTGGGTGCCGTTTTCAAGCAGTTGCGTGTATTGCGAGTTGAACGGCTGTTGGAGCGTGGACTGCACATTGGCGCCTTGCAGCACCGACGTGGCCGGCGTGGTGTTGCGGGTGGCGTTGAAACCCGCCGTCACGAACGGGTCGAAGCGGCCGTACAAACCGGAGATGTTGTTCTTGAACTGCTCAATCTGCAGACGCTGAATGGAAATGTCCGGGTTGTTGGCCATCACCAGTTCGAGATACGCGCGGAGTGACAATTCCAGGCGATCGGTGCCGGCGAAGTCCTGCAGACGGATCGGCGGCTGAATCTCCACGCGCGGCAATTCACGCCCGAAGCCCTGGCGGAAAAACGCGCTATTGGGGAACTTCGGCGCATTGGTGAAGTTGTTGAACTCCTGCGCTGAAAGCGAGAGCGACAAAAGAAAGATCAATGCGGATTTCTGCATTGGACTCCGATCCCTATTCGTAACGGATCGCCTCAATGGGATCCAGTTTGGCGGCCTGCATGGCCGGGTAAATTCCGAAAAGCAGCCCGATGCCGACCGACACCGAAAAGGCCACGACAATACTGACGGTGGTGACCACGGTCGGGTAACCGGCGGCGGCGCCGATGATCCATGCCAGCAGCAAGCCGAACAACACGCCCATCGTGCCGCCCAGCATGGAGATGAGAATTGCCTCGGTGAGGAACTGGCGCACGATGTCGGCCTGCTTGGCGCCAATGGCGCGGCGGACGCCGATTTCGCGCGTGCGCTCCAGCACGGTGGCGAGCATGATGTTCATGATGCCGATACCGCCGACCAGGAGTGAGATGCCGGCAATCGAGATCATGACGATCTTGAAGATGCCGAGCGTTTTGCGCTTCTGCTCCAGCAGGCCGGCGGGCACCACCACGGTGTAGTCGCCCGCATCTTTGTGCGTGGCGTTCAGAATCGCCTGCACGACGCTGGCGGTTTCCACCGAGTCCACGTCTTCGTTCACTTTGATGTAGACCCCGTCGATTTCGTCTTTGAGGTAGCTGTTGTTGTCTTCAAAGCGGCGCATGACGGTGTTGAGCGGCGCGATCACGAGGTTGTTGCGGTTCACTACTTCGAGGCCTTCCACTTCGGTGTCGGCGCTCGCCTGCGGGGCGAGAATCCCAACCACCTGGAGCCACGCGTCGTTCACCTTCACATACTTGCCCACGGCGGGATCGTAGCCAAGCAGATTCACCTTGGCCGCTTCACCCAGCACGCAAACGGGGGCCGAATCGCGGTTTTCCTGATCGGTGAACCAGCGGCCTTCCACCACCTTGAGGCTTTGAATTTCCAGGTACGACGGCTCGACGCCGATGAGCAGCGGCGCCTCGGCCGTGGTCTTTGGAACCACCTTCAGCGGCTTGAAGCGCTTCCGGGGCGTGAGCGCGGCAATGCCTGGGACGTTTTCCTGAATCGCACGGAAGTCGCGGAAGGTCAGGCCCGGCGAGATCTGCCGGCGCGCCTGGAGTTCGTTGCGGTCAACGGCTTCCTTGGCTTCAATCAGGATGTTGTTGACGCCCAGCAAGTCAATATTGGCAATGATGTCTTTCTGCGCGCCCTCGGTGATGGCGAGCATGGCCACCACCGAACCCACGCCGAAAATCATGCCGAGCATGGTGAGCCCGGTGCGGAGCTTGTGCACCAGCAAGCTGGTGAGCCCCATCTGTATTTCTGGGAGAACGCCGGAAAGAACCGCCATATGCTTGCTTCTCTCACTACCCTTTCTTACCGCCCATGCCCATTGGCATGGCCGGGGCGGACTCACCCTTCGGCGCGCCCTTCTTCTTATCCGAAGGCTTGGCGTCCGGGTCCTGCATCAGGATCTCTTCGCCGGACTTGATGCCGCTTGAAACAATCATCAACGACTCGCTGCGCTTGAGCGGCTGAATCACACGCGGCACAAACTTGTTGCCTTCTTTGACGTAAACCACGCTCTTGCCTTCCTTCTGGAAGATCGCCTGGGCGGGAATGTAGATCGCGTTCGGGATCTTTTCGACGATGATTTCCACGTCGGCAAGCAAACCCGGCCGCAGCAGCACGTCAAGCTGACTGGCGCTTTCTTCCGGGGCAGGGGGGAGCTTGGCCGCATCGATTTCTTTCTGCGAGAAGCCGCCGAATCCTCCCGAGGCCGAGGGCGGGCCGCCGCCGCCACGGCGGCCACCACCGCCGCCGGGACCACCACCTGCCGCAGCCATCTGGTCGCCACCTCGGCGACGCTGGCCATCCGCGCCGGCGCCAGGGGCGCCTGCGTCACCGCCAGTGCCGCGCATACCGCCGAACATCACGGGCGGACCGCCAGCCGGGCCCGGCTGTCCCCCGCCTTTGGTTTCGCCGTCAGCGCCCCTCTTGGCCTCGTCGCCACCCTTGCGCTGACCGCGGGCGGGCATCGTGACACCGGCCTTCTGCATTTCTTCACGCACTTTCGCAAATGCCGCCATGCGCTCTTCCTGCGACATTTCCATGGGATTCTTGCCGCCGAAAGCCTTCGCCATGGCAGCCTTCATTTTTTCCATCTGCTCGGGCGTGATCGACGACGCTCCACCAGGGCCCCCGGCGCCGCCACCGCCAAACATCCGGAAGCCGCCGCCGCCACCGCCAGGGCCGCCACCCGGCGCACCGCCCCCACCCATCATGTCGCCGGGCGCTCCGCCGCCGCCCGCTCCGGGGGAGCCACCGCCGCCGCCCATGCCGCCCATGCCACCACCGCCGCCGCCCATCATGCCGCCGCCCCCGCCGGGAGCGCCGCCGCCCCCGCCGAACATGGCCATCATGCCGGCCATCGGATTCGTCATCGGCGGCTTTTTGCGGTTCGCCTCAGCCGTGGCCATTACCCTGGAAATCTGGTCCGGCGTGGCGCCCAGGGTTTTGAGCAACTGCTGCATGTCAACCGAGAACATCACGTCAAACTTCTTGGCCGGGTCCGACGAAAATACGTTGGCGCTGGCCGTGCCGCTCATCGATTTGATCTTGCCGTTCAGCCGCGCGTCGGCCAGCGCATCCAGGCCGATCACGACGTCCTGACCTTCCTTAAGATTGGCGCGGTCCAGTTCACCGATACGGGCGATCACTTCGAGCTCGGAAAGATCGAGCACTTCGACGATCGGCATACCGGGCTGCAGTTGATCGCCTTCGCGAATGTCGGGCAGTTGCATCCCGCTGAAGAAGAAGCCGGTGCCGCGATTCTGCTTGATCGCCACCAGACCGCTCATCGGCGACAGCACCTTCACCTGATTCAAGCGGCTACGCTCACGGTTTAGTTCAAGGTTCGCCTTGTTGAGCCGCTCCTGCAGAACGGCCAGTTCGGCCTGCGCCTGTTCGCGGCGCGACTTGATGTCGCTTTCTAGCTTCTGCAGCCGGCGCCGGGCTTCTTCAAGGCTCAGGTTGTTGCGCTTGGCGTCGATCTCTGAGATGAGCGGGTTGCGCTTCACTTCGAGTTCAGCGCGGCGCACCGCATAGCGCGCGCTGAGCAATTCCACTTGGTCCTGGTTTTCGCGAATCGCCAGTTCGGCGCGCGACTTCTTCACGTTCTCGTTGATCTGCTCGATTTCAAGCTGTTTTTCTTCAAGGCGCGACAGGAGCTCGGAATCGTCAAACTCGGCAATCAGATCCTTCTCGCGCGCAAAGGCGCCCAGCGCGGCCAGCTTGGTAACCTGCACGGTGCCGAACAGGTTCGGTGCGGTGAGCGTGGCCGAACGCACCGCGCGCAACTCGCCACGGGCATAGGTACGCACCACCACGTCGCCCTGCCGCACCTTGGTCGTGGCCAGAGTGGAGGATTCCTTGCCCGGCAATTCCTTGATGGCCCGGTAGCCACCCCAGGCCGCGGCGGCCACCACGAGGGCAATGGTGAGGCGAAAGATGATCTTCTTCATGGTTTTGCTTGGCTCGGGATCCTATAACTTCTTGGCGCGCTTGGCGGCTTCCACGGGGTTTTCCAGGTAGATGGTCTCGCCCTCGCGCAGGCCGCTCAGCACCACGATGTCCGTTTCATTCCGCTTGCCCACTTCAATGGGGCGAATCTCGTAGCCGGCTCCGCGCTGCACCCACACCGCCGGCTTGCCTTTGTTGACAAAGCTGGCGCGCGCGGGAATCAGCAACGCGTTGGGCGCGCTTTCAATAATGATGTCGGCGCTGCCACTCATGCCGGGCCGCAACCGCTGATCGAGATTCTTCAGCGTGGCGCGAGCCGGGAAGCTCTTCTCCGTCAGGCCCATGCCGCGGAAGGCGATCGAGGCGATCGGCGAAATCCAATCGAGCTCGGCCACCAACTCTTTCTCCGGAAGCGCGTCCACGCGGATGCGGACGCTCTGGCCGAGGTTCAACTTGCCGCGGTCCACTTCGTCCAGCTTCAGCTCAATGCGCATCTTGGTCAGGTCGGGAATTTCGGCAATGGCCGCGCCGGTCCAGGCACGGTCGCCTTCTTTGAAACCCGGGGGGCTCGATCCGAACGAACCGGATGCGCGAAAGTTGGGGAGGATGTTCACAATGCCGCTAATGGGCGCGCGGATCACCATCTTCGACAGATACCCTTTGGCGCGTTCCTGATCGCGGACGGTTTTATCTTTCTTCTGCTCCAGGCGCTGGAGATCGGCTTGCTGCGAAATCTTGTGCGAGCCGACTACGACCTTCTGCTGGCCGAGGTCGCCTTCGGTGATGCCCACATCGATCTTGCTCTTGGCGCCCTCAATCTCCGACACCACGCTCGCCTTGCTCGCTTCAAGTTCGGCGCGCTGCACGTTGTACTCGGCAATCATCATGTTGGTGGCGTCGGACTCGTCGGTGATGCGGTGCGTCGCTTTGAGCTGCACAATTTCGCTGTCCACCGTGCGCACGCTGGTGGAGCGGTCAATGTAGTACTGCTCCTGCTGCGCGGTGTCGAATTCAATCACCACGTCGCCGGCGTTCACCGGCCGGCCGGATTCGGCGAGTTTGGTGATCTTCGGGTCTGGCACCTGCGGCGCCGACAGAATCATGGAATTCGACGAGCGCACTTCGCCGCGCGTCTTCACCGAGATCACAAATTCGGCTTTGCGCACGCGCCCGGTGGGGATCTCCACAACCGTCTTGCCGGTGAAGCGATAGGCGTACACAGCTCCGCCCGTGGCGAGCACGGCCAGAGTGCCCCAGGTGGCATAGCGCTTCCAGGGGTTCTTCACCGCCTGGCCGATGCGCTGTTTGGGTTTGATTTCTTTGGACACGGCTTTCTAGTTTCTACCTCGGCAAGAATCTCTTGTTTACAGCGGCGCGCGGAGACGGCGGCGGCCCGGCGGCAGCGCCAGTTCCGCACGGGACGGCGAAGGCGTAGACGAGACGTTCTCCGGCTTGGCCGGGCCGCCGGCACTGGGCCGGTCCAGCGCCAGCACGTCGCCCGCGCGGACGCCGGAACGGACTGAAATCTGAGTGTTGCTGCTGAGTCCCACTTCTACTTCACGGCGCTGCCAGTCTCCCCGGGCCGTGCGGACGAACACATAGGGTTTGCCTTCGGGCTCGTCGCGGAAAATCGCATCGAGGGGCGCGATCGCTGCCGAGTCAGCCGACTCAAGCACCACATTGCAGGCCACCGAAAGGTCGGGGATCACGCGCGGGTCCATCTTATCCAGCTTGAGGATCACCGGCATTTCCTTAACCCAATCGGGGCGGAAACGGCTGGCCTTGGCCACCGAGCCGATGGCGGAGACGTGAGCCGGCAGCACCAGGTCTGGAAAAGCATCGAAACGGGCTGAAGCTTTCTGGCCGATCCGCAGACGCTGCACGTCGGCCTGGTTGACGGTGGCGCTGATCACCATCGAATCCGGCTCGACAATCTGCATGAACATCATTCCCGGATAAAGCTGGTCGCCCACCTTGATGGCGTCGAACTCGCCGCCGCGGAAGGTGTTTTGCATGACCACCAGCCCGTCGATGGGCGCCTTCATCACCATGCGGTCGGCGTTCATTTCCGCGCGTTTCAGTTCAAGCCGGGTCTGCTGGAGGTCTAACTCGGCTGTGCGGCGGTCCGCCGCCTGGCCCGTGTCCACGTGGCGGATTTCCTGCTGCAGTTGCTTGAGCCGCGCTTCGGCTTCTTCGAGCGCCAGTTTGCGCCGCTCGGAGTCCATCTCTGAAAGTACCGGTGCGGTCTTCATGTCGAGCTTGGCTTTGTCCACGGCTGCCTTGGCGTTGGCGATCGACTGATCGTGCGCCCTCTTGTTGACTTCAATCTCAGCCATGAGCTTGGAGAACGCCGCTTCGGCCTGTGCCACGCTGGCGCGATAGTCATCCAGGCGGGTCAACATATATTGACGGTCGAACTCGGCTACCATGTCGCCCTTCTTCACGCGGGAACCGGGTTTGGCCGCATCCCGCAACACCATGGCGAACTCGCTGCCACCACCGCCGCCGCCACGCATACCGCCACTACTGCTGCCGCTGCCGCCCGGTGCCCCGCCGCCACCGCCGCCGCCACCAGGCAAATTGGAAGATGTCGATCCCATGCCGTCAGCGCCCATCGCGCCGGATGCCCCACCGGAGGAGCGGCCCGAGGCCGCACTGCGGGCCCCCGAAGCCGAGCCGCCGCCGACGCGCGAGGTGGCTGAGCGCATCCCGGCGGACATCCCGCCGCCACCGGGCGCGCCGCCGCCTGCCGCCCCGCCGCCGGTGGCGGAGGCCGCCGCGCTGTTTGAGGCCAACGTGCCGCCGCCGGATGAAGTCCCGCCACTGGAACTACCCGTGGTGGCGCCCCGCGCGCCGCTTGAGGACGCGCCGCCACGTTGCGAAGTACGGAAACTGCTGCCATCGCTGCTGCGGCCGCTGCGGCTGCCGCGCATCTGAGGCGTGAGGAGCGAGGAGAATTTTTCCGGACCGGTTTGACCGGTGAGCAGCAAAGTCTTTTCAATATGGCCGCCGGCGGCCACCGTAAACGTGCGAATGCCAGCCGAGGCCGCCTGCGTGCGCCGCGCGACTTCCTGCGTACGCGACCAGTACAGGTATCCGCCCAAGGCTTCTGCAACGAGAAGCCCGGCCACCCAGGGCCAACGCGACGGCGGAATCGACTCCGACCCGGCCTGTCGTTCCCACGACGTGCCAGCGGCCGGCTTTTCCGGCGCTGGTTGCGGATTTATTTGCGGCTGCATAGCGGGAGCACTCCTCGGTAACCCTCGGGCTGGACCTCTTGATACACGACGGGACATCACCCGCACCTGCAGGTTGCCCTTCGACGTAACAGACGTTATTTTAATCCACTCGGTTATGGTGCCGTCAGACGATTTGGGTTCGTTTTTGTAAAGACGGCCTAATGATACAGTGGCGGGTGATCGCTTTACCCGAACCTTGGCTCCATGGACCACTCCAGGGAATCGATCCACTGGTGGCTAACCTGTTCTATTCCTTCATCCAGGCGCATGAGGAACTCGGCCGGGCGCTCCAAGGAGCGTCGGCCGAAGAGCTATAGACCAAGCCGTTTGGCCAGCCGCCGGCAGGGTTCCACATCCGTCACATGGCGGGGGCGGCTGAACGGCTGGGAACCTATCTGATGGACGAACCGCTCAGCCCGGCCCAACTGGAGGCGCTCAAGCGGGAAGCCGAACCTGGCGCGTCGGCCGGCCAGCTTCTGGCTGAATGGGAGGCTCGAGTGCAGCGCCTCGAACGTTATGTGCGGGCGATTGACCCGGAGGCGCTGCGCCTGGAACGTCGAGTGGGCAGGTTGGGCCTGCCCACTACGGTGATAGGGTTGATTGTCCGCATTTCTGAGCATTCGCAGCGGCATCTGGGCCAAGCCATCACCACGTTGAAGCTCGTCCGCGCGATGCGAAACGGAGGCTAAGGCGGCCTTAGGCGGCCGTGAGCTGCTCGGCGACGCTCTTGAGCTGGCCGGCGAGCTGCCTGAGGTCGGCAGCGGTACGTTGGGCATTGCCTGCCCCCACCGTAGTGTCGCGCGCCGCGGTAGCCACGGATTGAATTTTACCGGCAATATCGGTGGTGCCCTTGGCGGCCTCGGCTACGCTGCGGCCTATTTCGCTGGTGGTGGCGCTTTGCTGTTCCACCGCGCCGGCAATGGCATTGGAGATGTCGTTGATCTGGGAGATGTCGTTGATCTGGCCGATCACACCCGAGATCTCGGCTATGGCGCCGCCCGCGTTTTTGGTGTCCTGCTGAATGGCTTCGATCTTCTGGCTGATATCCTCGGTAGCCTTGGCGGTTTCCTTGGCCAGTTCCTTGACCTAGTTGGCTACCACGGCAAAGCCCTTGCCCGCCTCGCCGGCCCGCGCCGCTTCAATCGTGGCATTGAGCGCGAGGAGGTTGGTTTGCTGGGCAATCGAGGTGATCACCTTGACGATCTTGCCGATTTCGGCACTGCTCACACCGAGTTGCGAAACCGTGGTGTTGGTGGAACTGGCAACGTCGACCGCACTTCTTGCAATCTGCGCAGCCTGGGTCGCGTTGCGTGAGATCTCACGGATGCTGGAGCTCATTTCTTCGGTTGCCGCCGCCACGGTCTGTACATTGCGGCTAACATCGGTAGAAGCCGTCGAAACCACGTCGGCCTGTGCCGAGATCTCCTCGGCATTGGCGCCCAATTGCTGACTGACAGAACCCAGTTCATCCGAGAAACTGCTGAGCGCTGCGACAATCCGGACCACCTCCTGACGCGCCATCACCTGACGGGTGATGTCGGTGGCGTACTTCACCACCTTCCATGGTCTGCCATACAGATCGAGAATGGGGTTGTAGGATGCCTGGATCCAGATTTCGCGCCCGCCCTTGCCAAGCCGCTTGAACTCTCCGGTCTGGAATTCGCCCTTGTTGAGCCTGGCCCAGAATTCCCGGTATACGGGGCTGGCTGCGTACGCAGGATCGCAGAACATCGAGTGGTGTTGCCCCTTAATCTCGCCAATTGAGTAGCCCACGGCCCCTTGGAAGTTGGGATTGGCGGTGCGAATCGTGCCGTCCATGTTGAACTCAATCACCGCCTGCGACTTGTGAATGGCTTCCAGTTGACCGGCGGCGTCGGCCGAAGCCATCTTCTGGGCTGTGATATCGGAGGCGTATTTCACCACTTTGACTGGTCGGCCGTTCAGATCGACAATCGGGTTATCGGAAGCCTGAATCCAAATCTCGCGTCCGCCTTTGCCGAAACGCGGGAACTCACCCGCCTGAAACTTCCCCTGAGCAAGCTCGGCCCAAAACTGGCGATACTCGTCTGAATCACGCAAGGCTTCGCCGCAAACAGGGAGTGGTGCTTGCTCACGATCTCGCCGAGGGTGTAGCCAACGGTGGACAGGAAATTCCGATTGGCCGAGAGAATTGTGCCGTCGAGATTGAACTCGATGATTGCTTGAGATTTGCCGGCCGCCTCAAGCTGCCCCGCAGCGTCGGCTGCGCGGAGTTTTTGTTCCGTGATATCGTTGGCATACTTCACCACCTTCATGGTGCGGCCGGTGGCGTCGAAGATCGGGTTGTAGGAAGCCTGAATCCAAATCTCTTTACCACCCTTGCCGATCCGCCGAAACTCATCGGCCTGGAAGTCACCGGCCCCGAGCTTGGCCCAGAATTCGCGGTAGGCCGACGTTTGACGTTACGCCGGGTCTACAAACAGCGAATGGTGCTTGCCGACAATTTCTTCCAACCGGTAGCCGACGGCATTGAGGAAGTTCTCGTTGGCGGCGAGAATCTCCCCGTTCGGTGAGAACTCGATCACCGCCTGCGACTTGCCGATGGCGGCAATCTGTCCGGCCCAGTCGGCCGCCTGGAGTTTTTGCTGCGTCACATCGGTGGCGTATTTCACCATCTTGAAGACCTTCCCGCGTCCGTCCACCAGCGGGAGATAGGTGGCCTGGATCCAAACCTCACGGCCACCCTTGGCCATCCGCCGGTACTCGTTGCGTTGAAACTCGCCCCGCTCAAGCGACGCCCAGAACCCGGCGTATTCCGGCGTTCGCCGTTCCGCCTCTGGCAAGAACATTGAATGATGTTTGCGGCGAATCTCTTCGAGGGAGTACCCCAGGGTCTGGAGAAAGTTCGAATTCGCCGTTAGAATCGTTCCATCCGGCTGAAATTCGATCACTGCTTGGGATGAGCTTAAAGCCGCCAACTGGGCCAGCGCTAGGTCATGATTCGTCGCTTTTGGGTTGCAGTGCGCAGTGTTAACTCCTGTGGGTGCTTATCGGAGACCGTCGCGGCAACTTGAACATTAAAGTCGATGCCGGACAGGCGTAACCATGGCGAGGCCGGCCACGCCTTCCCAATCGGACTGACGTTCTGTATCCTATAATCAGAGGTAATATGTCGGCCCTCGGCCAACCGAACTTTTCGCCTACGCCCGTTCCGCCTCCCGCTTTGGCCCCTGTGCCTGCGCCGGAGGCCACTCCACCGTCCCGCCGACCGTGGAGCTGGTACATTGTCATCGCCGCGGTGCTTACCGCCGTGGGTGGCTGGCTGGCGTTGGGCGATCGCCAGACGGCCGAACAGAAGCAGGCAGCGGCCGCGCAGTCGGCGGTGAAGACGGCGAAGGTCACACAAGGCTCGCTTGTGCAAACCGTACGCGTCTCCGGCGTGACGGCCTCGCGGGCATTTGTGAATGTGACCGCGCCGATCGTCCGGAGCCCTGAGTCTGGCCGCGACATGGTGTTGCTCTATCTCGTGCAATCCGGCGCGCGGGTGAAGAAGGGCGAGTTGGTGGGGCAAATCGACGCCAAGTCGATTGAAGACCACCTTGAAGACGTGAAGGACGACATCGAACAGTCGCTTGCCGACATTCGCAAGCGCAAGGCCGAGCAGGCAATCGATCTGGAAAATCTCAACCAGACGATTCGCGCCGCCAAGGCGGAGTTTGAAAAGGCGCGGCTTGAGGCCAAGGCGGCTGAAGTGCGAACCGATGTGGAGCGCGAGTTGCTCAAGCTGACGGCCGAGGAAGCCGAGGCCCGCTACAAGCAGGTGCAGGCAGACGTGGCGCAGAAGCAGGCCGTCTACGCCGCCGAAATACGGACGCTGGGGATCACCCACACCCGCCACGAGCGCCACTATGGCCGCCACGCAGAGGACCTGAAGCGCTTCAAGATCTACTCTCCGATGGACGGACTGGCCGTCGTTCAGCCCACTTTCCGCGGCGGAGAGATGGCGCCGATTCAGCAAGGCGATATCGTGATGGCCGGGCAGTTGTTCATGAAGGTGGTGGACCCCACCAAGATGAGCATTGAAGGCAACATCAACCAGACCGAAAGCAGCGCGTTCCGGATCGGCCAGAAGGCGAGCATTGAATTCGATGCATTCCCCGGTTTGAAGCTGAATGGCTCGGTGTATTCCATCGGCGCGCTGGCCACCAAGGGCTGGCGCGAGAACTACTACATCCGCAACCTGCCGGTGCGCGTCCACATGGACGTGACAGACCCGAAGGTGATTCCGGATCTTTCCGCGGCGGCCGACGTGGTCACCGGGCGCGTGGAGAATGCCAAGCTCGTGCCGCTCGGCGCGGTGAAGACCGAAGACGGCAAGGAAGTGGTTTACGTCCGCGCCGCCGAGGGCTTCGACAAGCGCGTGGTCACGGTGGGCGAACGTAACAACACGCACGCGGTGGTGAAGGCGGGCTTGGAAGTGGGCGACGAAGTGGCGCTCGACAAACCCGCGGTCAACAACGCCACGGTCGCCCGGCTCTAACGAATCTTCTGTTGGTTGGCACATAAGGCGCATCGGCCGCAGGGCTTTGATGCGCCTTGTCGCTTTTTCGGTTGGCCGCATCGCTGGGGCCGATCACGGCCGCGCGCAACGGCGGCTCGGCGCCGGGCATCGTCTTCGCGATGGCGCGCTGAAGCTGGTTTGGTAGCGGAATGAGTGCCGCGGGCACCGTTCAGACTTTGGGCAGCACCCAAGGAGCCCGGTACGTGCGGCCCAACAACCGGTTCGCCTCGTTGTCCCCTGCGAAGGTCTGCGTAGCGGGGTCAAAACGCAGTTTGCGATCCGTCCGCCACGCAATGTTGCCGAGATGCGTGAGCGACGAAGCGACGTGCCCGATGTGGATGTCGCAGGCGGGAGTGTTACCGTTGCGGATCGCGGCGAGAAAGTCCGCCTTGTGCGCCGGGTCTGCCTGATCGTTACCCGACGCGGATCCGGCGTGCAGCACTTCCCCCTTCTTCCCGATCGCCTTCCACTTTTCGTTGCCGATCACCACCGCGCCGTTCTCGCCGTAGATCATGGCGCCTTCTTCCTCGCCCTCCAGCGCATTCGGCGTCCACACCCGCATTTCATACACCAGCATCGCTTCGTTGCCGTACTCGAAGCTCACCATCATCGTGTCTGGAAACTCCTGGGCGTCATCGAAGAAGAGCTTGCCGCCGCCGGCTGAAATCCGCGTGGGCCACTCCGGCAAAGTGCGTTTCATGCCGGTGAACGCAGCTTCCAGGCCGCGGCGCGCATAGTCCAAACGGTGCACGCCGTCGTTGCCGAGGTCGCCGGTGCCGTAGTCGAAAAACCAGCGCCAGTTGGAATGAAACCGCGCGGGATTGAACGCGCGCTTGGGAGCGGGCCCCAGCCACATGTCGTAGTCCACGCCGGCGGGCGCGGCGGTATCGGGCACCCGCGGCACGGCGTTTTGCTTCGCTGTTTCCCACGCGCGCGCAAATATCGCTTTGCCGAGTGCGCCGGTGCGCAGAAACTCCATCGCCTCGGCAAGGTGGCGCTGGCTGCGGGATTGAATGCCCACCTGCATCACGCGTTTGTGCTTGCGCGCGGCGGCCAGCATCGCCTGGCCCTCTTTCACGTTATGGCTGCACGGTTTTTCGACATAAACGTGCTTGCCCGCCTGGCAGGCCATGATCGCCGGAATCGCGTGCCAGTGGTCGGGCGTGCCGATCACCACGGCGTCGATCGACTTGTCGTCGAGCGCGCGGCGGAAGTCCGCTTCCAGCCGCGGCTCCTTGCGCCCGGTGGCGGTGATGCCTTTGACGCCCGCGGCAAACTGCCGCGAGTCCACGTCGCAAAGCATGGCGATTTCAATCTCCGGCATCGCGGCAAAGCCGCGGTTCAAGTGCCCGGCGCGTCCACGCGCCCCGATGCAGGCAATCGTCAGCTTGTCGCTGGCGGCCACGGCCCGGCGGCGTGGCGTCAAGGCAGCTGGGCCGAGCAGAAAGAAGGTGCGGCGTTGCATGTTAGAGCATTTTACACGAAGCCGCGGTCTGATACCATGCAGCTACGCATCCGATGAAAACCTTCCCGGTCGTCGAAGTCAGCGGCAGTGCCTTTGAAATGGGCGTGCAGCACGGCCAGCAGGCCGCGCCCATCATTCAGCGCTACCTCGCCTGGATTGACCGTCTCAGCGGGAAGCCGCGTGCGCTGCTGCAGCAGAACGCCATGCGCTTTCTGCCGCACATCAAACAACTGAGTCCGGCCTACTTGGACGAAGTGATGGGGCTCGCCGAAGGCGCGGGCATTACGCTTTCAGACGCCATGCTGTGCCAGGCCCGGGCTGAAGCGGCGCGGCAGTGGGAAGGCGGCTGCACGGCCTTTGCCATCACGCGCGACGGCACGCAGGATGGCAACCCGCTGGCCGGCCAGAACCAGGATCTTGAGAGTGAGTATGAGGACGTGGCGATTGTGCTGAAGGTGCGGCCGAGCGATGGCCGTCCGCGCGCGGCGATGTTCACGTTCGCGGGCCAGTTGGGCTACGCGGGCATGAATCAGCACGGCGTGGCCAACTTTGTGAACGCGCTCTACAATTTCAAATGGCAACCCGGGCTGCCTACGTATCCGGCACGGCGCGCGCTGCTTGAGCAACGCTCCGTGGGGGCGTGTGTCGAACTGCTGAAGCGGCACCGCACGTGTTCAGCGCTGAATCTGGTGCTGGCCGACGGCGCGGGCCGGATTGCGGACGTGGAGGTACGGCCCGAAGGCGTCGCGTTGTTTGCAGATGACGACGCCAGCCGACGCTTGCACACCAACCACTACGTGACGCCCGCGTTTGCGAAGTTCGAAGACGGTACGCTGCCGGATTCGAAGCCGCGTCTTGAACGCGTGCGCGCGCTGGTGCGCAAACATTGGGGCCGCATCACGGTGGACGTGATGAAGGAGATTCTGGCGGACCACGATGGCGGCGATGGCGCTATCTGCCGGCACGGCGCCACGAACATGCATTCGATTTCGGGCTACATCGCCGAGCCCGCGCGCGGGCGGCTGCATGTGCGGCGCGGCCATGGCTGCACGGGCACGTGGACGGTTCACGCGGTGTAGCGGCGCGTCAGGATTGGGACGGCAACGCCACCGGCACCTCGCTATCATGGTTGGACAGGCTCATCCATGGTGCAACGCCAAGCCAGCACCGCTGCCCCGGCGGACCACGCTGCCCCCGGGCAGGTGCGTCTGCTCGAAGCGGCGCTGAATTCGGTGATCCGCGGCAAGCCCGACGTGGTGCGCATGGCGCTCGTGGGGCTGCTGGCGCGCGGCCACCTGCTGATTGAAGACGTACCTGGCGTGGGCAAGACCACGCTGGCACACGCGCTCGCCCGCGCCATCGATTGCGGCTTCCAGCGCGTGCAGTTCACGGCCGACATGCTGCCGGGCGACGTGCTGGGCGTCACCATCCTGAACGCGCAGACGCGCGAGTTTGAATTTAAGAAGGGTCCGGTCTTCACCAACATCCTGCTGGCGGACGAGATCAACCGCTCGACGCCCAAGACGCAGTCCGCCCTCCTCGAGGCGATGAACGAGTTGCAGGTGACCATCGACGGGCACTCGTATCCGCTGGATCCGCCGTTTATGGTGATCGCCACGCAGAACCCGGTGGAGCACCACGGCACCTATCCGCTGCCCGAATCGCAACTGGACCGGTTCCTGCTGCTGCTGCGCATCGGTTATCCAGACCGTGCGGCCGAACTTGAAATTCTCCGCCAGGTCGCCGGCGGAGGCGGCGGCGCGGGAGTGCAGTTGCAACCGGTGTTGACCGCCGCGGAACTCCTGGCGCTGCAGAACGCCGCCGCGCAGGTGCGCGTGGAGCGCTCGGTTGCCGACTATATGCTGGCGATTGTGGAACGTACCCGGAATTCCGAATCGCTGGTGCTCGGCGTCAGTCCGCGCGGCGCTCAGGCGCTTTATCGCGCTACGCAGGCCCTGGCACTGATCGAGGGCCGCGACTATGCGTTGCCGGAAGATGTGAAGCGCCTCGCCGTGCCCGTCTTTGCGCACCGCGTGATGGTGAATACGCGCATGGCGCTTGCCCAGCGCGGCACAGACCCGGCCATCCGCCTCATCGAAGAGATTCTCACGCTGGTGGACGTGCCACTGTAACTCCTTTTTTAGACCGCATTAACTAAACATGAAAACCGCAATTGTCGGCCTTCCGATGGTAGGCAAGTCCTCGCTCTTTACGATTCTAACGGGCGTGCATGAAGCCACGCGCATGGGCAGCATGGAGGTCCGCGTGGGCGTGGCCAAAGTGCCGGACCCGCGTCTCACGGCGCTCGCCGCCGTCTTCCAGCCGCCCAAGATCACGCACGCCACGGTGGAGTATCTGGACACGCCGTCGATCTCCAAGGAGTCACTGCGCGATACCGGATTGCTGGCGAGTCTCCGCGTGGCCGACGCGTTTGCGCATGTGCTGCGTGTATTTGAGTCCGACACGGTGCCACACGAAAAGGGCAACGTGGACCCGGTGCGCGATGCCGACGATCTGGATATCGAGTTGATCCTCAGCGATCTGGTCGTCGTGGAAAAGCGTATCGAGCGCGTGGAGAAAGACCGCAAGAAGCAGCGCAGCGCGGAACTCGACCGCGAGATCGATCTGCTCAACCGCTGCAAGGCCGCGCTCGAAGACAACCGCCCGCTGCGCACGCTGGAGATCAGCGCCGAAGAAGAGAAGATCATCCGCGGCTTCCAGTTCCTCTCGCAGAAGCCCATGCTGTATGTGCTGAACGTGGGCGAAGAAGACGCGGGCAAAATGCACGCGATCGAAGAAGAGTACCGCACCACGAAACTCGCCAGCCGTCCCGGCACGGGTATTTCGGCCATCTGCGGCAAAATCGAAGCCGAGCTCGCCGAGCTTTCGGCCGACGACGCCAAGGAAATGATGGAGACCTACGGGCTCACCGAGCCGGGGTTGAACCGCCTCATCGAACGCACCTACGATCTGCTGGGCCTGATGAGCTTTCTCACGGCGGGCGAGACGGAGGTGCGTGCCTGGACGATTCCGAAGAACTGCACGGCGCAAAAAGCCGCGGGCGCGATTCACTCGGACTTTGAAAAGAAGTTCATCCGCGCCGAATCGGTGAACTGGAAGGACCTGGTGGACCACAACGGCTACGCGGGTCTGCGCGGCACCCCCTTGCTGCGGCTCGAAGGGAAAGAATACATTGTCGAGGATGGCGACGTGCTGGTGATCCGGCACTCATAGAAGATGGACATGACCACCACCCGGCGCTCGCTCTTGTTCGGCTCGATGCTATCGCTCGGCGTGCGGCTTTCGCACGCCGCCAAGGGCAAGCGCCACAAGCACGCGACGCTTGGCTTTCGCGTGCAACTGCCGGATGGCTGGCGGTCAGAGAACGCCGAACTGGGGATGACCATCATTCCTCCGGGCCTGAACGTGGACCCGAACCGCGAGGACAACCCCGAGGTCTACCCGTTGTGGTCCGTGGAAGCGGATAAGACGAGCGAAGAGGAGTACATCAAAACTCTGCGCGCGCGTTTTAAACAAGCGGGCACAAGAGTCGAGCGCGATGGCGATCTGGAGCCGTTCTCCATACCCGGCCGCCCGGGCGTGATCTACACGTTCGATTTCACGCACCCCGAGCGCAACGCGCCCTACCGCATCCGCGTGTTTGCCATGCAGCACAAGGGCCGCCCGCTGCTCCTGGTAGCTACCGGGCAGCGCGAGCGTTTAATGGCGCGCGACGCGGTGTTGCGGGAGATTGCACGTAGTATTGAGTGGTAAGTGGCAGCGGCTGATACACTAACGTTATGAAGCTCAGTTCGCAGGAAGAGTACGGCCTGCGGTGTTTGCTCCATCTGGCGCGCCTTCCGGCCGGCCAATCGACGACGATTCCCGAGATCAGCGCCGCCGAGGGGCTCTCGGTTCCGAACGTGGCCAAACTGATGCGTTTGCTCCGCATGTCTGGCCTGATCAAAAGTGAACGCGGCCAGTCCGGCGGCTACATGCTGGCGCGCCCGGCCACGGAAATCAAAGTGGAAGAGGCGCTGAACGTGCTCGGCGGACGCTTCTTTTCGCAGCAATTTTGCGATCGCCACGCAGGGCGCAACGAATCCTGCGCGCACCAGGTGGATTGTTCACTCCGCGCACTGTGGAACACCATCCAAAACGTGCTCACCAGCGTATTGGGCAACACCACGCTTGCTGATGTGCTGTGCACCGAGGATCAGATGCGGACCATGATGGACCAACGCGCGACGCAGGGCTTGGTGGCGCTGACGAACAGCGCGCCCCGCGCGCGACCGTGCTCCCCGTGGAGTAGCCTGCCGCACGCGTTCCTGAACGCCCCTCAACATCCTTGACGCCGCTGCCCTGTGCATATTATCGTATCGATTCACCCCAGAAGGAGAACAACGCATTGGACGCAAATCTGACGAGGCGCCAAGTGGGAACCGTGACCGTGCTCGACATAACAGGACGCGTCACGCTCGGGGAAGGTTCGGCGTTGATTCGTGAGGAAATCAAGCAACTGGCCGTTTCCGGCTTCAAGAACGTGGTGGTGAACCTCGGCGGCATCACCTATATCGATAGCTCGGGCATTGGCGAACTGGTTTCGGGCGTCACCACCATGGGTCACGCCGGCGGGTCGCTTCGGTTACTGAAGCCGGGACAGCGCGTCAAGGATCTGCTGAAAATGACGCGGCTCGACACGGTGTTTCAGGCGTTTGAAGAAGAGGGCGAGGCCGTCCGGAGCTTCTCCTGATGTCCAAAGCCCCCGCCGATCTACTGCGCCGTATCGCCCAACTGGAAGAGCGGCGCGGGCTGCTGATTGTGTTCGAAGGCCCCGATGGGTCCGGCAAGACCACGCAGCGCAAGCTGCTGAAGTCCTGGCTGAAGGGCGAGGGCCACGAGGTGGTCACTACCAAGTGGAGTTCTTCGGACCTCATCAAGCCGTTGATCAAGGCACGCAAGCAGGTGCGTTCGCTCAACGCCACCGAGTTCAGCCTGATGCATGCCTGCGACTTCCGCCATCGCCTGGAGACCGAAGTACTGCCGGCGCTCTGCGCGGGCAAGACGGTGATTGCCGACCGCTACTTCTTCACGGCGCTCGCGCGCGACGTCACGCGCGGGTCTGACCTGAACTGGGTGATGAATCTGTACTCGCCCATCTTCTGGCCCGATGCGGTGTTCTACTTTCAGGTGTCGCCGGAGACATCCGGCAAACGCATCGCCGCCGAGCGCAAACCGTCGTACTATGAGTCCGGGCAGGACATCACGCACCTCGCCGACGCGCATGACAGCTACCGTGAATTCATCGGCGCCGTGCTCGGCCAGTACCGCGGCCTCGCATCGATCTTCGATTTCGTTACGGTGGATGCCGAGCAATCGATCTACGATCAGCACCAGTTCATCCGCAGCTTGTTCAAGAAGTCGGCACGCAAGAAGTGGACCGAGTACAACGTGGCGGCGATCGCCGATTGGCTGAACAACCGGCCCGAAATGCGGATTGAGTAAGGCAGGAGCGCGCACGATGACTGTCGAAAAAGGAAAGCTGATTGCGCTTGAAGGGTTGAACGACCGCGAGCTGCTGCGCGAGGGCAAACAGCTCCTCCGCGCGCGCAGCGGAGAGCGCGCCGGCGGGGTCAGTCAGTGGGGCGCTTCCGGCCTGTTCTTTCAACTGCGGCAATCCACCTGCCCGGAGATCCCGTCGCCCAAGACGCTGCTGATGCTCTACGCAGCGGACCTTGAGTTCCGGCTGCGGTGGGAGATCCTGCCGCTGATGGAAGAGGGCCTCGACGTTGTCGCGGCTCCGTATGTGGAAACCGCTAGCGCATTCGGCGTGGCTGCTGGGATCGACGCTGAGTGGGTTGAGCGGCTGTTTGCGTTCGCGCCCAAGCCTGAGGCGGCGTTCCGGCTGCGCAAGCCATCGGCGGAGAGCAAGGGGATGCCCTCACATTGCTTCCATATTCTGGCTGGCGCGTCCGGGCACTGGAAGAAGCGTTCGGGAATCAAGCCGCTCAACGAGTGCCTGGCGCGGCTGAAGGCGCTGCCTGCTGGCACGCCTTCCAAGAAGGGGAAGTAGCGCCCCAAAATGGCTGTGGCCCTTAGGCTCCGCCACTACCCCGCACGTCGAGAACAATCTCGTTGGACCGCACGCCATCGGCCAGCACTACCAGTGAATGGCGCCCGGTGGCAAGGTCACCCGGCACCTGTGCATTCACCTGATACACTCCCGCCTGTCCGGGAGCAAGTCCGGCAAACGAAGGAATCGAACGCTTGCCGCCGACTTCCACCTCTACGCGCGCCTGCACCGGCACGAGCGGGGAGAAAGGCGCCGGAGCGCCCGCGGCAATTTCGCTGGCCACATCGCCGAGGCCCGTCATGAACAGCGATACGGTCTCACCGGCCACAGCCGGATTGGCGGCGCTCACCAACGCTCCATTCCCGCCCACGACGGAGGGCCCTGAAGGGGTTCCAAATATCCCCGGCGCAACCCGTAGCACGTTCAGCGGCACTTCCACCGGGACGGTGGCTGCGCCGTTGACGATGCGCAGCGAACCCGCTCCCACGGCGCCGAATGGAAGCTGAGCCGTAATGCGCTCTGGCGAGACGAATGCGAGCGGCAGTTGACGGCCATCGAGCGAAACCTTCACGCCAGATAGCTCCACGGGCAGCGGCAACCCCGGCGCGGCCAACTGCTGGGGCGACAGATGCTGGCCAAAAATGCTGATCAGCGAGCCCGGCGCCACGGGTTGGCGGAGCGTAGCGGCGTTGACAGGTACGCTGCGCCCCAGCGTGGGCCGCGGAGTGATCGTCAGGGTATCCAGAACGCGCCCGCCGAGACCGATGGCGCTGATCGTGAGCCGCGCGCCGTCCACATCCACACGCGCGAAATGCGCCTCGGAAATCGCGAGCGCAGAAACCGCGGTCGGCGGCCCCAGGTCGTGCAGGCCGCCGCCGGCCCCGCCGGTGGTGACGTAGACAATTCCTTCTTCGCCGGCGCGGCCGGAGGCCCGCTCGCCACGCAGCAGCGGATGAGTACGTTCGTAGATGTGGTGATGGCTGGCAAGCACCAGTTGCACGCCATGACTTTCCAGAACCGGAACCACAAAGTCGCGCGCCGCGCGCGACTCGGGCTCTTCCCCGCGCAAGCCGTCGTATGGGGCATGGTGCCACATCACGATCTTCCAGATCTTGCGCGTGCGCGCGAGGTCTTCGCTCAGCCACTCCAGCATCGTGCTCCTGCGGCCGACATCCGGCAGCAGGTTGCTGTCGAGCGAAACGAAATGCGCATCGCCCCAATCGAATGAGTAGTAGCGCTTGTGGTCTCGCTGAGCCACGCCCTCCACCGGCAGAGCGTGGATGTCGAGATAGGCCGCACCGTCCTGAATGTCGACGTCGTGATTGCCCACTGCCGGGTAAGTTGGCAACTGCCGCATCAGGTCCCGGTAAACCTGCAGGTAGTAAAGCTCGTAAGTTTGATGCGTTCCGAACGGGTAGGCGATGTCTCCGGTATGCAAGGCGAGCGAGGCCCGCTCGGCGAGCATCAGGTCACGGAGATCATACTGCTCCGGGGTGTTGCCGCCGCTGTCGCCGAAGGCGAGAAAACGGAACTCGCCTGACGAAGGCGCTGTTCGAAAGCTGAACTCCGCTGCCGTGGCGTTCGGCAATAAACGTTCCGCGCCGAGAAAAACGCGGTAGTAGTAGCGGGTGTTGGCCGTGAGGCCAGTCAGCTCGGTCTCAAACTGGGTAAATGCTCGCTCAAGCTGGGACGCCGCAGGCTCGATCCGCCGAGCTCGCGCCTGCACCGTGACGGGCGCGGTGAACGCCGGATCCGTAGCAAACTGAACGGAACCGGAACCCGGCTCGTTAGTGGTCCAAAGCACTGTGGCGCGGTTCGCCAACACATGCTGCAGATAGGGATACCGTCTGGGAACCGCAGCTTGCGTGCGAGGAGAAGCCAGAGCGCCTGCCGCCGCAAGCGCACCCGCTCGCCGCAGCAGTTCACGGCGCGAACTGCCCCGCTCTGCCCTCATCCAGCTGCCCAGCCCCAACCCTCCCACTCTATTTTATCGGCATTCCAACGGCGTTCGCCACCGGTTCCGGTGTGGCCGGCTCCGGAAGCGGGGTGTAGCCCAAGGCCTTCAGCTCAGTCAATACGATTTCTCTGCGCTGGGCCACCAGTTCGCGCATGTAGGCCACCTGGTTCTCGAAGTCGGCATTGGCCCGCTCCAGCGTACAGGGAGTCTCGATGCACTCCTTGTTTGTATCCGCATACACATGCGGGCGCAGCAGGTCAGCGAGCCGCACGATTTCCTTATCCATCCAGCCGTCGGCGCCCCCCGTCAGCGACGCCGCGCGCATCACCTCGCTGAACAGAAACTCTCTCAGTTCGGCATTGGCGAGGCACCGCTTTACCAGCACATTGGCATTCGCATTGGCAAACATCGGATGGGTGATGTTGGTGAACGTGTTGTCCCGGTCTTTGGCAATGAACATTCCCAGATTCTTGCCGTTGAACCGGTAGAAGTACGTATTGTTGATGCCGTAGTCAGACAGAAACCCGTCGAACTCGGCGAGGTAGCTCTCCACGGCGAGCCCGGTGAGGAACTTCTTCAGATCGAGAAATTCGCCGACGGCCTTGGGAAAGTCGGCGTCTGCTGCTTGATTGATGGCTCGGATCATCTTTTCCAGCGGCGCGGCGTTCGGGTTCAGTTCATTGGTTTCCGGCTTGAACGGCGACGGCGAATACAACCCCGGATTGTCTCCCAGATACTGCATCCGGTAGCCTTCAAGGAACTCCCATTCATACAGGAAGCCTTCGTCCTCGCCCAGCCAGCGCTTCAGAAACTTTTTGTCGGTGGACTCGGTGATCGTGTACACGCCCACATAGGCGTCGTTCACATACAGGCGGCCATGCGTTTCGCGCGGCGCCGGCAGTCCCATCTTCTGGTACAGCGCCATCGCCAGCCGCTCCTTGATGAGCGAAAGGTCCTGAATGTTGTTGTCGAGCAGGAACGACTTGAAGCCGATGAACTCTTGGTCTTCATACCGGTTGATATCCACGCGCAGCCCGGGCTTGTTCGGCCGGCGGCTGGTTCGGCCCTTGGACCGGATGCCGACATTCTCCAGGTACTGCTTTTCCCACAACAGGTTGGCCGGGTAGTAGGTGTTGTCGCGGAAGTTGTTCTGGAGCTTTCTGAAGTCTTCCGGGTGGATCTCAAGGCGGATCTCCTGGAATGCTTTTTCGTCGAAGAGCTCGTCTTGCAGGGTCTGTTTGGTCTCTTGGGCGAGAGACGGAAGGGCAACGGCAAGGAACGCCAGAGGCAACACGGCTTGTCTCATCTCTTCCTCCTCACCCCGATTATGACACTGTTATAGCGTGAACTGCATTCTGAACTTGTAAATCCAATAGGAGGGCACGCCCTGCACGGGGGCGCGGAAGGAGTCCTCTATCCGGTCGCGAAGCACGTTGGCCTGCAGCTTCACCCATTGCGTGAGGAACCAGTTCACTCCGAAGGTGAGCACCCGGTCGCTCTGGCGAGTGGCGTTGAAGGCGCGCGTGGAGCGTGAGGCCAGTCCCGTGGAAGTGTCACTCGCGAGGCGAATGGCCTCATAGCGAGCGGCCAACTCCACAGCGCCCCAGCGCTTGATGAACGGCACGTAGCGTCCGCGATCGAGGCCGCGCGACTTGCGCTGCCCGGTTACCACCCACGTGCCCATCAGGTACCAGCCGCGCTGAATCATATCCGGCAGATCCTCGCCGCGGATGCTCTGTTTCAGGCGCTGCTCGCGCATATCGATGAACTCGCCTTTTACCGAAAAGGGCCCGGGCATCCAGTTCATTTCCAGGCCCACGCGCCGCCGGTTGCCGCTGACAAAGTAGGCGGGGAACGTAGTATCGGAGGCCGCCGTGCGGCCGCGGATGCCGTAAAGCCCCGCTGGCACATCGCTGGTGGTCGCCGCGCCGCCGATGGAGAAGTCTTCCAGCAATTTCGGCGCGGGCAGCCAACGGAACGGCTGCGCCACCAGACGCCCGGCCACGGTGCGTTGTCCGGTGCGGAGGTTGGTGGTGGTGGCGGCAATGTCGCCGTCATTCCCAAATACGCCGGCGTTGTAGCGCAGGCCGCGCTTGAGGACGTTACCATGCACCGCGACGCCTGTGTCGCGGCCCGGCGCGAGGCGCGCGGCAATGCGAGAGCGTTCGATGAAGTCCAGATCCGTCGGGCCGGTGGTTTGTTCCAGGCTGAAGGGAATGCGGAAGCGTCCGCCGCGCACCTGCAACCCGCGGGCGATGCGGATGTTGCCGTAGACGTCTTTCCAGGGGAAATCGGTCTCGGCCGTTTCGCGCGAGATTTCAAACTCGATGCGCTTGAATAACACGCCTTCGACGGCAAAGCGGCGGCGCTCGAAATCGAAGATGTCGGGGCTGGCCGAGGTTTCCGGATTCAGCACCGTCCAGTCCATCTGCAGACGCGCGCGGAAATCAACGCGCAGCCAGCCGCCCACGCGGATCGATGGATGGCGTTTCCAGACAAAGCGCAGTCCCTTGCCAGGTCGCCCGGAGTCGTCTTCTTTGCTGTCGGGGTTGGTATCCTGCGCACGCATCCGGTCCGCTGCCGCCAGCAACAGCGCAACGGTGACGAAGCGGAGCAGCGATCTAGTCTTCATCGCTCTCCTTCTCCTCATCGTCATCTTCATCGTCATCCATCTCCGCGGTGGCGGCCGAGTACTGCTTCAGCGAAGCCAACGGCATGCCGGGGCCAGCCGCCCGCAGGAACTGGTCAAGCACCGAGAGACAACCCGAGTCGTCCACGCCCACCGACAATTCACGCCGGTTGCCGAGCGCAGGCGGCGAAAGCGAAATGCTGCCGAGAATCGCGTAAGCGCCATCGATCAGCATCATCTTGCCGTGCGACTTCAGGCCGGGAATCGACTTCTTGCCGTACACCGCAATCTTCACGCCCGCGCGTTCACGTTCGCGTAAGAGCGCCAACATCTGGGGGTCTTTCACACGATGATCCACGATGCGCATACTCTTCTGCGCCGCGGCAATCCGGGCCACGAACTCGGTGCGCGAAACATCCGGCCCCACAATCAAACGCCGGTTCCAGTCCGCCGGGAGCGGCACGCCGGGCGTGGCGGTATCTGCTTCGAACAGCCGGATCAGGTTCGCCACCACGCCGGCGTCCCTGGTCTCCAGGATGAAGTCCGAGGTTTTTTCGAAGTAACGCAGCGTCAGGTTCGCTGAACTGATCAGCGCCAGGCAGTCGTCCACCACGAGGTACTTGGCGTGATACTTGGTGCCGGCGAGCCCGTAGCGGTGCACTTCGGCGCCCATGCTTTCAAGGTACTGGCCCAGCTCACGGATCTTCTTCTCCCAGCCCTTGGCGCGCTGCGTGAGCAGAAGTTTCACGGCGACGCCCCGCTGCTGCGCCGCGGCGAGCGCATCCATCACGCGGAAATCGGTGCAGCGGAACATCGACAGGCGGACCTTCGACTGCGCCGCGGCAATCGCATCGAGGATGGCTGGCCGCCGTTCGGCCGGCGTCAGGATCACGCGCTCCATTTTTACTGGTCTGCCTTCTTCTGTTCCCAACTCACCGACTTCACGCCCGCCTTGCCTTCGGCCATCAGCATCCCGCTCACCGACGTCAACGAAACCGAGGCCGGCAATTTCACCAGAAACTTCGCCGTTGCCTCATTGCCCTTCGTCATCTTGATCACTTCAAACGATTCGCCTTCGTGGCGCAGAACCTGGCCCACATGCTCCATGGGAAACTCCGGAGAACTGGCCACCACTTCCAGTTGCACGGCTCGCGGTTTGCCTTCGCCGAACTGGTTCAACGCCACGAGAAACAGACATAGAAACACCGTGCCCAGCGCGCACACCGCAAACGAGCCGAGGCCGGCCGACATACCGAGGCCCATCAGGAGAAACAGAATGATGGCGTCTTTCGGGTCGTCCACCGGCGTGCGGAAGCGGATGATACTCGCGCCGCCTGCAATGCCCAGCGCCCGCGCCGTGGAATTCCCAATGATGATCATCATCAACGCGCCCGAGACCGACAGCAGGACGGAGGCTTGCAGCAGGGAACGGCTCGGCACCTTGTCGCCCTGGCAGTAGCGATGAGTGGCCGTCACAGCGAGTCCCACCACCGCGGCTAGCGTGAGTTTCGCCAATTCGATCCAGGGGGAAACCGGCGCCGAAGGTTCAGACCGGAGGAGTTGCAGCAGGGAGCCGTCCACGCCGCCGGCGGCGGACTGGGCCCATGCGGCAGTGAAAGGAAAGACCGCCGCGAAGCAAAAGAGGAGATAAGGCAAGACTCCCTTATGTTATCCCAGTCTGGCCGGCGAGGGACTCGCCTTGCGCAAGCTGGCCAGTCCGGTGATAAACTCTTCTTAACTCAAGCACGCAATCAAAAGTGCGGCACTACCCTGGGGAAAAAGAAGGCCAGCCGTCCGTTGGCGGCCGGAAACTTTGGTCCTTAACCGCTCAGGAGTGCGAAATGACTCGCGTTCCACTTTGTGCGCGCACCGGGCTTGCCCTGCTCGCTGCGCTTGGCTGTTCGCCACTACTTCACGCTCAAATCACCCTAAATCCGGCAGTTGGGGTGGCCGGTCGGGCATGAAGTGATGGATACTCAACGGGATGGGCGAGGAAAAGAGCGTACCGGTCGTTACCCAAAAGGTGAAGAAGAAAACCCGGAGTTGCGGTATCCGTCACCACGCCGGATCGAGACCTTTGGCGG